>CAZQVZ010000001.1:0-46068 GCA_964596895.1 uncultured Myxococcaceae bacterium
GCGCAACGTCCGGGAGCTGGAAGGGGCGCTGGTGAAGATCTCCGCCGTGCACTCCCTCACCGGGCAGCCCATCACCGAAGAGTTCGCGGCCCAGGTGCTCAAGGACATCCTCCCGCACAACCGGCCGGTGGACATCGAGCAGATCCAGCGCGAATGCGCCCGCTACTTCAAGGTGGCGGTGGAGGACCTGCGCCAGGACCGGCGGATGAAGCAGGTCAGCCACGCACGGCAGATGGCCATGTACCTGTGCCGCACGCTGACCAAGGCCTCCTTCCCGGAGATCGGCCAGCGCTTCAACAAGGACCACTCCACCGTGCTCGCCGCGTGCCGGAAGGTGGAGACGCAGCTGGCCACCTCTGCGCAATTGAAGAAGGAAGTGGCGGAGCTGCACCACAAGCTGGGCGTGCTCTAGCTCTCGGCGAAGCGCTCCGCGTCTCCCGGGATTCCATCGTGAGGGCAAGGCCCGTCGCGTGCCTCTGCGCGCCGAGCCGCCAGGCGACCTCGCGGGCGACGGCTCGAACCCTGTCACCAGCCAGCCTCGAGGGGGGAGGGACGCCCTTGCGTCCGACGCCACCTCTCCAGAGCGGCTCTTCATCCCGGTCTGGTCTCGCGCGTCCTCCTCGCCGTACTCGACTCGGCGAACGAGAGGCGACTGGCGGGACCACCGGCCACCCACGCGAGCCTCTGGGTCAGGTGGCCGAGCCACCTGCTGCACCATGCGCCGTCTTCGCTCACTGCGTGGCGCGACTCACCTCTCCGCCCGAGCGCGGCCGACGACTCGCGTGGAGCCTGACCCGGAAGCCGCTCGACCGCACCAGGACGTTCTGGCCTCGAAGCAGACCGAGGGACCCTGGCCCCGCGCGCGTTCGAGAAAACCCCTCAAGACTCCGAGACTCTCATCCCGCCACCGCGCCTGAGCTCTCCAACTCTTGAGCAGTTCGCGCCGTCGCGCGCGGGAAGAGGGTGTCCTCCGCTCCCTGGTCCCGGTCGCCGCGTCACGCGCGGCGTGGCGCCGACCGCCACCGCGACCGCAGCCACCCGCTCGTCGCTCAGCGGATCCGCACCGCGTCGGCAATCACCACGCCGGAAGCGCTGGTCCAGCGGGACAAGCGGACGCGATTCCATCCCTTGCTGAAGCTCCAGGTGCCGAGCTTGTTCCACTTGCCGCCGTGCTGTTGCTGGTTGGCGTAGACGGTGCCGAGCAGGGTGCCGTTGGCGTTGACCACCATGAACGGCGCGGCGGTGGTGCGGTTGCCGCCCGCCGTCCAGCGCGCGTCTATGGTCTTCGTCCCGGCGGCCGGGAGGTAGAACCAGAAGTCCACGGTGTCGGAGACGGGCGCAGCCGAAGCGAAGTGGTAGCCCACGCCGTAGTAGCCCGCCGTGGCCGAAGTGGACGTCCAGTTGCTGGAGAGGGTGACCTTCGCCACATCCAGGTCGTTCTGGGCGTTGTGGCTGTCGACGATGAGCGCGGCCGGGGGAGGAGGCGGCGGCGGCGCCCAGAGGGAGCTCGCCTTGAAGTTCCCGTAGAGCAGCGCGACCAGCGACGAGCCGCCCCACTGGCTGGTGCCACACTGCGACGCGTAGGCGCCGACCCACGGGGTGTACGTGTAGAGCGCCGCGGTGGCGTTGTTCGCGGGGGTGACCCAGCAGTTGTCGGACGTCTTCTTCGCCACGCCCTTCTTCCAGCCGCTGATGGTGGTGCCGCCTGCCTCGAGGTCGCTCAGGTAGCCGCGGAACTTCATGGCCGAGCACTCGATCTGATTGCCGAACCCGGACCAGGACGCGCTGCAGCCGCCGGAGTCCGGGCAGGCGCAGCCGGTGGCCTTGGCGAGGTTCTTCGAGGTGCCGCTGCGGACGAGCCCGGACTCGGTCTCGATGCGCGCGAGCATGTAGACCGGGTTGATGCCGTACGCGCGGCTGCGCTGGACGATGAGCTGGGCGGCGGTCTTGCCCCAGGCCGGGTCGGTGTAGCCGGCGAGGAAGCTGCCCTTGGACTGCAAAAAGCTCTGCACCTGCGCGACGGTGACCCAGTCGAAGCCGGCCATGTCCTCGTCGGTGAGGAGGTTGTGCATGTTGAGCGAGCCCAGCGCCGCGTCCATCTGGCGGAGCTCCTCGCTGCGTGGATCTTCCGGAGGCAATCCGGAATCGAGCGCGAGGTCCTGCTCGGTGCCACAGGCGGCAACGACTGCGACGAAGCCTGCCACCAGCGCCAGTCTCCACGTTCCCATCGACCCCTCCTGTCACGGCAAAGTTTCAGTGGCCGCGCGGGTTTACGCAGGAGGTGAGCAGCGGCTGTGCCAGCACCAGTCAGTCACTGGGAGCGGGTGTCCGAACTGCAAACATACGTGACGAAATGGATGCACCAGATTCGGTCGGCTGGCGTCCGGGTTCCGGTCGGTCCAGGCTTTCACTACCGAAGGAGATCCCCCGTGTCGCCTGCGCGTTTCACGCGGTGAGGCGCGGCGGATCCTGCATACGCCTCATCCCAATCATGCCCATTCGACTTGCCATCCCCTTCACCCTGCTCTTCCTCCTGACAGCGCCGCTGGCCTGGGCCGACGAAGTCGTCGACGACGAATACGGCGACGACGACGGCATCTGCATGAGCGACCAGGAATGCGCGCCGTATGAGATCTGCACCGTCTCGATAGGCGATTGTGGCCCCGGTCCCGGCAAGGCAGACGTCTGCACTGGCACCTGCGAGATGGGGCGGCGCCTGCGCGTCGTCCCCTACGCCGGCGGCGGCCTTCACCGCGCCACGCAGGGCGTGACCCTGGGCACCGGCATGGGACAGCTCGGTCTCGAGCTCATCCCGCCGGTGCTGGCTGGCCACCTCTCCATCAGCGCCGAGTACTTCGCCGGAACGCTGCGCACCGGCGTCGCCTCGCCATGGCCGCTGTTCGACGGCTTCCTGCTCTCACCCAGGCTGGATGTGCTGCCCCTCCGACGAGGCGGGATGGGCCTCACCGCCGGCCTGCGGCTCGACTACTTCCCGTGGATGCCGTTCAAGTTCCTCACCCCCGCGCACTACTTCTCCATCGCCCTCGAAGGCGGCGGCGCGCTCCTGGAGCGGACGCGATACCCGTACGGCACGCTGAGCCTGCGCATCTGGCTGTGACGCGTGAAGCCGCGGAACCGGAGAGCCTCCTGCCGACCCGGCCATTTACGACACGAGCCTCGTGCATGACCATCCGTGCCGACGACGAGCTCGTCGGTAGCCGCTTCCCTCAACGCAGAGCCATCCCGGCGAAGACCTACTCGCTCGGCAGCTCCGCCAGCACCACCCGGAACGCAGTGTTCTCCCCTGCCTTGATGGGCGTGGAGAGCACGCGGGTCTTCCCATCCGGTCCGCGCAGCCGCAGCAGGTGCGTCCCCGCCGGCAGCGCCTGATTGAACAGCGGGGTCTTGCCCAGCTCCCGCTTACCGCGCAGCACCGTGGCCTCGGGGATGGTGATGAGCGTCAGCGTTCCTTCCGCCGCCTTGCGCTGCTTCTTCCCGCCTGACTCCGCGTCCGCCGTCTGCGCGCCAGCTGTCCCCTGGCCGCTGGGAGTCGCGCCCGCGGCTGTCGGGCCGCCGTCCGTGGCAGCGCTCTCGCCGAACACGCCGAGCCTCGGGTCCTGCCAGAGCGGGAGGGGTTTTGCTTCGGCCGCAGAGGGGTCCAGCCGGTCCTCCGCCGCCGGCGGCAGCGCGAACACCAGCTTCCACACGCCGAAGCCCCCGCCCACGATGATCACCGCCACCGCGAGCGCGGCCACCGTTCCCCAGCGACCCGAGCGCGCCTCTTCACCCCCGGCGACACCACCCTCCACCTTGGTATCCGGCGCCGGCAGGGTGGGGCGGACGTTGGTGTCCCGCGGCAGGTCCGGCTGCGCCTTCACCCGCGCCTTCGGCTTGCCATTGACCCGCGCGCCCGGCCTCCGGCCGACCACGCTCTCCTCGAAGTCCATCCCCGCGTCGCCCTTGAGCTGGCCCACTGCCGCGTGCGCCAACTGCTGCGCCTCCGCCTTCGATTCACCGGCAGATTCGAGGAGCGCCCGGGTGGCGGCCATCTTCTTTTCGAACAGCTCCTTCATCAGGACGGCGATCTGCTCCTGGTCGAAGAGGATTGGCCCGCAGGCCTTCTCCAGGGCCCGCGCCATGTCCCGCGCCGTCCCGAACCGGTCCGCCCGCTCGCGCGCGAGCGCCCGTGCCACCACGTCCGACACCGCCTCCGGCACCAGCTCATTGAGCGCGTGCAGCTTCGGGATGGGCTCTTCGAGGATGAGCTTCATCTCCTCGACCTCGGTGGGCGCGGAGAAGAGCCGCTGGCCCGAGAGCATCTCGTGCAGCATCACCCCGGCGGAGAAGATGTCGCTGCGGCCGTCAATCTCCTCGCCGCGCACCTGCTCCGGAGACATGTACCCGGTGGTTCCCTTCACCATCCCCTGGCCGGTGCGCCCGAGCTTCCCGCGCACCTTGGCGATGCCGAAGTCGAGCAGCCTGGTGGTGCCGTCGTAGGTCACCATCACGTTCTTCTGCGCGACGTCGCGGTGGATGACCGGGTAGCTCCTGCCCACCGGGTCGGTGAACGTGTGCGCGTAGTGCAGGGCGTTGAGGACGTCCCGCGCCACCGTGCAGGAGAAGCCCAGCGGGATGGTGCGCTTCGCCCGGTTACATGCCGACGCGACCTGGTTGAGGTTCTGGCCGGAGATGAACTCCATGGCCAGGTAGAGCCCGTCCTCCTCCTCTCCGAGGTCGAACACCTGCGCGATGTTCGGGTGGCTCAAGGCCGCGGTGATGCGGGCCTCGTCCAGGAACATCTTCACGAACTGCTCGTCGCCCTTGACGTCCGGGAGGATGCGCTTGACGACGACGTACTTGCGAAAGCCGCCGGGGCCCGCGGTGAAGGCGAGGAACAGCTCCGCCATCCCGCCGATGCTGAGCTGTGCCAGCACCTCGTACTTACCGATGTGTTGGCCGCGGTAGAGGTCGTCCATGGTCGGGTCGGCAGGGGCAACAGCGAGCCCCAACCCTACCGCTTTTCGAGGAGCTCCCGGAACACCGGCCGCAGATCTCCCTTCGCCCGCAGCAGCTTCAGGTTCTGCAGGAGGCCTCCGAGCGCGCGCCCCACCAGCAGCGCCTCCGCCGGAGGCTTGATGCGCACCAGGTCCAAAGGCCGGGACCGCTTGAGCCCCGCCAGCTTCATCAGGGTGTCGTCCCCGGAGAAGTCCCGGAAGCCCTCCACCGGCCCTCGGCTCAGCTGCACAATCTCCTCGAGCAGCGCCCGCGCCTTGTCCTCACCCAGGTTCACCGTGAAGCCGCCCTTGCGCATCACCGCCACCCAGTCCGGCGAAGGCCCGCCCAAAGATGCGTCCAGCACCTCGAGGCTCGCCGCATGGAACGCCTCGCTGCCGTTCTTCACGCAGCCGAAGTCGAGCACGCCCAACCGCCCGTCCTCCCGGAGGATGAAGTTGCCCGGGTGGGTGTCCGCGTGGATGGCGCGGTGGCGAATCCATGGACCCCAGGTGGCCCGCACCATCTGCTCGGCCCGGCGCCACCGCTCTTCTTCCGTCCACTGCGCGTGCCCCGCGTCCGCGTCTGCACAGGCCTTCGCCAGGGTCGGCCCGAAGAAGCGCTCGAGCACCAGCACCCGCTTCGTGCACAGCTCCGGATACGCCTTCGGCGCGCTGAGGTCCGGCCACTCGGCGTAGAGGGTGTGGAAGCGGTCCAGGAACGCGCGCTCCCGCTCATAGTCCAGCTCGCCGCCAATCTCGGTGCGGATCTCCTGCGCGTAGGTCCCCGAGTCGATGAGCCCGCTCATCCCCAGGGCGCCCAACATCGACTCCAGGTTCTTCAGGTCGTCCTCGAGCGCCTCCGCCACGCCCGGGTACTGCACCTTCACCACCACGTCCTCGCCGGTGTGAAGCTTCGCCGCGTGCACCTGTCCCAAAGACGCGGCGGCGAGCGGCTCGCGCGAGAACTCGGCGAAGAGCGCCTCCACCGAAGCGCCCAACTCCGCCTGCAGCACCGGCCCAACCTTCTCGAAGGGAAGGGTGGGCGCCTGGGAGAAGAGCTTGCCCATCACCAGGCGCGCCTCGGGGGGCAGCGTGTCCGCGAAGAGCGAGAGCGTCTGTCCGGCCTTCAAGGCCGCGCCCTTCAACCCGCCGAGCGTCTCCAGGATCCGCTTCGCCGCGAGCTCGTGCCCAGAACCCTGGCCACCAAAAAGCTTGCGCACCCGGTCAGCGGCCAGCCCCGCGCCCACGCTCGTGGCCATACCGGCCATCTTCCGGAAACGCTGCAGCCGGCCCTGGGGAATCTCGTCGTCCGTCGCCATCGGAATCGCGCCTGTGGAAGAAGGTGTGGACGGATACTGGAGGCCGCAGGGGAAGGGTGTGGAAAAAGGCGGCAGGTGTCCGACCCCTGTGGCCAGGTGTGGGTAACCGCCGCTGCCGTCCACAGGTTGCGATCTGCGAATCCGCTTGAGTGACGCGGACTTGGGCAGTTCCCCACAAGATCGACGCCTCTACGGTCATGACCTCTTGGATCTCTCCTCTATTTCTATAGAGGTCTGAAGAAGGGTTAGCGTTCGCCTGTGCGTCGCGCCCGCCTGCTCGCCTGCGTCTTCCTCGTCTGCGTCTGCGCTGCGGTGGGCACGGTGCAAGCCCAGGTCCCCACGGCGCTGGAAGCCGCTGAACACGCGTTCGAAGATCTCGAGTTCGAACAAGCGGCGAAGCTCTACCGCCGCGCGCTCTCGGCCCCTGGGAGCCGCGACGAGCGTACCCGGGCCTACCGCGGTCTCGGCCTGTGCCTCGCGTACCTGGGGGACGCAGCGGGCGCCCAGCGTATGTTCGAGACCTTGCTCGTCCTCGACCCGACCGCGAAGGTGAACACCGCGCTTGGTCCGAAGATCTCCCGGCCGTTCGAGGCGGCGCTCAGGGCGGTGAAGAAGGCGCCCGCGGAGCTGGCGGTGACGCGCGACGAACGCACAGGCGAGGTCAGCGCGATTCTGACCGGCCTGCTCCCCGCGGCGGACATCGTGGAGCTCCACTCGATGCCAGGGGAGGACGCCTCGCTGCGCGCACAGGCGCACGCTCCCGGCCCTGCGCGCCTGGAGGTCGAACCGTGGAAGGAGGTGCGCGCCTTCGCCCGCGTGTTGGATGCAGGCGGCGGTGAGCTCCTGGGTGACGGCTCGGCGGATGTGCCCTCGAGGTTCGCTGCCACCGCGCGCGCCCCCGTGGCGCTCGTGCCGGAGGTGGAGGAAGCGCCGGCGCGCGCGTGGCCGGAGGACCCTGAGCCCACGGACTCGACGAGGCGAACCCGCTGGCCACTGTGGGTGGCTGGCGCTGCGGTGGTCATCGGCGGAGGCGTGGCCGCGGCCCTGGCGCTGCGCCCACCCGAGCCGTTGAGCCTGCCGCCCGCGGACCGCTCCGGGAGGTTGCCCTGACCTGCGCTCGCTCCGGCCGCCGAGCTGTGACCGTCGGGTCCGCGCTGGGCCTGGTGCTGCTCGTTGCCGGCTGTCCCACCGCTCCGCCACTCACCGCGCAGCCCTTGTGTGAGGGCCTCGTCTGTCCAAAGGCGCAGCGCTGCGTGGAGGGCAGGTGCCTGAGTTCCCAGTGCGGTGACGTCTCTTGCGGCGCAGGCCAGGTCTGCGCGAGTGACACCTGCGTGGACGACGCCTGCATCGGCGTGCGCTGCGCGGAGGGTGAGCGTTGCCGGGCCGGCGTCTGCCGCGTGGTCCTCTGCGCGGCGAACACCGGCTGTCATCCCACCGAAGCGTGCGTGCAGGGGCGCTGCGCCCAGGATGCCTGCCTCGGCGTGCGCTGTGCGCCGGGGCTGGTCTGTCGCGAGGGCGGGTGCAGCGTGGTGACCTGCTCGCAGGATCTCGAATGTGGCGACGGCGAGGCCTGCGGCACCGACGGTCGCTGCGTGGTCACCGGCGGGTGCGCGGCGCTGGCGTGTCCTTCGAAGCAGGTGTGCCGAGACGGCGCGTGTGGGGTGACCGCGTGCCGCGCGGACCCAGACTGTGCGCAGGCAGAGGTCTGTCGAGACGGCGCGTGCCTGGGCCAGGACGACGCCTGCGCGAACATCACGCCCTGTCCGCCCGGTCAGGTCTGCCGCAGCGGCGCCTGTGAGGCAGCCTCCTGCGGTCCCTCCCGGCCGTGCCTCGGCGCCGAACAATGCCGGGACGGGGTGTGCCAGCCGCCGCTCCTGCTCGAGCAGGCGACCCTGGCGCCGGCCGCGGGCGTGGTGGAGCTGGAAGGCGGCCTGCAGAGCTACGGCAGCCTCGGCGCCGGCGCCGTCGGTGAGACCGAAGTGGGAGGCGGACAGAAGACGCGGACTCAGACCGCGCCGTGAACGGCCGGAGACGGCGGCCGAACCGCTGGCGCCTTCGCGAGCCGCACCAGCGCGTAGACGAGCAGCACCGTCATCGCGATGTGGATGACCGTGCTCACCGCCGTCGCGCCGAGCTGGGCGGTGACGAGTGACTCCACGCCGCCGCGGCCGGCGAACCAGCTCGCCGCGTAGAAGAGCGCCTGGCCGAAGACCGACCACACCAACTCCATCACGCTCCACACCACCAGCGGCGCCGAGGCCTCGGGCCGGTGTCGGCGCACCACCGCCACCACCACGGCGAGCACCGCGATGCGCAGCAGCACGTTCACCAACCAGGAGACGCCCAGCCCCACCGAGTGCAGCGTCGTCACATCCATGTCTCAACCTCCTCGAAGCAGCATCACCAGCGCCGCGGTCCCGTTCATCACCACGTGCAGGGCGATGGGCGCCTTGAGCCCACCGCTCGCCAACCTCGCCCAGCCGAGCACCACGCCGTACCAGAGGATGAGCAGCACGAAGGCGCCGTAGTACAGGTGCAGCACCGCGAAGAGCGAGGCGGAGATGACCAGCGCCGCCACCTTCGGCAGAAAGCCTGCGAGCCACGGCAACACCGCGCCGCGGAACAAGAGCTCTTCGCCCATGGGTCCCAACACCACCACCGGCAGGATGAACAGGGCCCAGCCCAACGGCCCCAACGGTCCCTGCGCCAGGGCGTGGAGCGGCGAGTCCCCGAACGGCGCCGGCGCAGCGTCCTGCGTGAGCGCGGTGAAGACGAGGACGCAGATGCCGACGCGCAGCGCGCCGGTGAGCCCATACAGCACGCCGAGCCCGACCGCGTGCGGCCAGGGGAGGGTGGGCGAGCGCTCGGCGCGGTGGCCCCAACCCTTGCGGCGCGCTCGGCGCCACAGCCAGAGCCCGCCGGCGATGAGCAGCACCGTCTGCGCGAGGACTCCGACGAGGAAGGTGCCCGCGGCCTGGCCGCCGATGAGCGTGCAGGTCAACAGCGACGCGCCGCTCGCGCCGGCGGAGACCCCCACCAGGAGCAGCGCCGCCCACAGCACCGTCGCGTCCATGCCGCGGCGCCGGCCCCAGGCGTAGAGCCCGAAGACCGCCAGCGCGCCGATGAGGGGAAAGATGAAGCCGCGTCGCAGGGGACCTCCCCCAGGTGCGCAGGTCGAGCCCGGGTCCGGCTCGAACAGGCCCCGGGTCACGTGGGCGCCGAGCGGGACTGCGACGCTGAGCAGGTCGCCTTCGCGCTCCACCTCGACCTGCACCGTGTCCCCAGGCGAATGCTCGGCGAGCCGCGCGCGCAGCTCCGCCAGGGTCGAGACCTGCTGCTCATCCACCCGCCGCACCACGTCACCCGCGCGCAGGCCCGCTGCTGCGGCCGCGCCGCCCGCGACGGCCTCCTCCAGCCTGGGCGGAGTCGAGCCCGCTTCAATCCGCACGCCCAGCGTCACCCGCGGCGCCGCCGAGCCCACAGCCACCGGCTGCTGCGGCATTCCCCCCAACACGCTCACCAGGAGCAGCACCAGCACCACATCCAGGGTGAACAGCCCGAACAGCGCACGGGTCCACCGGCGGTGCGACGCGCGCTCGGCCTCGGGGACGCGCCGGTCGTACGCGGCGATGAGCGCGAGCGTCAGCGCCGCCGGCAGGCCCAGCCCCGGAACGAAGATGCCGCCCAGGGCGATGTGGAAGAACAGCCGGGCGCGGCTCACTGGAGGTGGCAGCAGACGGCCCAGGCGGTGACCTGTGTAGAGGGCGCGCCGCTTCCGGAGGCTTCACAGCGGAAGCCGTTGCTCACCGGCACCTGGTCCACGGTGTAGCCAGAGCCCTGGGGCACGTCCTCGCAGCCGCCGCCGGTGGGCACCTCGCCGGAGTTGCAGGTGGCGGTGACGCCGGCGCTGAACGAACCCTGCGCGCTTCGCCGGGAGCAGCTGAGCTCCGGGAGCGAATGGCTGTGGTTGGAGCGCGCGGCCGAATTCGAGCTGCCGGAGCCGCTGAAGGCCACGTCCACGCGCAGGTCTCCGCTGCTGGTGCTCACGTTGAGGCCATTGCCGAACACGGTGGGGACGCCGTCCAGCTTCGCCTTGTCGGCCGCGCTCAGAAAGCCACCGCTGGAGGGCGTCGCCACAGGGTGTGAATGCGAGGCGCTGGCGAAGTCGCTCGCCTCCTGGCCCTGGAGTCTCACGGCGTCGGCCGCCTTCAAGGCGTAGGGGCTCGAAGCGATGGGCAGCCGGGCCCCCATGGCCTGCTGACCAGCCAGCGCCACCGACAGCCAGCGCGCGGTCCCGTCGAAGAGCCCGTTCAGAGGCGTGGAGGCGCCGAGCTCCACGGCGTAGTAGCCGTTGCTCAGGGTCACGCCCATGTGCGTCTCGGTCCACAGGGGCGTGCCGCCCTGGGCCTGGTCATGGAGCGAGAACTGGAGGTTCTGCGGCGCCGTCTCCGGCGTGCCGTCCGAGCGCACCAGTCGCCCCTGGAAGACCAGCCGCTGGGGGACGTCCGCCTGCGCTGCGGCCAGGCTCGCGGTGATGAGCACCAGCAGCGCGCACAGTCGCCGGGTGGAAGACACGGGCATGAAGCCTCCTTGGCCTGCCCGACACTATAGCGAGCAGGCCCGGTCCCATCGTGGAAGCCGCTTGGCGTCCGACACCGGCCGGTGCGAGCATCCAGGCCTGACGGCCGGAGTCCGGGAGGTAGCTGTGCGCGCGGTCGTGTTCTCGCTGATCGCAGTCGTGTCGTGGTCGTGTCGCGGTGGAGGGCTCTCCAACGCGGACGGCGAGGTGCAATTTGCCCGCGAGGCGCAGCACCTGGGCGCGGTCTACAGGTCGCTCGGGATCACCGGCAGCATTACCGTCTACAACCGCGGCAGGAGCCCCATGGCGGTGACGTGGGAGGAGCCCGAGGGCTTCCTCCTGGTCAGCCCACCGTCGGTGCTGGAGGCCGGAGAGACGAAGGTGGGCGTGGCGCTCACCCACGATGCGCCGGGCATCTACCGCGGCGTCCTCGAGGTTTCGGCCTCCAATTCGGGGGACGAGCTCCTGCTGATCGCCACGGTGCTGGACTTCCCCGAATGCCAACCGTCCACCCCGTGCAGCACCTGGAACTTCGATCCGGCGCTGGGCGAGTGCGTGGAGACGGTCCTCCCGGACGACACCGTGTGTGACCCGAGGAGCGCGTGCGTGCAGGACGCCACCTGCCAGGGCGGCAGGTGCGTGGGGCCCTCCATCGTCTGTGACGACGGCAACGCGTGCACCCTCAACACCTGCAACGCGGTCACCGGCTGTGAGTTCCCGCCTGCGCCGCCATGCCCGGGTGACGGCGCCTGCGGCGTGGGCGTCTGTGACCCGGCCACAGGCTGCACCACCACGCCTGCGGAGGACGGCACCGTGTGCGGCGAAGGCACCTGCGTCTCCGCGAAGGTCTGCATCGACGGTACGTGCGTGGAGCGGGACCCGCCGGACGGCTTCGTCTGCGCCGAGCCCACGCCCTGCCGCGAGGCCGGCGTCTGCCAGGGCGCCACCTGCGTGCAGCCTCCGGCCACGCCGGTCGCGTACGACTGGTCCTTCAACGCGCCGGACCCCACCGGGCAGACGGTGCAGAAGCGCCTGCACGACTTCGTCATCGAGCCCGACGGCCGGATGTCGATGATGGGGTTCTTCGCCACCACCGTCATCAATGGCGGCACGACGGCGATGAGGGAGATTGCCAACACCGCGTCTCGTCGCTGCCTCATCTGGAATGGCCGGCTCACCTGCGCGGACCACCGCGAATACGACGTGCCCGGAGAGGGCCTCGACGGCGCGGTGAAGGTGCTCGACGAGAACGGGCTGCCCCTGTGGCGGTTCCGGCTGGCGCAGCACCGGCCGCAGTTTCTGGCCGAGAACCAGAACCTCTTCATGGCGCGCATGGTGGTGATGGGCCCGGACCGGCTGGCCGCGGTCTACGAGGCCTACCCTGCCAACCTGGGGAGCGAGACCCGGTGCCGCAACTACTACATGGCGGTGCTCAACGCCTCGGGTGAGCTCGTCAACGCCCACAAGCTGGTCGACCCGCTGCTGACCCAGTGCAACCACCCGCATCCCTACGGGGCGGTGGCGGACGCGGCCGGCAACCTCTACCTGTCCTTCTCGCCTTCGTCGGAGGGCAACGCGCCGCTTGCCGCGCAGAACCCCACCTTGCTCATCTCCTGGGACAAGGACGGCATCTTCCGGTGGAAGCGCGTGGATGGGTATCCCGGCGGCGAACTGGGCGTGGTCGGAGAGCTGCTCTTCTCTGAAGGTTCGCAGACGCCGCTGGACGCGAAGACCGGCATCCCGCTGCAGGCGCAAGGTGGCCCGCGGGAGCTGATGGGCCGGCCGGTGGTGACGAAGGACCACTACGTCTCCAGCCCCTGGATGGGCTTTGGCGGCGGCACCGAAATGCACGGCTACGCGCACACCTCGCGGCGGCAGTGGACGTACACGTTGCCGGCTCCGACGGACACCTTCCTCACCCGCGAGCTTCGGCTGGCGAGCTGGCACCCGCGGCCGGAGGCGCAGCGCCGGGAGGTGGTGCTCACCTTCGCGCGCATCAACGGCGTGGGGACGCTCGTCGCGGTGGACCCTTCGATGGGCAAGGAGGCGTTCCGGTGCGAGTTGCAGGCGCCCATCATGGACGCGCCGCAGTTGTTCGAAGTGGCCAACGACCGGCTGGCGGTGATGGGAGATGCCCTGACGCTCGGAGACGGGGACCCACCGTTCGCCAACAGCTACGCGTCGTTCTGGCGGTTCCTGTTGCCGGGCATCTCCCCGTCGCGCTCGCCGTGGCCTGGCACCTGGGGCGGCCCCACGCACGACCACCGGGAGAAGGGCACCCACCCCTCCACCCCCGGCAGCGCTGCCCAATAGGTTGACGACCTCTCCTCCTGGGAGAGGGACGGGAGCGCTAAGGCGCCGACAACACGCTGAGCGGCACGCGGACCTTCGTCTCTTCGCCGGCTGAAATCTGCACCGGCAACGAGACCGCCTTCTTGTCTGGTCCCACCAACCGCAGCGTGTGCCGCCCCGCGGGAAGCTCCTGCTTCACCACGGGGGTGATGCCCAGCTCCCGGCCGCCGAGGAACACCGTGGACCAGGGCTCGGTGATGAGCGTCAGGGTTCCCTTTGCCTTCACCGGCGAGGCGACAGCGGGCTTGCCCCAGTCGTCCTCCGCGTCCGTCGCTGCAGCCGCCGCCGCGGCGGGCTCGGTCTTCGCCGAGCTCCCCGTCGACCGCGAGGCCCTGGCACGCACCGCTGTCCGCTTCGGCTCCGGCCGGGCCCGGGTCTTCGCCGGCGTTTCGGCGGCGGGCTCGGCCAGCGCTGCAGCGTCGGCCTCCGCAACCAGCGGCACCGGCTCCACGTCCGCCACCGCCACCGCATCTGCATCCACCACCGTGACCGTATCGGCCGCGGCAGGCACACGCTCGGCCGCGGCCTCCGGCGCCTCCGCGACCGCGACTCCCTCCGGCACCGGCGCGACCGCCACAGGCCCCAGCGGCACCGCGGCCGGCGGCTTCGGTGCCAGCTCCGGCGCATCGAGCCCCAGGATTTCTCCCAGGTCTTCGTGCAGCCCGAGCGCGTAGCCGCTCACGCCCACCGCCGCGAGCAATGTGGCGGCCACCACCCCCACCATCATCATCATCCCTCCGCGACCGCCGCCCGCGGCGCGGCCGCTGGTGGTCGTCTCCACCACGCTCGCGGTGCGCTCCTCATCCCGCGGCGGCAGGCGGAACCGCGGGTTCGTGCGGTCCAGCGCGGCGAGATCCGGCAGCTCCCCCGGCAACGTCCGCTCCTCCGGCGGGAAGTGGGCCTCGTCGAAGTCCGGCACCGGCGGCGGCAGCGAAGCCCTGGGACCGCTCGGGCGCGGCGCCCTCCGGCGCGGCGGGTCCACCAGGTGCGGATGCTCGAGCACCGTGACCTCCTGGGGCGGCGTCTGAATGGGCGCAGCCCGGGTCACCGCGGGCATCGAGTGGGTGGGCACCGGAGGCGGCAGCGGCGCGCGCTTCGGGGGGGCAGGTGGCTCGGGCGGCAGGGGCCGCCGAGGCGGCGCGGGCGCATCTGCGGAGACAGCGGGGGCCGGCGGAATTGGCGGAGGGCCTGGCGGCGGCGAGATGACCTGCGGCGCGCCCGGCACCGGCGGCGCGTCCGCGAAGAGCTTCGCCAGCTTGAACTCGCCGGTGTGCTCGTGGCCCTGCGCGCCGCTCATGAGCTGGCGGGTCTGCTCGCGGCGGTCGGAGAACAGCCGGGTGATGAGCTGCGCGCTCTGCTCCGGGTGCCAGATGAGCGGGCCGGCCACCCGCTCGATGGCGCGGGCGAGCTCCAGCGCAGTCGCGTAGCGCTCTTCGCGCGTGCGCTTGAGGGCCTTCAGCGTCACCGCGTCCAACTCCGGCGGCACCTGCGGGTTCTGCCGGGACGGCGGCGCCACCTCTGCCTTGAGCGCCTGCATCATCGCGTCTTCGGCGGTCTTCGCGTGGAACAGCCGCATCCCGGTGAGGCACTCGTGCAGCACCACGCCCAGCGCGAACACGTCGCTGCGCGGGTCCAGCGGCTCCCCGAGGATCTGCTCCGGAGACATGTAGCCGCTGGTGCCCTTCACCATCCCCACCGAGGTGCGGCTGGCGCGCCCGAGCGCCTTGGCGATGCCGAAGTCGAGCAGCTTCGTGGTGCCGTCGTAGGTCACCATGATGTTCTTTTCGGCCACGTCCCGGTGGATGACCTGCACCGCCCGGCCCATGGGGTCCGTGAAGGTGTGCGCGTAGTGCAGCGCCAGCGCCGTGTCCCGCACCGCCATCAGCGTGAGCCCGGGCGGGATGGGCTCGCCCGCCAGCCGGCAGGCCCGCGCCACCTCCACCAGCGTCGCCCCCGGCACGAACTCCATGGCCAGGAACAGCTCCCCGTCGTCGATGTCGAGATCGAACACCTGCGCGATGTTCGGGTGGGTGAAGGCCGCGGTGATGCGCGCCTCGTCCAGGAACATCCGGACGAACTCCTCTTCGCCCTTGATGTCCGGGAGGATCTGCTTGAGCACCACGAACTTGCGGAAGCCGGCGAGCCCCTTCTGGAACGCGAGGAAGAGCTCACTCATCCCGCCCATGGAGAGGCGGCAGAGAATCTCGTATTTGCCCAACCGCCGGCCGCTGTGGACGTCCGGGGCGAGCACCAGGGAGGAGCCGGCCATGCGCGCGTGTCGGCCGACTATAGGCGATCCGCCCTGCTCCCTGCCCGTGCGGCCGCCGGGGAGGGCCAATCCGCTATGCTCGCCGGCCGTGCGGCCGCTCCCCCTCTTCGCGCTGCTCCTCAGCTGTGGTGCCTTCGGCTGCCGGGTCCCGGAGGCCGGGCTGCACGTGGTGGTGGAGGGAGCACTCACACCCGGAGTGGACTTCGACCGGCTGTCGCTCGTCGCCTCTTCGGACGGGAAGCCGCTGCTCGCCGAGGTCGTCGAGGGCGAGGAGCTGACCCTGCCCTTCACCTTCAACGTCCTCTCAGGCCCTGCGACGCCGCCGGGGACGCGGGTGTCGCTGCTGGCCTCCGCGGAGCGCGAAGGTGAGGTCGTCTCCGCCATCCGCGGCGAAGCGGAGCTGCAGAGCGGAACAGGCAGCACGCTGGTCCTGACCCTGCCAGACCTGGTGCCTACCTCACCGGATGGCGGCGCGCCGCCGGAGCTGTGCGACGACGGCTTCGACGACGACGGCGACGGACTCGCAGACTGCGCGGACCCGGACTGCGCTTCAAAGGCGTGCGCGGACGACGGGCTCGTCTGCAGCGCGGGCGCGTGTGGCTGTGGTGAAGACGGGCGGGTGGGCACCTGGCGACAGCCCCTGCCCGGGCTCGCGGACCGGACGGCGGTGCGGCTGTTGATGCTCGAACGCGGCGCGCGCGCGGGGTGGTGGGTGCTCGCCGGTGGCGAAGAGGACGGCAGCGCCAGCCCGAAGCTGGAGCTCTTCCGCCCCGGCCAGAACCTGCTCGAGCCGCTCTCACCTTCGCCCGCGCGCGGGGCGGTGGCGCTCGTGGAGCTGTCGGACGGCAGCGTGGTGCTCATCGGCGGAGAGGACGCGAGCGGCGCTGCCCTCTCCACGGTGAGCCGGCTGTCGTTCGACGGGGGCACACCGAAGCTGGACGCGGTGACGCTCTCTGCGCCCCTGCCGCTCAACGACGCGCACGCCTTCCGCGTGGGGGGAGGCGACGCCGTCTACGTCACCGGCGGGGACCTCGGCGCGCGGCTGGTGCGCCTGGGGTTCGACGCGGCGTTCACCGAGGCGACGTGGGAGGAGCTGCCCCCACTGTCCGCATCGCGCGAGACCTCGGCCGCGCTGGGGGATGGACGGCGGGTGCTCGCCTCGGGTCCGGATGCGACGACGCAGGTGGATCTCGTCACCTCCGACGGCGCGCTGCACAGCGGCCCGCCGCTGCCGGTGCCGGTGGCGAAGGCCGCGCTCGCGCAGACCGCGGGTGGCCGGGTCCTGGTGGTGGAAGGTGGCGGCGCCCAGTCCTCCCGTGCCTTCCTGCTGGAGGTCGTGGGAGAGGCGGTGTCAGTCAGGGAGACGGGCGGGGTGCCGGCCGCGCTGGAGGCGCCGAAGGCCGTCCCCCTCGAGCGCGGCTGGGTCTACGTGCAGGACGCAGGCTCGAGGACCGCGTGGTGGTACGACCCCGCGTCAGGGGCCTTCGTGGCCGCCGCGGAGCCTGTGCCCTCTTCGGCGCCTGCCTGGAGCGACGAAGCGCTGGGCACGAGCGGGCGCGCCGTGTACCGGATTGCCGGCGGCGAGGCGCAGGTGCTCGAGCGCCGCTGTCCGCAGGGCTGACCTGCCGTTCGGGAGAGTTTCAGGAGAATCATGAGCGACGACTTCGCCGAGTTCATCAACGCCTCCGGTGCAGACGGCTGGATGAAGGCCAACGGGCTGCGGCTCACGCGCGCCACCGTGGACGAGGTGCAGGGCACGCTGGAGGTTCGGCCCGAGCATCTGCAGGCCTACGGCATCGTCCACGGTGGCATCCACGCCGCCATCATCGAGACGCTGGCCTCCGTCGGCGCGGCGGTGAACGCCATGCCCCACGGGCGCAGCGTGGTGGGCCTGGAGAACCACACCTCATTCCTGCGCGCGGCCCGCGAAGGCACGCTGCACGCCACCGCGCGTCCGCTGCAGCGCGGGCGCCGAAGCCACGTCTGGGAGGCCGAGGTCAAAGACGGCGAGGGGCGCTTGCTGGCCACCGGAAGGGTGCGCCTGCTGGTCCTCGACGAAGGTGCGCCGCTCGCCGGCAAACCCGCAGGCGTGCCGTCCTAGGCCTGGCCTCCGACAGCGCGCGTCGTCGCTACCTGGTGAGCGGTTCCTATTGCCAGTGGCACCCGCGCCGTGAAGACGGCGCCGCCGTCCGAAGCGTTCGCGGCCGTGAGCGAGCCGCCCATCTGCTCCAGATGGGCCAGCGACACCGGCAACCCGAGCCCTGTGCCCTTGCCGACCGGCTTGGTGGTGAAGAACGGCGTGAACAGCTGGGGCAAGTGCTCGGCCGGGATGCCGGGGCCGTTGTCCCGGACGCTCACCTCCACCGCATCCCCCTCCACCTCAACCGAGATGAAGACCGCCGGTTCGGAGCGGAGCACACCGGCGTCGCGCGCGGACTCCAGCGCATCAGACGCGTTCACCAATAGGTTGACCAGCACCTGCACCAGACGGCGCGCGTCCGCGTTCGCCGCTGGCAGGTCCGGAGGCAGCGATACCGAAACCTCCGCCACGCTTTGCAGCCGCAGCCGCGTCATCCGCAGGCACTCGTCGAGGACCGCGCGCACGTCGCAATGGCCGGGCGCCACCGGCACGTCCCGGGCGAAGGCCTTCAGGTCCCCGACAATGGACTCGATGCGCGACAGCCCGGCGGACGTCTCCTCGGTGAGGTCCCGCAGCTCCGCGTCGTCCAGCGTGCGGTCCTCGAGCTCTTCGGCGAGGCAGCGGACGTTGGCCTTCACGAACGCCAGCGGGTTGTTGACCTCATGCGCCACGCCTGCCGCCAGCCGGCCCACGGTGGCCAGCCGCTCCTGCTCCCACGCGCGAGACTGGAGCGACTGGAGTGTCTCCAATGCCTTCGTCGCGGCGCCGCGCAGCCCGCGCGCCTGGTAGGCGGCGAACGCCGAAACGCCGATGGTCGCCAGGTAGTCCACGGCCTTCGCGGCAAAGTCCTCGCCCCTCACCCCGTCATTCCAGAGCATGCCCACGCACGTGGCAGAGAACAGTGTTGCGCCCACGGTGGCTCCGGCCGTGTCGATGGGCAGCATCACCACGCAAACCAGCGGCACCGCGATGGTCCACCAGAAGGCGATGCTCTCGGAGCTGCCGGTGGCCAGCACCAGCAGGGCGTAGAGCACGAGGATGCCGCCCACGCTCGCGCGACAGACCCAGAGCTCGCCGAAGCGGTTGAGGAGCGGCGTCCACCACCAACCCACGACGGCGCAGAAGGCCGCCATCCCCAACCGGGCAAGGACCGACCAGACGGAGAGAGGATGGTCAGCCGGGGACAGCACCACCATCAAGCCGGCCATCCCCAGGAGCGTGGAGCGCCGTTTCCGCGCCTCCTCCCGCGCGCGCAGGGCCGGGAGGTCTTCCGTCTCCTGCAGGGGGCCGGCGGGCTGGGCCTGGGCCCGGTAGCGCTCGGGAGCGGAGGGCATCGACCGCCAGGCACAGCAAAATCCGTTCCGACCAAACCTTAGAGGAAGAAGGGGCGCGCCGCCCGGGTCCGTGGAGACCGGGCGGTCACGCAGGACCCGGTTGGGGTCCGAGGGCGGCTACTCGCCTGCGCCGCCCACGCCGGTCTCCATGTCCATCTGTCGATAGTCCTTCGGAATTTCGAAGAGGTTCTGCGGCTGCGGCCCCACCTTCACGTTCTTCAGCTCCATCACGAAGTCGTCGCGCTCCACCTTCAGGGGATACGCCAGCGCCTGGTCCACCCAGAAGGTGGCCACCTGCTGGCCGCTCCCGTCGGTCGCTACCCACTTGTTCGCCTTGCGCCCGGCGACCTGTTCGCTCCCCGCTCTCTTGCAGGTGAACTCGTCCTGCCCGTCGCAGGGGTTCTCGCGCCGCAGCCCCGAGAGGTCGTTGCCCACCACGTCCTGGGGCACCTCCATCACCACCTTGTGCTCGGGGACGAGAAGCCACGCCTGCGACTTCTTCTGGTCGAAGATCATCACCGAGCGCTGCTCGCTCTCGGTCGCCTCCACCCGCATCTTGTCGCCGCTGGCGTTGAGCTTCGCCTCCACCGGCTTCGTGCCCGCTTCGGTCTTCATCAGCACGTCCGCGGAGAAGTCCTTCTTCGCCCACGCGCTGCCCGCCGCCAACAGCACCGCCAGCGCCATGCCCGTCCCAAGTCGTCTCATCGCAGCCTCCCGCGGGCCCTCCGTTGGGCCTGTGGAAAGCTGCGCAGCAAGAGACGGAGCCGCCCCGTTCGAGCGGCCCCGCCCTCGTCTGCTCTCTCGCTCTGCGGCCTAATCCGCGCCCTTGATGCAGGCGATGGGACGCAGCCGCTTGTGCACCCGCGCCAGGTGCGCCTCCTCGACGGTCTCCAGCACGTCGTCGAGGTTCTTGTAGCAAGGCCCGCTTTCGTCCAACGGCGTCTGCCGCGTGTTGAGCAGGATGCCGGCCTCCGCCATCCGCGCGTCGGTCCGCTTCTGGTCCAGGGACCGCTTCGCCTCGCCCCGCGAGAGCCTGCGGCCCGCGCCGTGGTTCACCGAGTAGATGGACTTCGCTGCGTGCTCCTCGGCGAAGAGGATGGCGCTGCCGGTCTCCATGGACCCCGGGATGAGGATGGGGTGCCCGCTCTTCTCCCAGGTGGTGCCCCTGAGCGCCGGGTGCCCGCCGGGGAAGGCGCGGGTGGCGCCCTTGCGCGCCACGAAGCGGCCGGACTCCTTCTGGATGAGGTTGTGGGAGATCTCGTAATAGATCTCCGCGCTCCCTCCGAAGACGGCCTCGAGCGCCTCGCACACCGCCTCGCCGATGATGAGCCGGTTGGCCACGGCGAAGTTGGCGGCCATGTTGTGGAGGTTCCAGTACTCGCGGCCGAGCTTCGAGTCCGCGTCGAACCAGACGTGGTCCTCGCTCGCGCGGGAGAGCTCCAGGTTCTTCGCGCCGAGCACGAAGAACTGCTTGGCGATGTTCCACCCGAAGCCGCGGCTGCCGGTGTGGAGCATCACCCAGACGTTCCCGTCCTCATCCACCTGCATCTCGGTGAAGTGGTTCCCGCCGCCGAGCGAACCCAACTGGTCCCGCTTGGCGTACGCGCGGTCGGGGATGTCCACCCGGTCGTCTTCGACGGGGATGAAGCTGCGCTCGGTGACGTTGGAGGTCCGGCCGAGCGCCTTGGCGCCGTGGCGAACCACTTCGGCGAAGGTCTTCGAGTCCACCTTGCGCTGCTTCTGCACGCGGCTCGCGCCCACGCCCACGGCGATGCGCCGGGTGACCTCGTCAATCCACTGCCGCCGCTTCTTCACGTCCGCGATGTCGTCCGCGGTGAGCGTGGTCCGAAGCTGCACCATCCCACAGCCGATGTCGTAGCCCGCCGCCGTGGGCAGCAGCACCCCTTCGGTTTCGATGGCGGTTCCAATGGGCACGCCGTAGCCCACGTGGCAGTCCGGCGTCACCGCGACCCGGGTCACGCCCGGGAAGCTGGCGGCGTTGACCACCTGCGAGAACACCGCCTCCTCCAGGCCCATGTCGCCGTTGGTCTTGTCCGGCTCGCCCCACAGGAGCTTGTCGGAGAGGAACAGGTCCGCGTGGGTGCGCATGGTCTTCGTCTGCGGCAGCACCCAGTGCCCGTCGCCCACCTTCTCCAGTGTCTGCTTCCAGCTCATGGGACGCTCCTAAGCACCCGGCGGCATTCCCGCCGCGAGGGTCCGCCCGGACGCGCGAGCGCCAGGCGGCCTGACGAACCAGCACCCCCTCTCCCTCTGGGAGAAGGTTGGGGTGAGGGCCTCGGGTGAAGCCCCGCGGTCACCGCCCCCTGGCGCGCACGTTCTCCACCAGGTACCGCGCGATCGCCGCGCTGATGGGGTGCCCGAGCTTCCGCTCCACATCCAGGTAGATGGGCGAAGAGTTCAGCTCGAGGAACACCCAATCATCCCCCTGCTGCTTGATGTCGATGCCCGCGAACGCCAGCCCCAGCTCGCGGGCGGCCTTCACGCACTGGACCTTCACCGCGTCGGGGAGGGTGACCTCGCGGTACATGGCCTTGCCCGCGCTGTAGACGTCGTCCCCGCGGAAGTCGAGGTGCTGCGCCGGCGTCACGATGGCCACGCTGGAGACGATCTCGTCGCCCACGAGCATGATGCGCAGATCGTCTCCGGGCGCGCGGGACTGGAAGATGACCGGCGAGGTGGTGATGGCAGGGAGCTGCTCGAGCGCCTCGTCATCCAGGGGGCGGGTCAAGGCGCCGCCCATCACCGGCTTGAAGATGACGTCGCCCACCTCGGCCTTGAAGGCGCGGACCTTCGCCGGGTCGTTGGAGATGAGCGTCCGCGGAAGCTGCGCGCCCACGCTGCGCAGGACGTCGAGCTGGAACGGCTTGTACTGGAGCACGCTCGCGGCGTGCGGCGGGTTCACCATCACCGCGCCGCGCTGCTGCAGGCGAAGGAGCCAGGCCACGAAGAAGGAGGCGCGCTCGCGCTCGTGCATGTAGCGGGTGAACCAGTCTTCGTACAGCCGCAGCTCCCCGTCCTGCTCCATGTACGGCGCGTAGGGGGCGGGGATGAAGCGCAGGTAGAAGCCGTGCACGTCGTCGACCTGCACACCTCTATAGAAGGTGCGGTCGTCGTCGAAGCTGATCGGCAGGCCCGCATCGAAGGCATCCGCTCGAAGCAGAATGTTCTGTGCGCCGAGCTTGTCCAATTCCTTCGCCACTGCGTGGCACTGCAGGTCCTGGTCACTCCCGAAGATGCCGATCTTCATTTTCCTGCTCCAAACCAGGGTTCTTTACGCAACCCGTCAAATGACCTGCCGACAATGGGGGTGAATGTAGGCCTCACCCTTGCGAACACGAAGGTTACTGCCATGAAGATTCCTGCGTCCTTCATCAAGTACGAGCTGCCCCGCTGCGACTCGAACGCCGACGACTCCCAGAAGACCACCAAGGCCCTGGGCGAAGAGGGCGGGAACAAGCCGCCTCCGGACATGACCACCCAGGCCGTGGGCGAAGAGGGTGGCACCAAGCCGCCTCCTGTCTACCCGACCCTGGCGGTGGGTGAAGAGGGCGGCACCAAGCCCAAGTCCAACGGCGGCGGCGGCGACGGGTTCGACGCCACCACGATGGCGGTGGGCGAAGAGGGTGGCACCAAGCCGCCTCCCGTCTACACCACGCTGGCGGTGGGCGAAGAGGGCGGGACGAAGCCGCCTCCGGACATGACCACCATGGCAGTGGGCGAAGAGGGCGGGACGAAGCCGCCTCCCGTCTACACCACGCTGGCGGTGGGCGAAGAGGGCGGGACCGCGCCGAAGACGTCCGACAAGGGCGACGGCTTCGAGACCACGCAGGCCGTGGGCGAAGAGGGTGGCAGCCGGCCGCCGCCGGACATGACCACCATGGCGGTGGGCGAGGAGGGTGGCAGCAAGCCGCCTCCCGTCTACACCACCCTGGCCGTGGGCGAAGAGGGCGGGACCAAGCCGCCGTCCAAGGATGACCCCATCCTGACCACCATGGCGGTGGGCGAAGAGGGCGGCAGCGGCACCAAGTAGAGAGTTGCACGCGTCCATCGCGGGCACGGACGCCACCTGGAGACCTCCTCCCCCGGGTCTTCAGGTGGCGTTGTCTTGAGCGGTCCCGGTGATGGCAACGGCCTTGCGGATGCCGCTCGCGACCTCGCCGTGTAACCTCGCCGAATGCCCCTCGGTCCATGTCCCGCCTGTGCGGGACGTTTGACAGCTCGAGACGGTGACCATGCGTGGGTGTGCGCGAGCTGCCGGGCGGTCGTCGCCCGGCCCGCAGAGCTCCGCGAAGCGGCGCGAGAGGAGCTGGTCTTCGCGCGCGCTGGTGGTGCGGACGATGAGACCGAGCCCTTCGCCGCGCAGCCTCGAGGCGCCTGTCCTCTCTGCCGGGGCGAGCTCGCGCTGCTGGACCAGGAGCCGTGGTCCATGTGTCCAGAGTGCCGAGTGCGCGTGGTGCCCCGGCGGGCGCTCAGGCGGATCGCGAGGGATCCCGACCTGGCCGCCAGGTCGCCTCTCGGGATCCCGAGCGACGACATCTCCAACGACTCGCCTCACAGCCGGGTGCTGCGAATGGCGCTGTCGGTCTTCCTCATCGTCTGTGCCGGGCTTCTCTTCACCAGCGCCTTCGCGTCGGTGGAGAGGTGCGACCGGCTCAAGGGGGACCGGACCGTCAGCGTGCAGTATGCGCGGAGCGTCTGTGAGCGACTTGTCTGGCACAACGTCCTCGGCGGCGTATGCCTGCTCAGCGCCGTCGGCATCATGGTGACGCTCGCGGCCGGGCGACACGAGCACAGGGGGCACGTCCCCAACCTCCCGTAGCAGCGCCCGCACGCAGGCAGCTCGAGGTCGAGCGCCTGGAACTCGTCCGGCCACAGGTAGACGAGCAGTCCAACCCGCAGCCACCTGTGCACTGCGCGGCAATGCCGGGGTGCTTGAATTCAACCCGCAGGGCGGGGAGCACTGAGGCGTCGTGGCTGAGGAGAATGGATCACTGGCCACGGCGCCCGCTGCGCAACCTGGCAGCGGCACTCGAGGTAAAGCCCTCCTCGTGAGGAGGTGCCTGCTCACATTCGTGGTGGTGGTGCTGGCCGGTTCAGCCGGCTGCGTCTTCAGCCCGCATCTGTGCCTCGATGGCGTGACGAAGCACTGTGCCACCCGAAGGCGTGCATCGCCCAGGGCGGCATGTTGCTGCGTGGAGAAGGGGTGGACCGCAATGAGGTGCTGGCCCGACGTGCCTTCGACCGGGCCTGCGCGCTGGCTCTCCCAGAGGGCTGCAACCACTTCGCGGAGCTCGAAGCACTCGGCCGGCGGCGGCACCCGCGACCTCCCCCATGCCATCGAGCTGCTGCAGCGCTTGTGCGAGGAAAGGGAGCGGGCGAGCTGCGCGTTGCTTGCGGACGTCCGCCGGCGCCAGGTCCTGCACGACGCGATGGCCCAGCCTCCGGACTGCAGCGCTCCCGACCGAGAGGCGATCTGGGCGCGGACGCACGCCGAGGTCCTCTCTGCGCATCACATCGAGTTCGACTTCTGCTACCGCCGGGAGCTCGCGGCCGGCCTGGATCGAGACGGCGAAGTGCTCCTTCGCTACGTCATCGCCCCCGCTGGTGGGGTCGAGCAGGTTGAGCTGACGGCGGTTTCACCGGGCCTGGACAAGGTGGCTCAATGCGTCCTCGAGCAGATGCGCTCCTTTCCGTTCGGGCAGCCGCGTCCGGAGGACAGGCGGGCCTACCCGCACACTCTGAGGGTGCTCCGAAATTCGCCGAGCCCGTGACGGCGCGCGCCACCCCGACCGGGCGGTCTCCGCTTCGTCAGCGCGCTCAGGTGCACGCATTCTGTCCGCGTCCATGCGCACCAGCAGGCGACCCACCGCGTCCGCCCACCCGCGACGCGACCTTCTGCTGCTAGCCTGCGCGGCTCACCATGAAGCTGAAGCGACGCCAGGTGCTGTGGATGCTCGGAGCGGGCGGCGTGACGTTGGGCGGGATGCGGCACGGGTTCGTGCGCGCGGCCAGGCCGGCGGCGCCGGACGGTCCGCTCTCGAAGGAAGCGCAGGCCCTCTACGACCGTGCCTGGGAAGGGCTGGACCCGCCCCAGGTGCTCGACACCCACGCGCACGTGGTGGGCCTGGGGACCGGCGGCAGCGGCTGCTGGGTCAACCCCAACATGCAGAGCCTCCTCAACCCGCTGCAGTACGCACGCTTCGCCATCTACAAGCGCGCCGGCGGCGTGACGGACGCAGACGACGCAGACCGCCAGTACGTGGAGCAACTGGTCGCGCGGGTGCGTTCGCAGACCCCCCACGGGCGGATGCTCATCCTCGCCTTCGACTGGGCGCACGACGACTCCGGCGCCATCGACCGCGCGGCCACCGAATTCCACACGCCCAACGACTACGTCCTGCAGCTCGCCCGCGAGTTCCCCGACTGCTTCGTGCCCGTGGCCTCCATCCATCCGTATCGCAAGGACGCGGTGGACGAACTGCACCGGGTGGTCGAAGCCGGCGCGGTGGCGGTGAAGTGGCTGCCCAACGCGCAGGTCATCGATCCCGCGGCGGCGCGCTGTGACGACTTCTACCGCGCGCTCGCAGAGCTGGAGGTGCCGCTCATCTCCCACGCGGGCGAAGAGCGCGCGGTACACGCGGAAGAAGCGCAGAAGCTCGGCAACCCGCTGCGGCTGCGCCGGCCGCTGGAGGCGGGCGTCAAGGTCGTGGTGTCCCACTGCGCCTCTCTGGGCATGGGCGAAGACCTGGACGCCGGAGAAGGCGCGCCGCAGGTGGAGAACTTCGACCTCTTCCTCCGGATGATGGACGAGCCCCAGTACGAAGGCCGCCTCTTCGGGGACATCTCCGCGCTGCCCCAGTTCAACCGCGCCGGCAAGCCGCTGCAGCAGATGCTCGAGCGGACGGACCTGCACCACCGGCTGGTCAACGGCAGCGACTACCCACTCCCGGCCATCAACGCGCTCACCCGCACCGGCGTGCTCGTCGGCCTGCACTACCTCGACGACGCGCAGCGCGAGCTGTTGAACGAGCTCGACCAGCACAACCCGCTCGCGTTCGACTTCGCGCTCAAGCGCACCTTGCGCCTGAAGACCGCGGACGGGACGGTGCAGGCCTTCGCGCCGGCCATCTTCCAGGCGCCGAACGGGCTGTTCCCGAGGCTGCCACCACCGCCAGCCTGACCTCCTTCGCCCCGGCGCGGTAGCCTCACCCGGATGCGAAATACTCTCTGGATGTTCGGCGCGGCGGCGCTTCTCTCTGGCTGCGCTTCGACAGGCGCCGCCTCCACGGCAGCCTCCGCGCGAGCCTCCGCGCAGCCGAACGAGCCCGTCGCGCCCGCGCAGCCGCGTGTCGCGCTGTTCGATGCCGGGAGCCGGACCTTCGCGCACGCCCACCCGAGCGTGCTCACCTGGACCCCGGGCACCTCCGGAGGTGGAGGGGAGCTCCGCTTCTACTTTGCTTCTCGACCCGGGGAGCGGCTCCGCTTTGTGGCCACCTGTCGGGCCGAAGAGCGCGCGGAGCTGGCGGGGCCGGTGGAGTGCCGCGGATACACGGAACGGAAGATCTCGGTGCGGCCGCAAGGCCCCGGGCGCGTTGAGGTCCTCCTGCAAGGCGATGGTTGGGCGCAGGGGAGCCCAACCTCCCTGGTCCTCCATCAAACCAACGGCGTCCGGGCCGCCTTCGAGCACTTCGAGCCGGCGGCCGGAAACAGCAGCCCGGAGACCCGCCACCTCGAGCCGCTCGTCGCCCCGTATCTGAAGGAGCTCGACCGGATGGGCCAGGCAGACCAGGACCGGGTGGAGCGCGAGCTGCAGGCGCTCGGATGGGACCTCGTGGGACTTCCCCTGGCCACCGCAAAGTCCATCCGGGATGCCGTGGCAGAGAAGCCGACGTACCTGCTCGGCGCCGCGGAGGAGGACAGAGAGCCGCTGCTGAAGACCTTCTTTCGAGAGGCCATCGACAACCGGATTCATGACCTCGTCGTCGAGCTGCCTCCGCTGCAAACGGACCTCGCCGAGGCCCGCTTCGAAACCCTGCAGCCTGGAAGCGGAGCCAGCCCCAGACCCACCGACGTCGTCCACGCGCGTCTGTCCGCCGCCACGTCGAGCGGAGCGGTGTTCCGCTCCACGCGCGGCGAACCCAGGGAGCTGCGCCTGGTGAAGGAGCTCCCCGCGCTCAGCGAGGCGATTTCGCGCATGCGCGTGGGAGAGCGCGCTCGAATCTGGGTCCCCGAAGCGCTCGCGTACGAAGGCAGGCCGCGCAGCCCGAAGGGGACCCTCGTCTTCGAGGTCGAGCTGGTGGACATCCTCGAAGAGCGCCGCGCGCCACCTGCGCCCCCGGATATCCAGGCCTCCCCCACGAACGCGCAGCGCACCGGGGCGGGGGTGGTGTACCAGGTGCTGGACGAAGGTGACCGCGCCTTGCCCCTCCCGCGCAACTGGGACTCCGTCCGCGTCCACTACGTGGCCTGGTCCATCGACGGCGACGTTCTCGACAGCTCCATTCCCCGCGCCCTCCCCACGTCCCTCTCCCTGAGTGGGGGCAACCCCTTCGCAGAGGTCCTGGCCACCCTCCACCCCGGCGCCACGGTCCGCTTCTGGGTCTCCGCGGAGCAGCGCCGCTACGCCCTCGCCTTCGGCAGCCAGGTGAGGGTCCCTGAGGAGACCGCGGCCCTGGAGGCAGCGCCGGACCCGGTCGTCTACGAGGTGCGGGTGGTGCGTCCGCGGTGACCTCGGGAAAGCCGAGGTATGTGGACGTAACTTCCTTATTCTCTATATCCGGGCGTCCTGCGAGAGGTGCTGCACACGCAGTTCACGTCAGGAAACGAAATGCAGACGCCTCACCCCGAAGTCCGACACCCGAGCACCCGCACCGCCTTGTTCATCCTCACCCTCGCCTTGACCCTGGGGTGTGGCTCTCCGGAGGGGACGGAGGATGGGCCGGACGCGGGCGGCGGCGGGGACGGCACTGACGCAGGCCAGACGGCCAACGCGCCGGAGGTCGAGAGCACCTCGCCCCTGGCCGCTGCGACGGACGTCGCCCTGAACGCGCCCATCACCGCGCACTTTAGCCAGGACCTCTCGCCCGTCTCCGTCACCGCGGCCACCTTCACCGTGACCATGGGGACCGCCCAGACGCCGGTCGCCGGAGTGGTCATCTACGCCAACCGGCGCGCCCACTTCTGGCCCGCCCACAGGTTGCAGAGCAACACCGCGTACACCGCGACGGTGCACACCGGCGTCCTGAACACAGAAGGCGCGGCGCTCGCCGAGTCCCACGGCTGGACCTTCACCACCGGTGACAGCGTGGGGCCGGGGCTGCCGGTGGACCTTGGGACCGCGGGCGGCTTCGTCATCCTCTCCAAGAGCGGCGTCTCCACGGTGCCCACCTCGGCGGTGACCGGCAACATCGGCGTGAGCCCCGCGGCGGCCAGCTACATCACCGGGTTCTCGCTCACCGTGGACGGGACGAACGTCTTCTCCTCGTCGCCCCAGGTGACCGGCCAGCTCTACGCCGCGGACTACGCCGCGCCGACTCCCGCGAACCTGACCACCGCCGTGGGTGACATGCAGCTCGCCTTCACCGACGCCGCCGGCAGGTCCTCCGACTTCACCGAACATGGCGCAGGCGACATCGGCGGGATGACACTCGCGCCGGGCGTCTACAAGTGGGGCACCGGCGTGCTGGTCCCCACCGACGTCACGCTGAACGGCTCGGCGACGGACGTGTGGATCTTCCAGGTTGCCCAGGACCTGACCGTGGCCAACGGCGTCACGGTCCTCCTCTCCGGCGGAGCCCTGGCGAAGAACGTGTTCTGGCAGGTGGCGGGGAAGGTGGAGCTCGGCACCACCGCTCACATGGAGGGCGTCCTCCTCAGCCAGACCTCCATCACCCTGCAGACCGGCGCCTCCTTGAACGGCCGGATGCTGGCGCAGACGGCGGTGGACCTGGACGGGAGCACTGTGGTCCAGCCCGCGCCGTAGCCGCCGCCGTCGCGATACGAGCCACCAACGCAGCCCCTGCGCCCGCGGAGCTCCCGCGGGCGTTGTGCGTTCTACGGTCCCCGCGTCACTTGAAGATCGCCTGCCGCGCGGCATTGACGATGGCCAGCACCGCCGGGTGCTGGAGCCTGCGGTCCACCGAGATGGCGTAGAACTGCTGCACCACCTTCGGGAGCCTGCCCACCACCTGCACGCCGTACCGCTTGCGGAACTCGCCCTCGAAGACGGTGGGCGTCGGGAAGATGCCGCGCCCCTCCTCGCCGAACGCGTACATCAGCGCGCTGTCGTCGAACTCGGCCACCAGCGCCGGTCGGACGTTCTGGGTGTCGAACCACAAGTCGAGGCTGCGCCGCAGCGTGGCGTGCGCGCTCGGCAGCAGGCAGGGCGCACCGCCTATGGATTTGGGGAACCCGCGCCGAAGCCTCCTCGCCAGCTCCGGTCGGGCCACGAAGGTCGTCCCGCACTCGCCGAGCAGGTGGTTGAACGCCTGCACCTGGATGCCGGGGCCCAGTGGCCGGTCCGCGAGCACCAGGTCCAACTCCTGCCCCACCAGAGCACCCATGAAGTCTTCGACGACGCGGTTCTCCCGGCAGATGAGCTGGACGGGGCGGCCGATGTCGAAGGCAGGGCCCACCAGCTTCTGCACCAGCACCTTGGGCAGGACGTCTGCCACGCCCACCGTGAGCCGCAGCGGCCTGTCGGACGGGCCGCCCTTCAGCGTGCTCATCAGGTCCTGGCCCAGGGAGAAGATGTCGTCCGCGTACCGGAAGACCGTCTGCCCCACCGGCGTCAGCACCAGCTTGCGCCCCACGCGCTCGAACAGCTTGACGCCCAGCACCTCCTCCAGCCGCCGCACCTGCCCGCTGATGGTCGGCTGCGCCAACCTCAGCTCTTCGCTCGCGCGCACCACGCTGCCGTAATGGGCCGTGGCCCAGAAGTAGAGGAGGTGGTGGTAGTTGAGCCATTCCATGGCGGGGACCATCGCACGCGCTCCACACCGAAATGGCCGAAGGAGGCAACCCTGCCCCGCGTCGGCGCGAGAATACGGAAGGCCCTCACCCGGGAGTTCAGTGATGTCCGTGAACGGAGTTGGCGGTCCCAAAGCGCCGCGCACCACCACCAGCAGGACGCCCGCCCAGCCGAAGGGCAGCAGCCAGGGCTCCAGCGAGGCAACCGGGTACGTGAACAGCAGCGCCTTCGAAGGCGACACCCGCGAAGCGCAGGTCCGCGACTTCATGGACAAGATGAAGCTCCTGCGCGACCACGGGACCGTCACCGAGACAGAGGGTCAGGGCACGTGGGTGGACAGCGGCACGCGCCTGACCGAGTGGGGCCATGAGCAGGTCGAGCAGAAGCTCGAGGCCCTGATGAAGGATCCGCCCAAGTCCGCAGCGGCCTTCGCGGAGAAGATGGGCGAACTGCAGAACTGGGCCGAAACCAACGCCTGGATGAACAAGAACCAGTTCGAGACCATGTTCAAGGAGCTGATGGGCAAGCTCGAAGAGGCCTCCCGGAAGCTGCACCAGTGGTAGGCGCAGGCGTCTGGCCAGCCTGACGTCCAGCGGCCTCGCCTTCCCCGCGCTTTGAAGTCAGGACCCGTGCGCTGCCGCGCGCCCCCCTAGCCCCGCGCCAGCTGCCCCCTCGCCGCCGCGCCCCCGGCCAGCTGGTCCAGCTCCGCGCCCACGGCGACCTCCGCCATCACGTCCGCCTCCAGCGCCTGGCTGCGGCTCAGGGACTCCAGCTTCCGCGACAGCGCGGTGAGCTCCGCGGACTGAAGCGCCTGCCGGCCGCCCTGCACGTCCTCCAGTGACGCGCGCGCCCGGCCGAGCAACGCCACCTCCGCCTCCAGCCGGGCCCACAGCCGCGCCTGCTCTATGCGCATGGCCTCCACGCGCGCCAACTCCTCGCGCGCCGCATCGAGCGCCACCTCCAGGTGCTGGCGCACCACCGCGTCGTCCGCTTCCTCCAGGTCCGCCTCGAGTCGCGCCACGTGCGCCTGCCCTGCCTCCAGTCTCGACGCGTCACCTCGCGCGAGCAGCGACGCCAGCCGCTCCGCCTGGTCCAGCGCGCCGGAGACCAGCCCGAACAGCGACGCCACCAGCTCCGCGCGGGTCGTATGTCGCGGCAGCTTCGAGGTGAGGACGGCGCAGTCCTTGTGCAGCGCCACCGCCTCCAGGGCCAACGAACGCAGGCGCCCATCGGAGAGCGACGGGCGCAGCGCCCGGACCCGCTCGGCGAGCGCGTCCGCCGCCTCCGCGAAGTGCGCGGGGAGCTGCGCCACCGAGAGCAGCAGGCCAGACGCGGCGCCGACGAAGATGAACGCAGGCAAGGGCGGCACCCCGAGCTGCTCCAGCCGGAGGAGGAAGACCGCCGCGACCACCTCGGCCAACGCGCCCAGGACGCCTCCCGCTGCCGCCCCCGCGGCGATGCGACCGGTCGTCTGCCAGGGGGGATCGGCGTGCACGGCGTGGAGCCTCGCCCACACCAGGGTCGCGCCCAGCGCGGCGCCGGAGAACGCCGCCCCATGGGGCGCTCCCAGCAACCCACACAACGGCGCCAGGAACGCCCCCGCTCCCAGCAGGCCCCAGGGCTGGCCCCGGCCCGTCGCCACCGCCAGGAGGACCCCTGGCACCAGCGCGGGCCACAGGGTGACGTCTGACCACCGCAGGTAGCCGCCGAAGAAGAGGGGCGCGAACAGCACCATCGCCCCGCTGGCGATGACGCCGCGCCACACCGTGCGCTCGAACGCCGCCGTGTCTCTGAGGGTCATGGGCAGGCTCCTAGTAGGCGTTGCTGGCGCCGAAGCTCTCGATGGACTTGCGGTCCATCTGCTTCGCCGCCTGGTTCATGTCACCGGAGTCCAGGTACGTGCGGGACTCCTCGATGGTGGAGCCGGCGAGCGCGCTGGCGCTGGCGCCGAAGAGGCCGCGGATGTTGTCGAACCCCAGGGACAACGACCGCCTGGCCTCCTCGCGCTTGCCCTGCCGCGCCAGCGCCGCGGCGAGCTGCACCTGGCGCGCGGCCTCGGCGTTGGCCGCGTGCGCCATCACCTCTTCGTCCGCGTGGTCCAGGGCCCGCCTGGCGTCCGCCGTCACCTGCCCGGTCAGGGACACCGCCGCCACCTTGCGCTCACCCGAGGCCACATCCGTCCACCGCAGCTCCGCCTTCACCGTCTCCTTCGGCGTGGTGCCCGCCGGACCGTCCACGCTGAAGCGCACCACCAGCCGGTTGTTGAGGCCGGAGGACAGGTCGTACAGCTTCAACTTCGCGCCGTCGCTCTCCCGCACAAACGACCGGCCGAGCACCTCCTCCACCCGCACCCCGGGCGGCGTGGTCAGCCGCAGCTCCACATCCCGCGCCACCAGCCGCGAGGCCTGGTCCAGCTCCCGGGCGAAGATCTCCGCCAGCTTCGACGAGTCGCTCACGTAGCCGTAGAAGCCGCCGCCGGCCTCGGCCAGCGCGCCCATCAGCCGCTCGTCGAAGTCCGCGCCCACGCCGAGCGACGTGACGGTGAAGCCGTGTTCGCGCATCCGGGTCACCACGCGGGTCAGCCCAGCGGGCGACACCTCCCCCATGGTGGGCTGGCCGTCGCTGAGCAGGACCACCCGGTTGGTGCGGAACGCCTCGCGGTGCGCGAGCCCCTCCACCAGCGCGCGCTCCAGCCCGCCGCTGATGTTGGTGGAGCCGTCCACGCGGATGGTGTCGATGAACGCGAGCAGCGCCCTCCGCCCGCGCGCGTCCGCAGGGGTGCTCTGCAGGGCGGTCACGTTGCTGCCGTAGTGGACCACCGCCAGCCGGTCCTCTTCGCCCAGCTGCTCCACCAGCGCGCGGGCGGCGCCGAGCGCGTCGTGCATCTTCTGGCCGTTCATCGAGTACGAGCGGTCGATGACGACCACCAGGTTCGCCGGGTTGCGCGTCGCCTCCAGGTCCCCGCGCACCGGCGCCTGCACCTCGAGGCTCAGGTAGTTGGGCGCGCCGCCGTTGGCCACGTAGCCAGAGGCGAGCTTGCCCGTCAGCGTCACGTCGTCCGCTGCGCCCGCGACGGTGGCCTCGGGGACACGGGTCACCTCGGCGGGCGCGGCGACGGCGTCTGGTGAGGTGGCGACGGCGACGGCGGTGGCGGTGGCGACGGGGGGCGGCTTCGGCGCTTCGGGTCGCGGGGCGGCGACGAGCGCCAGCAGGGCGAGCCCCGCCGCGGCGGAGAGGACGAGAGCGGTGCGGTTCATGGTCAGGCTCCTCGGGTAGGTGACGAGGAGCACTCTGCGCGCACCGCTTTGGGCGTCTCATCGGTCAGCGGGAGGAGGGTCCTCCCAACGTCCGAGGGTCCACCCGATGACCGATGCGCGCGTCAGCGCGCGAAGATCAGGAAGTACTGCTCGGGCAGAAGCTCCACCCGCTCCACCAACACGAAGCCAGCTTCGACGAGGTCCCGCTCCACCGCCTGCGCAGGGAGCTTGTGGTCCTCCGGAGGCCCCAGCGCAGACTCCGGCTTGAAGTCGATGATGGCAATGCGCCCGCGCGGCGCCAGCTTCTCGCCGAGCCTCCGGAAGTAGGCAGGCCGCTCGCTGATGTGGTGGTGCGTGTTCACCATCAGCACCAGGTCCACCGCCTCCGGCAGCTTCGCGTCGTCGGGCGTGGCCTGCACCGACTTCAAGTTCGGCAGGCCCTCCCGCACCGCGCGGTCTCGCAGGTACGCCACCATGTCCGGCTCGAGGTCGCTGGCGTAGACCACGCCGTCTGGCACCGCGCGCGCGAGCCTCACCGCGAAGTAGCCGGTGCCCGCGCCCACGTCCGCCACCTTCGCGCCGGGGGGCAGGTTCAGCGCTGACACGACCTCATCTGGCTTCTGCCACCCGTCGCGCTCGGGGGACTCGAAGCGGGCCACCCACGCCTCCGCGTCCTGGAAGCGCGCCTGGTCCATGTGGTCGTGGTGACCGTGACCGGGCCCGTGCCCGGGACCTCCGTGGCGGTGCGCGTCGTGCTCACCGGGCTCTTCGCGCGCGCCCTTCTTCGCAGACCGGGAGCAGGCGGCCACGAGGACCGCGACGAGGACCACCGCCAGGAGGATGAGGAGCGTGCGCATGCCCGCACCCCTAGCGCATCTTCAGGGTCTCGCGCACTGCGTCTGCCGCGGCATCGCCCATCGCCGTCTGGCCTGCCCGAGACGGATGGATGCCGTCGTAGCCGTAGCCGTCCCGGAAGCGGTTCACGTCCCCGGGCCGCGCGGTGGCCGCCTCAAAGTCCACCACCCGCGCCACGTGGGGCGGACGCGCCCGCAGCCACGCGTTCACCTGCGCGCGCCGCGCGTGCACCACCGACAGGTCGAAGCCATCCGCGCGCTCCCGGGGGACGAGCGTCCCTGCCCAGACCTCGCACTTCTCGTGGAGCCCGTCGAACAGCAGGCCCAGCCGCCGGATGAGCTCCGGCCCTTCGATGGCCGCGAGGTCATTGGTCCCGAGCATCACCAGGCAGTGCGTGATGCCGGGCACCCAATGAAGCTCCGCCTCGCGCAGTTCGTTGGCCTGGTAGACGCCCTGTCCGCTGACCGCGCCGTTGACCACGGGGACCTGCGCCTGCACCGCGGCCAGGTGTGGCCAGGCGTGGCGCACGTCGTCGTCGCCGGAGACGTAGCCCTCGGTGATGCTGTCCCCCACCGCGAGGAACACCGGCGCTTCGTCCGCCTCCACCAGCACCGCGGTGAGGCCCCACAGCCGCTCCTGCGGCGCCGCCCCCACCAGGTGGGTGTGCCACGCCTGTCCCTCCGGGGCGATGAAGGAGCCCGGGAAGGCGTCGATGAGGCTCGCCCGCACGCCGCCGTCCACGTCCAGGGAGATGACGAGGTCCTCCGGCGCGTCCACCTCGAAGCTCAGCGGATCGCTCGCGACCCGCTGCAACGAGGGCACCGTGACCTGTGGCTGGTCCGCGAAGCGAAGCTGCCGCGCCTTGCCGTCGAGGCTGCCGTTGCCGCCGTCCCGCCCCACCGTCGCCTGGTGGATGACCAAAGACGAATTGCCCGCCGCGACGACGATCTGGATGCGCTCACCGCTGCGGGTGACGGGGATGCGGTAGCGCAAGGTCACCCGGCCGTGGGTCTTCCGCGACGCGCGCAGGTTCTGGAAGAAGCCGGGCTGGAAGGCGCGCACCACCGGTTGGGGCTCCGGGTCAGGCTCTGGGTCTGGGTCTGGGGGGGGGGGCGTTGGCTCTTCTGGGGTCGGCGGCTCTTCGGGGCCCGGCCCCTGGGGAAACTGCTCCGCGACGGGAGGCGAGCCCGACACGGGATCCACCCGTCCCGGCCACTCCGCCTCGCCGCCGCAGCCGAACCCGCACAGCACCGGCAGGACCCACGCCCACGCCCGTCGCCCCATTGCCGACTCCCCCCGGTGCCGCGACATCCGGCCGCAAAGCTAGGCACCGCGCGGCCGGAGGGAAGTGGTGCAGTCGACGGGTGGACAGCAAAGCTCTGGCGAGGCGCGTCACGCGTGCTAAGGCCGCTCCCCTATGTCGGACGCGAAGGCCCTCTCCGAGCGCGCGCGCCAGCTCGTCGGCGAAGGCGCACTCCTCCTCGACGTGCGCACCCCTGAAGAGTTTCGGCAGGGGCACCTCGACGGCGCGGTGAACATTCCGGTGCAGGAGCTCGCACGCAGGCTCGCGGAGCTCGAGCCGAAGGCGCGCCCCCTGGTCGTCTATTGCGCGGCGGGCATGCGCGCGCAGTCGGCGGTGGAGCTGCTGGTCCGCCAGGGCTTCGAGAAGGTCCTCTGCCTGGGCGGGATGAGCGCCTGGTGAAGCAATCAATCAAAGATGAAGTGGAAGGAGCAGACATGAGAGCCGTATCCCTGATCCTCTGCCTGATGGCCCCCCTGGCCTTCGCGCAGGCCCCGGCCTCCGCGTCCCTGAAGGTGGAGCATGAGAAGTACCAGCTCGACAACGGGCTGGAGGTCATCCTCCACGTCGACAAGCGGCTGCCGGTGGTGGCGGTCAACGTCTGGTACCACGTGGGCGCGTTCCACGAGCCCGAGGGCCGCAGCGGCTTCGCGCACCTGTTCGAACACATGATGTTCCAGGGCTCGGCGCACGTCGGAGACGACCAGCACATCGGCATGCTGGAGCGGCTCGGCGCCACCGACCTCAACGGCACCACCAACTTCTACCGGACGAACTACTTCCAGAGCGTCCCCACGAACCACCTGGAGACGGCGCTGTGGCTGGAGAGCGACCGGATGGGCTTCCTCCTCCCTGCGCTCACCGGGGAGAAGCTGAAGACGCAGCAGGAGGTGGTGAAGAACGAGCGGCGCCAGCGCATCGAGACCGCGCCGTACGGCTTCGCGCAGGAGAAGCTCTGGCAGACGATGTTCCCCCAGCGGCACCCGTACCATGGCCGGGTCATCGGCTCGATGGCGGACCTCGAGGCAGCCACCGTCAAGGACGTGAGCGACTTCTTCACCACCTGGTACGCGCCCTCCAACGCCACGCTCGCCATCGCCGGGGACATCGACCCTGCGCAGGTGAAGCCGCTGGTGGAGAAGTACTTCGGCTCCCTCCCCGGCGCGCCTGAGCCGAAGGCGCCGGAGGTCGCGGACGCGAAGCTGGAGAAGGAGACGGTGCTCTCGCACGACGAGCAGATCGCCACGCTGCCTGGCCTCTTCATGGCCTGGCACACCCCGGCGCTGTTCGAGGAGGGGGACGCCGCCAGCGACGTGCTCTCCTCCGTCCTCTCCGAAGGCAAGGCGAGCCGGCTGCACAGAAGGCTCGTCCGCGAGAAGCGCATCGCCCAGTCGGTGAGCGCGTTCCAGTGGAGCATCCAGGGCCAGAGCGTGTTCATGGTGGAGGCCATCGCCGCGCCGGGGCACGACGTGCAGGCGCTGCAGGCGGAGATCGACGCGGTGCTGAACGAGGTGCGCGAGAAGGGCGTGACCGAAGAGGAGGTCCGCCGCGCGCGCAACCGCATCGAGACCGACTTCGTGGCCGGCCTGCAGTCGGTGGGCGGGATGAGCGGCAAGGCGGACCGGATGCAGCTGTACAACCACTTCTTCGGTGAGCCGGATGGCTTCGGGCGGGACCTCGCACGCTACGAGGCGGTGACCCCCCAGGCGGTGCAGGCGTTCGCGAAGACGTACCTCACCCCGGAGCGCCGCGCGGTGATGCGCGCAGTGCCGGCCGGTGGTGCGCAGGCCGAGCAGGCCCAGAAGGAGATCAAGTGATGCGCGCGCAGACTCTCTTCATGTCCACGCTCCTGGCCGCGGCGCTCCTCTTCGCCGCCGGCTGCAAGACCACGCCCGAGCCGCGCGAGGACGCGTCCGCTGACGACCAGGCCGGCGCCAGCGCGCCGGGTGAACTGCCGCAGGTCCCCGAAGGGGAGGCCTGGCGGCAGCAGCTGCCGAAGCCCGGCGAGGCGCCGGAGCTGGTCATCCCCACCTTCGAGCGGACCACCCTGGGGAACGGGCTCACCCTCATCGTCAGCCAGCGGCGGGACTTGCCCTTGGTGTCCATGGTGGTGGCGCTCGCGAGCGGCGCGGCGCAGGACCCGGACGGCAAGGCAGGCCTCGCGGAGCTGACCCACCGGACGCTGCTGGAGGGTGCCGGCAAGCGGGACGCCATCGCGCTCGAAGAGGCGTTCGCGGAGCTGGGCGGCACGCCCTTCGTGGGCACCCAGTATGACGGCGCGGTGCTCGGCACCCGGGTGCTGCGTCGCAACGCGCAGGACGCGCTGGCGCTACTCGCGGACGTGGTGCTGCGGCCCACCTTGAAGCCCGAGGACTTCGAGAGGAAGAAGTCGGAGCACCTGAACACGCTCGCGCGTCAGATTGGGACGCCCGGCTACCTCGCGCAGTGGGCCTTCGCGAACGTGCTCTACGGGGCGAAGCATCCGTATGGGCAGCTCGTGGGCGGCACCCCGGACTCGGTGCAGGGGCTCACCGGCAAGGACGCGCAGGCGTTCTGGAAGAAGCACGCAGGCCCGCGCGCCGCGGCGCTGGTGGTGACCGGTGATGTGACGCTGGAAGAGGCGAAGGCCTGGGCGGAGAAGACCTTCGGAGGGTGGAAGAGCGCCGCGGTGCGGCCGCCCAGGCCGCCGGAATTGCCCGTGGCGACGGGGACCCAGGTGGTGTTGGTGCCCAAGCCGGGGCTGGTGCAGACGGTGGTGGCCATGGGGCGCCCCTCCATCGAAGCGGGGCACCCGGACGAGGCCGCGCTGGAATTGGCTACCACCGTGTTCGGCGGGATGTTCGGCTCGCGGCTGAACATGAACCTGCGCGAGGCGAAGGGCTACACCTACGGCGCCTCCTCCTACGTGAGCACGCGCCGCGGTGAAGGTCCCCTGGTGGCGTCGTCTTCGGTGCGGGCGGACGTGACGGGGCCCGCGGTGCAGGAGTTCCTGAACGAGCTGCGCGGGCTGCAGGAGCGCCCCATCACCGAGGCGGAGCTCACCGACGCGCGGGTGGGGCTCATCCAGTCTTTGCCCGGGAGCTTCAAGACGGTGGACGCGCTGGCGCAGGCCGCGGCCGGCATCTGGCTGTCGGAGAAGGACCTCGACCATTACCGGAAGCTCGTGGAGCGGCTGGAGGCCGCCACCCCCGCGCAGGTGCAGGCCGCCGCGGAGCAGTACTTCGCGCCGAAGACCCTGAACCTGGTCCTGGTCGGTGACCCCGAGGTGGTCCGCAAGCAGCTCGAGCCGCTGGGGCTCGGCGAGCTCCAGGTGCGCCCCCCGCCGGAGGTGCCGAAGGGTGCCGCGCCCGCTGGCAAGCCCGCCGCGAAGCCGGCGCCGGGCGGCTCCACGTCCAGCGCGCCGTAGGTGCGGGCCGCCGCTCTCCCGCGCCTGAGGGCGGCGGCGGTGAGAGCGGGCGTCCCGCGGCAGGCTCTCACTTCTCTTCATCCCCGGCTGCGTCGCCACGGGGCGTGCCGAAGGGGTTACCGCCAGGAGCAGCGTAACGTCCGGTACATCGTCCATGACGTCACGCGCTCGATCACCTTCTACACCTCGCACCTCGGCTTCACCCTGGAGGCACATCCGGCCCCGGGGTTTGCCATCGTCTCGCGGGGGGCGCTCAAGCTCTTCTTGAACCAACCCGGCACCGGCGGGACCGGGCAATCAATGCCGGACGGACGCGCGCCCGAGCCCGGCGGCTGGAACCGCATCCAGCTCCGGACGACAGACCTGGACGGCCTGGTGGAGGCGCTGCGAGCGGCCGGCGCCCGATTCCGCATCGACATCGTGCAGGGAAATGGCGGCCGGCAGATTCTCCTCGAGGACCCCTCCGGCAACCCCATCGAGCTCCTGGAGCCGGTGGCGCGTTAGCCGGCACCGCCGCAATCGGCGGAGCGAACATGGCCATCAGGAGAGCTGCTGGTAGGCCGTTCCGAGCAACTGCACCGCGGCGCGGAGCGCCTGGGCTGCCGCCTCTGCCGTCTTGCGCCCGAGAAAGGGTATGGCCACCTCGCAACCGAGCTGGGCGTCGCCCGGAACGTCGGCAGGGACGAAGCGGCCCACCGGCGCCCATCGCTGCAGCCGGTCGATGAAGCCGGCCGGCAGACGCGCGCGAAAGAGGCGTGGGTCGCCTTGGAGATGCGCGGCCACCCGCAGCCATCCGATGCCCAGGTGATAGACGTGGAAGTGCCCAACCACCCCCAGTCCGGGCAGCGGCATGTCGAACGCGCCATGACGGGCCGGGAGGCCGAGCGCTGCGAGCGCGGGGTCCAGTGAAACGCCGTCCGGGGCCCCCGGAAGCACCGGCGCCTGTCGGGAGTTGCCCGTGGGTCTACCCTGAACGTCCTCGGCGCAGGCCGCAAGGTGGGACAGCAGCGCGAGCAGGTTGCCTTCCCCGAGCACTGCGCCTTCCATGGGCAACGCCAAGGTCAGCTCGAGCTGCTGCCCGGGAGCATCGCCGGAGTACAGGCGGGCCGCGGGCAGCGGCGCCTGCTTGAGAAGACAGTCGGACGTCCCCAGGGTCTTGCCTGGGCCCAGCGGGTCAGAGACGGTCAGCCGCAGCGCGTTCGCCTCCAGCAGGGCGGTGTAGGCCGCGGGTGTCCGCCCCGGACCCGGTGACCACCGAAAGCCTGCGTAGAGCGTTCCTCTCGCCGAGGCCCGGACGTCGTACTTGAAGCCGCTGGCATCCAGGGCTTCGAACAACGGCGCGCTCGCCACGTCACTGGGTTTCATGTTCGCCTCGCTCTCCGGTGATGAAGGCGCCGGCCGGCCCCATGAACGTGCCCGGCGGTTTGACGGCGCCGTCCGGCCGCAGCATCACTCCGGGAATCTCACTGAGCGGGATGCTGTACTGAGGCAGCTGCGATTGGGTTCGGGTGTTGAGGGCAGGATCGTTCGGGATGCGCCAGGCGGCCACCGGCTCGCCGGCCGCGTTGGTCTCCACGAAGATGAACGCCCTCGGGATGGGCGTCTGGTTGGCGGTCTGCGAAGGTGTGCCCTCGTAGAGCGGTAGCTCCCGGTACCCGCCGCCGCGGCTGCGAATCGCCCGCACCAGATGGTTCCGGAGGAAGCTGTTCCAGAACCTCGCCTGCGGTGTGAAGTTGGACACGTCGGCGTTCGAGCTGCGGACGCCGGGCCCCTCCAGGCGGTCCACGTAGTCGATTCCGTGTCCCTTCTCGAAGAGCCGCCCCGTTCCATCCTCGAGGTAGGGGTTCTGGTCCCCCACGCCTCGGAGCTCCGGAGGGAGCCGGTTCTCTCCGCCCTGGTACGTATCGTTCGGAGGACGGGTCATCGCTTCGCTCTGGAGGACGCGGTCTCCGGAGCGGACGTTGAAATTTATCTTCCCCTGGCCATCCGAGAAGATGCTGATTTCGAGCGGAACCTCGGGCGCGGTCGGCTCGCGGAAGACGGACCACTCCGGTCCCTGGCGGACCCAGTAGTGCCCTTCCGGCAGAACCGGAAGGCGCTCCGCCGGGAGCGCGTGGAAGTCGGCGAGGTTGCCGCGCACCTCTGGCGCGACCGAACGTCCACCGGGGCTGCCGCGCATCCCGCGCACCATGAGGATGATGCCGACGAGCTGCAGGACGCCCGTGGTGCCGACCTCCCACTGCCCCTCCTCAGAGAGACCCAGCGGCGCGCCCGTCAGCAGCGACTCGTTGCGGCTTCCTTCAATGATTCCGGAGATGCCGAGCGTGTCCAACGCGGCGACCATCGGGACCAGCATCAGCCGCCAGCGGTTGTCGGAGCGCCACGCTTCCACGAGGCGGGAACCGAAACTCATGACGTAGCCCGCCGCCAGCGCCACGGCGCCGACGACTAGCATCGCGGCGCCGAAGGCGATGGCGCCCTTCGCTGCGAGGACAATCAGCCCGGCCGCGGCGGCCATGACCAGGAGCGCGGCGCCGAACTTCGCCACAGACGTCATGACGCCTCTGGCCCACGGCGGCAGCTCGTTCCACCACCCGGAGATTGCGTCCGTCGCAGCATCTTCAAGCTCGATGAACGGTGTAAGGACACCACCGAGGAGCCGGGCCAGCGATGCCGTCAGCCCATCCAGCCAGCCAGGACGGGCGTCGGCGTCCGCCCTGTCCCGTTGCTGTGCGAGCCACGCAGCATCGGCAGAAAGCAAATAGCGCCGCAGGCTGTCGTACTGGTCGCCGGCGCTCAGGCGGGGGTCAAGGAACGCTGCGGATTCGGCGCTGCCCAGGAATGAGAGCCCGCCGGACCGCCCAAGGTTCGCCGCGGCGCCCCGGGCCTGCAGCGACAGAGACTCCCCTGCCGCCGCGTATTGGGCGAAGTACCCGGTGACAGGACCGCTGCCCTGGATCGAAGCGGTGACGTAGCCTGAATCCCCCCTCAGGTTGAGAAGCGCCTCGAAGGAGGGTTCCTCGCCGCCCAGCGCGCCCAGTTGGGCGGCCATGGTCCGGTCGCTGAAGAACACGCGCCCGTCAATTTCGACGGTGACGCTCCTCCCGTTCGCGTCGGTGTAGGAGACGGTCCGCGAATAGCGCAGCGTATAGGGGTAGGCGGGGCGGTCATCGACAGGACCGAGCCCGTACTCGGGATTCAGCTGGACGGTTGGAGGCCCCACCACGCCGACGCGCCTATCCGGTTGGTGGTCGAGGACGACGTGCGAATCACTCAGGATTTGCCCCCCATCGCCGGAGGCGGCGACGGAGATGTCGTAGCTGGCCCGGGCTCCACCGTCGGCGTCCTGGCTCGCGCCGAACGAAAGGCGGCTCGAGCTCTCCGGGTGGGTCAGCCCCACCCGCTGCAGCCCTTGCACCTCCCTGTCGCTCTGGGATTGCAGGTCGGGAAACCACTGCTCCGGCCCATAGGCGAGCACCATCCCGCGAGGCGCCGACACCCGGGGACGGTGCGGCAGTCCCGCCAGGATGCGGGCGGCGCCGTGGTCGGCGTCGTGTTCGAGCTGCTGCCGTGAGCCCGGCGGCGCATCTGCCCGGAACTGTGAGCGGTGCGCGGCTTCGTGGGCCAGGATGACGTCGCGGTCCAGACGGGTATGGACCCTGCTGGACAGCGTCGTTCTGCCATCCCGGGTCGTTGCCAGCGGCGACGAAGAAGGCGCCCTTCGCCGCTGCGACCGGACTGTCTCGAACGAATGGAGAGCATGCGCTTGCGAGCGCGCGTCCGGAACCGCCGTGCGCGACGAGGTGTCAGGCGTCTCCTTCGAGTCGGCCGAGGACTTCCTGTGTGAAGGGGCAGCGAAGGGCATATCGGCACACGGTGGCTCTTCCGGCTTCAGGGCAGTCGAACCGAAGGGCCGAGCCCGGAAACCCCGCACATTCTACGAACCGCACGCACTCTACCCGAGGCGGCCCTTGCTGCGAGTGCGTCGCACATTGCATCCGAGCTGCGCGTCGTGCGCCTACCTCCGGCTCACCACCGCGGCTCGAGCCTCGCCGCCCGCAGGCGCCGCAGGCCGCGGACTGAACCCCACCGCTGCCCGGCGATTCTCCGGCTTCTGTCGCCACTCGTCCTTCAGTCGCTCCAGCACCGTCCACGCGTCCTTCGGCGCACCGAGCAGCGGCGCCTGGCGCAGCACGGTGCGGAAGTCACCGGGCGTGAGCCCCTCCAGCGCGTCCAGAGATGCGCGCAGGGCTCGTGCATCCACGACCTCCACCGCCAGCTCACGCAGCGTCGCCCCGAAGAGCGCCCAGCGCTGTGGCGACGTCGGCGGCTCGAACCGCAGCTTCAAGGAGAAGCGCCGCAGGGCCGCCGGGTCCAGCGTGTCGAAGTCATTGGTGGCGCAGAGGAAGAGCCCGTCGAAGACCTCCATCTGAACAAGGAGCTCATTGACCTGGGTGACCTCCCAGGACTGCCGCGCCGAGGCCCGGTCGCGCAGGAAGCCGTCCGCCTCATCCAGGAGCAGCACCGCACCTTCGTCACGCGCGCGAGCGAACATGCCCGCGAGGTTCGCCTCCGTCTGTCCCACGTAGCAGCCGAGCAGGTCCGATGCGCGCTGAAGCTGCAGCGGCCGCCCAAGCACCTCCGCCAGGTGGTGCGCGAACGCGGTCTTCCCGGTGCCCGGCGGGCCGGACATGCACAGCGTCGCCCACGGATGGGCGACCAGCCGCTCCACCAGCGCCGGCAGCGAACAGCCCGCGACGTTCACGTAGGACAGCGCGTACGCCGGCCCATCCGAAAGCTGCGTCCTTCGCGCCGGACCCTGCGTCCGAAGCGAGGCCTCCAGCGCGCGCGTGAGCAATTCGCCCCGCGCCTCCATGGAGTCTGGCCGCACCAGCCCACACAGCCTTCCCGCGCGGGCGATGTGCGCGGGCGTGAGCCGTTCGTCCGCCGAAATGCGCCGCAGCACGTCCGGAGACAGCGCGTCCTCACCGAGCGTCCGGCGCAGCAGCGCGGCGCGGGCGCGCGCGGGCGGGGCACGCAGCTCCAACAGGTAGTCGAAGCGGCGCAGGAACGCCGGGTCCATCCGCGAGATGTCGTTGCAGACCCAGATGGCCGGCACCGGGTTCTCCTCCAGGAGCCGGTTCACCCACGCCTTGCCCACCACCTGCTCGCGCGGCGCTCCGAGCGGATCTCCGAACACGTCCTCCACCTCGTCGAAGAAGACGAGGGCCCGACCCCCGTGACCGCGCCCCACCACCCGCTGACACAGCAGGTATGCGCCGAAGCGCCGGCCCGGCGGCAGCGCAGAGCCATCGCCCGCTTCGTCCGCGACCTCGTACAACCGAGCATCGACAGCGCCCGCGAGCACCCGCGCCAGCTCCGACTTGCCGGTGCCGGGCCGGCCGTGGACGAGCACGTTCACGCCGCGGGCTCTCCGCTCCAGCGCCGCGCTGAGCAGCCGCCGCAGGGCATGCAGGTCCGCAGCGACGTGCGAGAAGTCCTCCACGCCGCACGACGCCGGGCGCTGCGGCCGGAAGAAGTGGTGGAGCAGCGCCTGCGAACCTGCGTGCCGTGTGAGCAACAGCCGCGTCAGCCCGTTGGCTGGGCGCAGAGGCGGATCTCGGTGACGCTCCGGATCGCTCAGGAGCAGGAGCCGTCCGCGCAGCAGCGTTCCGTCCGGCCCCAAGGCAGAGATGACCGCGCGCGCCGGCAGGTGCAGCAGCTTCGCGACAACCGAGGCCACCTGCGGCGTGGACCAGACCTCCACGTGCTCCATCAGCTCGTGCAAGGGCGTCGAGACCTCCAGCGCCACCGCGAACAGCAGCAACTCGCGCTCCACTTCAGAGAGCCCCAGCGCGTCACCCAGAGAGGCCAGGTTCTCGAACGGCTCGCCCTTCCGCCGCCCCGGCCGCTTCTCCGCCTTCACCCACGCGCGGTGGAACACCGACCGGCAGGCTTCTTTGGGCAGGTCCTTCCACTCCAGGTCACGCGGGATGGCGAGCTGCCGGCGCAGGTCTTCGTCCAGGCGGCCGCCCACGTGGTGCTGCCACAGGTCCAGCTCCACCAGGCCGCGCAGGCACCACAGCGAGATGGTCCGGTCGAGCGCAGCGTCGCCGGAGCGGTTTGAGAGCTTCGAAGTCATCTTCGGGTCCGCGGACGCGGTGCGCCGCGCGCGACTGACGGCCATCAGCCGCGCTCGCGGATGACCATCCGTGGCCATATGTGACCTTCATCGTCACGCGTTGACCCGCCCAATGACGCCGGGATAGACCCGCTCGAACCTTCCGGGGAGCCGCATGGAATTCAAGATCGCCGCCGACGAGCTGAAGAAGGCCCTCTACCGGGCGCAGGGCATCGTGGAGCGCAAGACCACCATGCCCATCCTCGCCAACGTCCTCATCAACGCCACCAGGACCGGCGTCTCGGTGACCGCGTTCGACCTGGACATCGGCGTGGTCAGCGAGCACCCCGCGGAGGTGATGAAGCCGGGCGCGGTGACGGTCTCCGCCAAGTACGTCTTCGACATCGTGCAGAACGCGCCGGACGCGCACCTGACGCTCAAGCGCCTGCAGAACAACTACGTGGAGATCACCTCCGGCCCCTCGCACTTCAAGATCGTGGGCATGGCGCCGGAGGAGTACCCGAAGCTCCCGAAGGAGGAGAACGCGGAGCTGGTGAAGGTGAACGGCGGCATTCTCCTGGAGATGATCAAGCGGACGCAGTTCGCCATCTCCACCGATGAGACCCGCTACATCCTGAACGGCGTCTTCTTCGAGCCGCGCGAAGGTGGGCAGACCCGCATGGTCGCCACCGACGGGCACCGGCTGGCGCTGGTGGAGCGCGCCATGGAGGGAGACTTCAAGCTCAAGAGCGGCGTCATCATCCCGCGCAAGGGCCTCTTCGAGCTCAAGCGCCTCCTGGACGAAGCGCCAGACGCGGAGTGCCACCTGGGGTTCGCGGAGAACTCGGCGCTCTTCAAGAAGCCCGGCCTCACCATGGTGATGCGGCTCATCGACGGGCAGTTCCCCGAGTACCAGCGCGTCATTCCCAAGGAGGGCGAGAAGCAGGTGACCCTGCCTCGCATCCGCTTCCTCGAAGGCCTGCGCCGCATCGCGCTGCTCTCCGCGGACAAGTCCAACGCGGTGAAGGTGCGCCTGTCCGACAACCTGCTGCGCATCACCTCGCACAACCCGGACCTCGGCGAAGCGCGGGACGACATCGACTGCACCTACCGCGGCGCGGAGCTCACGGTGGGCTTCAACGCGCGCTACCT
>CAZQVZ010000002.1:0-8961 GCA_964596895.1 uncultured Myxococcaceae bacterium
GTGGCCGCGCAGGTCTGGTCATTGGGGCACCGCAACCCGCTCGGGCTCGCGTTCGCTTCGGACGGGAAGCTCTGGGTGCACGAAATGGGACCCAAAGGCGGCGACGAATTGAACCTCATCGTCCGCGGGGCCAACTACGGCTACCCCATCGTCTCCAACGGCGTTCACTACGACGGCCGCGACATCCCGAACCACGACACCCGCCCCGAGTTCGAGGCGCCGAAGATCACCTGGACCCCTGTCATCTCGCCTGCCGGCTTCATCATCTATTCAGGGGACCTGTTCCCCGCCTGGAAGGGCTCGGGCTTCATCGGCGGGCTGTCTTCGGAGGCGCTGATCCGGGTGACGTTCGACGGCGAGACCGCGCGCGAAGCCGAGCGCTTCGACATGGGCGAGCGCATCCGTGAGGTCGAGCAGGGACCGGACGGCGCCATCTGGCTGCTCGAGGATGGCTCGGGCGCGCGCCTGTTGAAGCTGACGCCGCAGGCGGAGTGACGGGGCCGTCTCGCGCTGGCACGGCGCAGACGCCCTACAGCGCCCGCTCCAGCTTCTTCGCCTTGAGCGCCTCCACCACCTTGCGCACGTCCTGGCTCCGCTCCTTCGGCAGGACCAGGAGCGCGTCCCCGGCGTCCACCACCACCACGCCCTCCATCCCCACCACCGCCAGCACCCGCTCCGAGCCGAGCACCACCGAGTCGGTGCAGTCGATGGCGAAGGTGTTCTTGCCGCTCACCACGTTCCCGTCCGCGTTCGCCTCCCGCACCTCGGGGATGGCCGCGAACGAGCCCACGTCCGACCAGCCGAAATCGCCGGGCACCACCGCGATGTTCTTCGCCCGCTCCGCCACCCCGTAGTCGATGGAGAGGGACGGCAGCTTCGGGAACTCGCGCGCGAGCACGCTCCTCCAGGTGCGCTGGCCCACCGCGGCGCGGATCTTCGAGAGGCCCTTGTGCAGGTCCGGCATGTGCTCCCGGAAGGCCTCCAGCATCACGTCCACGCGGAAGACGAAGATGCCGCCGTTCCACACGTAGTCGCCGGTGGCCAGATACCGCCGGGCGGTGTCCGCGTCCGGCTTCTCCACGAACGCCGCCACCTGCCGCGCGCCCGCGCCACCTCCGGCGAGCGGCGGCCCCACCTTGATGTACCCGTAGCCGGTGTCCGGCCGTGACGGCTGGATGCCCACGGTGACGATGTGCCCGTCCTCGGCGACCTCGGCGGCGCGCTCGAGCACGTGCCGGAACGCCGGCACATCTGCGATGTGGTGGTCGCTGGGCAGCACCGCGATGACCCCCTCGGGGTCCTTCGCCGCCACCTGCAGACACGCCAGGGCGATGGCGGGTGCGGTGTTGCGCGCCACCGGCTCCACCACCACCTGCACCTTCGGCAGGAGCTTCTTCACCTGCGCCTTGTGCTTCTCGCCGCAGACGACGAACACGTCCTTCGGCTTCGCCAGCCCCTTCAGCCGCGCGGCGGTGTCCACGATCAGCGGCCGCGAAGACGCCAGCGGGAGGAACTGCTTGGGCCGCGAGGAGCGGGACAGCGGCCAGAAGCGGGTGCCGGAGCCGCCCGCCATGATCACCGGATAGAGCGCCATGGCCGCGGCTTCTACTACGCCGCCACGACCGCGCACCTCGGAAGCGGTCGACTCGGGGGCAGTTCTTGACGACTACCGACACCGGGAGCTGGCCTGGAGCGCCTGCAGCCGCTTCTCATCCTGCGCCTGCGCCTCCATCGCCGCCTTCGCGGTGGTGAAGCCGTCGTGCAGGGTCAGCGAGCCCTCCATCAACGGGAGGTCCCTGCTTGCGGTGGCCTTGAGCTTGAGCTCGCCAACGGGGAGCTTGAGCTCACCGCCGATGCCCGCGTCGTACCCGACGCTCGCCTTCATCTCCCAGGTCCCGCGCGGGTCGTACATGGCCGGCAGGTCCGAAGCGTTCTCGAAGGCCCGGGTGGCGGTGAGGTCCAGCCCGCCATGGTTCACCTTCACCTCCTGGTGCAGCGAGACGTCGATGGGCGAGCGCTTCATCAGGCGGGAGACGTCCAGGGTCCCCGCCTTGAGCTGCTCAAGCTCCTCCGGCGTGAGCTTCAGCTCGGCGCGCACGAAGGCGCGGCTGCTCGCCTCCACCGCGGCCACGCTCCCCTCCAGCTTCAACCCCGGTATCAGCTCCAGTCCCGCCTTCGCCTTCCCTTCGGCCATGACCTCTCCTTCCAGGACCAGCGCGCCCCTCTCGAAGTCCACCTTGAAGCTGGCGGTGCCCTCGAGCTTCAGCCCCGCCTTCGCGATGTGGTTTTCGACCGTGGCGCCCAGTTCACCCACCACCGCCGCTTCGACGGTGGCCACCTTCGAGGTGAGAGCGAGAAGCCGATGGTCGGTGTCCTTGTCCAGAAGCCCTCCGTGCTTGCCGGCGAGCTCCACCAGCATGGGCAGGGGCACGGCCTGCGATGCCGCCTTCTGGGTCATCGCCGCCAGGGCGTCCGCGGCCTCCGCGGCGCTCTTGAACTTGAGCACCACCTCCCCCTCCACCCCGATCCGCGCCGAGCCCTTCCCGCCCTTGCCGGTGATGCCGACGCCACCGCTCACGCCGGCCTTGAGGCGGACCACGTAGTCGCCCTCCTGCGTCCGCTCCACCTCCATCTTCGCCTTGCCCTTGCCGGAGAGCTTCACCGAGAGCTCCAGCTCTCCCTCGAGGACGTAGCTGCTGGCCGGCGGCATCCGCGCCAGCGCTTCTGTGTAGGTGTGCTCGAGCACGCGGCCCGCCAGGCCCTGGTTCACGTCGTTCGCCTTGTGGGGCTCCACGCTGTTCTGCGCAGCGCCCGCCACGGTGGCGCCCTTCGCGGTGCCCTTCGCCGGCGGCGCCTCCTTTTCAGGGCCACAGACGAGCGGCTCGGGTTCGGAGTGGACGGCGGCATCCGGGGCGCGGGGATCGATTCGGCTCATGCGGCTGGGGCCAGAGCACCGCGCAGGCCAGCGCCCGAAGCCCGGCGGAATGCAGGGATCAGTCGCTGGGCGGAGTCCCGGTGCGGAACGCCGGGTCCAAAGGCGCGGACGGTCCGGCCGACGCGCTATCCCCCGCTGCGCAGCCGCTCGAACGTGGGCAGCCCGTGCGCGCGTTCGAAGAGGTCCACCACGATGCGGGCGGTGGCGCCCCAGATCACATGTTCGCCCCAGTCGAAGAAGTAGACAGGGTGCTGCTCCCCTTCGTGGGTCCAAAGCTGGGTCCGCGGCACGCCCGGCTGGAGCAGGTCTCGCAACGGCACCTCCACCACGAGGTCAATCTCCGCCTCACACGGAACCAGCTTCACGTCCGGGTGCACCACGCCCACGAAGGGCTGGATGCGGAACTGGGTGATGGTGGGGGACTCGTCCAGCATCCCCAACACGTCCACCCTCTCCGGTGGGATGGCCAGCTCCTCCTGCGACTCGCGCAGGGCCGCGTGCAGGGGCGTCTCGTCCTCCGGATCTCTCGCGCCGCCGGGGAACGAGAACTGGCCGCCGTGGGTCCGGAGGGTCCGCGGCCTGCGGGTGAAGATGACGTGCGGTTCACCTTCCCGGAGCACGAAGGGCACCAGCACCGCCGCCTCGCGCAGCTCCAGCCCGGGCAGGTTCAGCGCCCTCCCCGGCCGTTCATGCAGACGCCGTCGAAGCTCGTCGAAGAGCGGGTGCACGGACCTCAGCCTCCCGCGGCCTCGCCCGCCGGCAGCGTGGGCACGAGCTCTGGCAGCCCCGCGCCCGTCTCCGGCTGGAGCACGCCCACGCCGAGCAGCACCAGCAACAACACTCCCAAACCCACCCGGTACACCACGAACACCAGGGTGGTGCGGCTGCGCAAGAACCGCAAGAGCCCGGCGATGGCCGCCATCCCGGAGAGGAAGCTCACCCCCACGCCCACCACCATGGCCAGGGTGGACGGCCGCTCCGCCAGCTCCAGAAGGCCCTTGAGCTCGAAGACGCCGGCGAGCGTGGTGGCGGGGATGCCGAGCAGAAACGAAAACCGCGCCGCGTCCTCTCGCCGCAGCCCGAGGAACAGCGCACCGGTGATGGTGGAGCCCGAGCGGGACGCGCCCGGGATGAGGGCCACCGCCTGCCACGCCCCCACGATGAGGCCGTCCTTGAGGCTCATCTCGCCCATGGTCCGCTGGTGGGAGGCGATGCGCTCCGCCAGCAGCAGCAGGAAGGCCATCCCGATCAGCGCGAAGGCGATGACGTACAACGACCGCAGCGACGTCTCGATGTAGCTCTTGGCCAGAAGTCCCACCACGGAGATGGGGACGGTGCCCAGGAGGATCATCCACGCCAGCCGCGAGTCCTGTTCGCCCAGCGGATCCTTGTTCTTGAGCCCGCGCAGCCACGCCACGAACAGCCGGGCGATGTCCTTCCAGAAGTAGATGATGACCGCCGCCACCGTCCCCAATTGGATGACGGCCGAATAGGCGGCGCCGGGGTCCTCCCAGCCCAGGAGCGCCGGGGCGATGCGCAGGTGGGCGGTGGAGCTGATGGGCAGGAACTCGGTGAGACCCTGCACGAGGCCCAGCACCAGCGCTTCCAGAAGACTCATAGGTGCCCACCCATCTATGTCCCGAAGGGTGGGCGGGCAAGCTGCATGGGCCCGGTTGGCTGAACGTTTCACCGGCGACCGGCGAGGCCTGACCGCCTGCTGACAGTGCGGCAGGGCGCATCCCTGGGGCATACTCCCGCGCCCCTATGACCCGACTGCTCTGTGCGCTGCTCGTCGCCGCGCCCGCCGCTGCGCTCGCTGCCCTTCCAGAGGTCCCCCCCGCGTTCGACGCCTTCCTCGATGCGGAGGTGGCCCAACCGCTGGTCCGGACCGCCGAGGGGCGGGTGTCCTCCGCAGAGCCTCGGCTCGGCGTGCCTTCTTTCTACTGGGCCGCGCGGACCAGGCGCGAAGGTTCGAGCCTGAAGGACATGGGGCTGAACGCCGAAGAGGCCGCCCGCCGCCACCTCTACGCCCACGCGCACCTGTATCGGCAGTCGCCCGGGAGGCTGGCCGAGGCCACCTTGCACCGGCTCCACGACACCGGCCGCGGCGCGGTCATCGTCTCTTTTCGCAAGGAGGTGGCGGGCGTCCGCGTCTTCCGCGACGAGCTCCGGGTGGTGATGGACCGGAAGCTGGAGCTGGTCGCCCTCTCCGGCTACCTGCCGCCGCACCACGAAGCAGGCCTGCGCGGGGAGCCGCTGGCTTTCCACCTCGGGCACGGGACCGCGGTGGCCGCGGCGTTGACGGACCTCACCGGCATGGGCTTCGAGTCTACGGACCTCGACTGGGACGGCCGCGTGGTGGAGGGCTACCACCACTTCCACCTGCGCGCCGGGGACGAGCGCAAAGGCGGCCTCCGCTTCTCCCAGCCTGCGCGGGCGCGGGCGGTCTACTTCACCCTGCCCGAAGGGCTGGTGCCCGCCTTCTACGTGGAGCTGGACGTGGGGCACGTGCGTGACACCGACGCGCGCGCCGCGGGCTACGTGCTCTCGGCGCACGACGGCAGCCTGCTCTTCCGGAAGAACCACACCGTGCAGGACGCCTTCGCCTACCGGGTGTGGGCGGACGAAAACGGGCTGCCGTGGGACGGGCCGCAGGGCACCGGGCTCTCGCCGCACCCCACCGGGACGCCGAACGGTCAGACGGTGGCGCTGGTGCCTCAGAACGTGATCCTCCTCGAGCACGGCCCCATCTCCACCCAGGACCCGTGGCTGCCGTCTGGCGCCACCCACACCCAGGGCAACGCGGTGGACGCGTACGCGGATCTCAACGGGCCGGACGGCTTCGGCAGCGGGGACCTGCGCGCGCAGGTGACGAGCCCCACCACCTTCGACTTCACCTACGACCTGTCGGGCACGCCGCAGGGGACGCAGACCCAGACGCTCGCGGCGGTGACGCAGCTGTTCGTGGCCAACAGCTTCTTCCACGACTGGTACTACGACGCCGGCTTCACCGAACCCTTCGGCACCGCGCAGCAGAACAACTACGGGCGCGGCGGCATCGGCGGGGACTCGCTGCGGGTTGAGGCGCAGGACTACAGCGGCTTCGACAACGCCAACATGTCCGTGCAGGGCGACGGGTCTCGGCCCCGGATGCAGATGTACATCTTCCGCGGCGGCGCCACCCAGCGCGTGTACCTGGAGCCGGCGTCCGGTCAGAACAGCAACTACGGCGCCGGCTTCGCCGAGTTCAGCCCCGCGAACTTCGACGTCACCGGCCAGGCGGTCCGCCCCGATCCGGTGGACGCCTGTGCGCCGTTGACCAACGCCGCCCAGGTCGCGGGGAAGATCGTCGTCATCGACCGCGGCACCTGCACCTTCGTCTCCAAGACGAGGATCGCCGAGGACGCGGGCGCCATCGGGGTGATCATCGCCAACAACCAGGGAGGGGGCGCGGTCACCATGCCGGGCCAGGACCCCACCCTCACCATCCCCACCCAGTCGGTGAGCCAGAACTCCGGCAACGCCATCAAGAATGCCCTGGCCAACAACGGCCCGGTGACGGTGCGCATGCTCCGGCAGACGAACCCGGACCGCGACGGCACCCTGGACATGGGCATCGTCGCGCACGAATGGGGGCACTACATCTCCAACCGCCTCATCGGCGACGCCAACGGCCTCAACAACCAGCAGGGCGTGGGCATGGGCGAAGGCTGGGGGGACTTCCACTCGCTGCTGATGATCGTCCGTGAGGAGGACGCTGCGCACCCCGCCAACGTGGACTGGAACGGCGTCTTCCCGGTGAGCACGTTCTCGCGCACCGCCGCGCCGGGCAACGGCCTGTACTACGGCATCCGCCGGCTCCCCTACTCCACCGACTTCACGAAGAACGCCCTCACCTTCAAGCACATCCAGAACGGCGTCCCCCTGCCGCAGGGCGTGCCCACCGCCTACGGCACCAGCGGCAACAACAACGCCGAGGTCCACGCCACCGGCGAGGTCTGGGCCAGCATGCTCTGGGAGTGCTACGCGGCGCTGCTCCGGGAGACGGACCGGATGACCTTCGCGCAGGCGCAGGACCGGATGAAGCGGTACCTCGTGGCCGGCTACAAGGGCACGCCCAACTCGCCCACCTTCACCGAGGCCCGGGACGCGATCCTCGCGGCCGTGCTCGCCGAAGACGAGACCGACTTCCAGCTCCTCTGGGAGGCCTTCGCCCGCCGCGGGATGGGCCTTGGGGCAATGTCACCGGACCGCGCGGCCACCAACAACGGGCCCGTGGTGGAGGACTTCAGCGCCGGCAACGCGGTGGCGCTGGTGCGCGCCGTGCTCGACGACACCGAGGTGTCGTGTGACGACGACGGGCTGCTCGACAACGGCGAGGTGGGCCACCTCACGGTGACCGTTCGCAACGCCGGCGTGGGCGCGCTGGCGAACGTCACCGGGACCCTCACCTCCGAGACCGCGGGCGTGACCTTCCCGGACGGGGCGACCTTGAGCTTCGGCCACCTGGAGCCCTTCGGCCAGGCCACCGCCACGGTGAACGTCGCGCTGTCGGGGATGCAGACCGCGCACGAGCTTCGGTTCGCCATCACCCTGGATGATGACGCGCTGCCCGAGCCGTTCGTCGCCACGGTGGGCTTCCGAGGCAACGCCAACGAGGTCGCGCAGGCCAGCGCGGTGGACGACGTGGAGTCGGAGAACTCGCTGTGGCTGACCGCGCAGTCCGGCGGCGACGGCTTCCCCGGCTTCGAGCGGCAGGCGCTGAGCGCCACCGAGCACCAGTGGTTCGGCCCCAACGTGGGCTACCCCGCGGACATGGTGCTGGTGTCCCCCAGCGTGGACGTGGTGGAGGACGAGGAGTTCATCCTGTCCTTCCGTCACCGCTACGACCTCGAGGCCAGCAACGAAGCCTTCTACGACGGCGCGGTGGTGGAGCTGCAGGTGGCGGGCAGCGGGACGTGGATGGACATCGGCGCGCTCGCGTCGCCCCAGTACGACGGGCAGCTCGCCGCGGGGAACCAGAACCCGAATCCCCTGGCGGGCCGCTCCGCGTGGAGCGGCAAGAACCCCTCCTGGCCGGACTACGACGAGGTGCGGGTGCGGATGGGGCTCGACTACGCGGGGCAGGTGGTGCGGGTGCGGTTCCGGCTCGGCTCGGACCCCGCAGTGGCGGCGCACGGCTGGGAGATAGACGACATCGGCTTCGAGGGCATCCTGGGGACGCCGTTCCCGCGGGTGGTGCCGCAGGTGGACGTATGCGGCAACGCCAGCCCGATGGTGGACGTGGGCGCGGACTTCGTCGTGGAAGAGGGCCAGACCGCCACCTTGACCGCCCTCGCCTCCGACGCAGACGGCGAGCCCCTCACCTTCACCTGGTCGCAGGTGGACGGCATCCCGGTGACCCTCTCGGATGACGGCTCCGGCCTGGCCACGTTCGTCGCACCGGAGGTCAGCGGGGAGCGCACCCTCACCTTCGAGGTGGCGGTGTCGGACGGCATCGTCACCATCCGCGCGCAGCAGAAGGCGACCGTGGTGAACGCCAACCACCCGCCGGTGGCGAAGGTGACCGCGCCCGAGAGTGTCCGGCCCGGCGCCGGCGTCCTGCTCGACGGGAGCGAGAGCCACGATCCGGACGGCGACGCGCTGGTCTCCTTCGAGTGGACGCAGGTGGCGGGGCCCCAGGTGACCGTGGACGGCGAGGGTGCACAGGTCACGTTCCTCGCCCCCGCGGTGGAGGAGGCGACGGCCCTGCGGTTCAAGCTGGTGGTCTCCGACGGGAAGCGCTCCAGCGAGCCTGCGGAGGTGGTCATCGCCGTGGAGCCGAAGGACGCGGGCACCGTGGGCTGCGGCTGCATGGCGCAGGCCTCCGGGGGCGGCGCCGCAGGGGCGCTGCTGCCGCTGGTGCTGGCGGTGGGTGCGCTCGTGCGCCGTCGCCGGAGGTAGGCAGCGCCGTCTGCGCACGGCGTCAGGGCCTCCGCGCGCGCCGTCAGGACCACCGCGCGCGCCGTCAGGACCACCGCGCGCGC
>CAZQVZ010000002.1:9061-44490 GCA_964596895.1 uncultured Myxococcaceae bacterium
CCTGGGCGCGCCGTCAGGACCACCTGGGCGCGCCGTCAGGACCACCTGGGCGCGCGTCAACCCGCCTCGCCCCTTCGCCTGCTCTTCGCTCGGCCGGCCGGGGCTTGCTTTGGCCGTGGGAACACGGTGCGCACCGTCACCTCCTGGAGGACGGGCACATGGCGCGTTGGGCACTGGCGGGGGCGTTGTCGTTGGCGATGGGGATGTGGGCCGGCTGCGCGCGGGTGGACGCAGCGCCGGTGCAGGACGAAGAGGCCCTGGCCATGGCCACGGTCACCGTGGCGGACCGGTGCGCGGGCGTGGTGGCGCAAGGCGGGCTGCACGTCGTCACCGCCGCGCACTGCCTGATGGACCATGAGGACGTGGTGCCGCTGACCCTCTTCGACGGGACGCCTGCGCTGGGAGAGGTCGCGCACGTGGACCGCGAGGCGGACATCGCAGTGCTCTACCTCGAGGCGCCCATCACGCTGGACGGCCTGCCCTTCGCGGACGTGCTGCCCGTCCCCGGCACCAGCGGCTTCTTCGCCGGCCGGTTCGACCGCGGGCAGCGGATGCAGGTCATCCAGGTGGAGCGGCTCGGGCCCTGTCCTTCCTTGCCGGGGGTGCCGCAGGCGCTCTTCACCAGCCTGCGCGGGACGCCCGGGGACTCCGGCGCGCCGGTGGTGGACGTGACGATGAAGGTGGTGGGGCTCGTGCACGGTGGGGCGCGGTGCAGCATCGCCGCGCCCACCCATGAGGTGCCGGCGATGCTCGAGGTGTTGGCCCCGTAGCAGCCCTTTGCGACCGCGGGACAGGGGGCGAAAAGTTGAGCTGGGCGCTGCAGCGGATACAGACGTGCGCGACGTCCCACCGCTACAGGAGACAACAGGAATGGCTCGCAAGACCCCGACCGCCGCGAAGAAGACCTCGACGAAGAAGACCGCCGTCGCCGCGGTGACCGCCCCGCCCGCGCCGGTTGCCCAGGTGACCGCGCCGGCGCTGACCGCGAAGACCGAGGCCGCCGTGGCCACCGCCACCACCACCCAGGCCGCCACGAACGTGCCGCACGAGCTCATCGCCCGCCGCGCCTATGAGCTGTTCTGCGCGCGCGGCCACGTGCACGGCTTCGAGACCGCCGACTGGCTGCAGGCAGAGCGCGAGCTGCGCCAGGCCGCGACCCGGTCCTAGTCCCAGCCGCTCAAGGTGCGACCCTGGGGCGGCGCCGGTGCTCCGGGTCGCCCCACTCCGTCAGCCACCCCTCCTTCGCCAGGTCCAGTCCGGGCAGCTCCACCGCCAGGGGGCCGCGGGAGCCGTCATCAGCCGTTCGAGCGAAGAACCCGCGGCCCTGGTGGAGGCCCAGCAAACTCTCCGTCTGCTACGGCAGCTCGCAGGACCACAAAGGCCGCCCGTCGTCGTCGACATGGTGGAGCACCGAGGCGGGGGACCGGCCGTTGATCGATTGGCTGGTGGAGGTTGGCGAACGTCCGCGGTCATTTCGGCGTCACGGCGGCGCACGTCGCTGAGCGCACACCGACGGCTGGACTGTCGGACGAGTCCCTCATCGCCGCATTGCTGATGCTGCATGGTCCACTGGACGTTCGGCTCTTCACTCTGGTCGTTCGGATCATCCAGGCCGGCGAGCTCGACGCGAGCCGCCTGTGGCTGGAGGCGCGGAAGGAGCACGCCGACTCGACGCCAGGCTCGGCCCGGGCGACGAGGGCGACTTCGAGACATCCGCTACCTGCTTCAGGCCGGGCATGCGGATCCGCACCAGGTGCGGCAGGCGCTCGCGACGGCAGAGGTGCCGGAAGTCCTCGCTGAGGTGTTCGACCGGTCGAGAGCTCGCGGTGCCACCGCCCGCGTCCCCAGGGGCCGCCCAGGAGCCCACAGGGGCATCTCCCGCAGGCTTGCTTATGCACGGCCTCGACCTCGGGACGGCTCTACGAGCCACCTTGGGCCCCAGGCGCGATTTCGCCCGCCGACGCCGGGGTGAAATCCCGCGGCCCAGCGCAAGTCGCCTGACGCACGTTGCCAACGTCAAGATCCGGAAACCCCGCGTGCGCCTTCGGCCGGCGTGCACATCCTGCTCTCCGCCCGTGATTCCGTCGGCATTCCGCGGGCTTTGACAAGCCATGCGGCCAATCCATCAACAGATTTACAAAGCGCTCGCGTCGACTGGTTGACGTACTGCGACATAGCGTGCTGTCATTCCTCTGCCTGAGGGGGCAGCTTGCGTTTTACAGATTCAATGGCCATTGGTTAGCAACCCCCGAGCTAACGCGGAGCGTCACGATGTCCCAGCCCTCGACAGCCCCCCACGGACTCCAGCTCACCGGCCCGGTGGCGCAGGGCTACGAAGAGGTCCTGACGCCGCCCGCGCTGGCGTTCGTGGAGGCGCTCGTGCGGAGCTTCGGCGGGCGTGTCCCCGGGCTGCTGGCGAAGCGCGCGGAGCGGCAGGCGAAGTTCGACGCGGGGGAGAAGCCGGACTTCCTGCCGGAGACCAAGGCCATCCGGGAGGGCGACTGGACGGTCGCGCCCCTGCCAGGAGACATCCTCGACCGGCGCGTGGAGATCACCGGCCCGGTGGACCGGAAGATGGTGATCAACGCGCTCAACTCGGGCGCCAACGTCTTCATGGCGGACTTCGAGGACGCCAACGCGCCCACCTGGGACAACTGCGTGCAGGGACAAATCAACCTGCGGGACGCGGTGCGCGGGACCATCTCCTTCACCGCGCCCACCGGGAAGGCGTACGCGCTCGGGGAGAAGACGGCGGTGCTCTTCGTGCGGCCGCGCGGCTGGCACCTGCCGGAGCGCCACGTGCTCCTGGATGGAAAGCCCGTCCCCGGCGCGCTCTTCGACTTCGGCCTGTACTTCTTCCACAACGCGAAGGCGCTCCTGCAGAAGGGGAGCGGCCCGTACTTCTACCTGCCCAAGCTGGAGAGCCACACCGAAGCGCAGCTGTGGAACGACGTCTTCGTCTTCGCGCAGGAGCGGCTGGACGTGCCGCGCGGGACCATCAAGGCCACGGTCCTCATCGAGACCCTGCCCGCGGCGTTCGAGATGGACGAAATCCTCCATGCGCTGCGCGAGCACTCGGCGGGGCTCAACTGCGGCCGGTGGGACTACATCTTCAGCTTCATCAAGCGGCTCGGCCATGACCCCGCGTACCTGATGCCGGACCGGGCGCAGGTGACCATGACCCAGCCGTGCATGCGCGCGTACACGCAGCTGGTGGTGAAGACCTGCCACCGCCGCAACGTGCACGCCATGGGCGGGATGGCGGCGCAGATCCCCATCAAGCACGACCCCGCGGCCAACGAGGCGGCGCTGGAGAAGGTGCGGCAGGACAAGCTGCGCGAGGTGAAGGACGGCCACGACGGCACCTGGGTCGCGCACCCGGGCCTCGTCCCCCTCGCCCGCGAGATCTTCGACGCGCACATGAAGGGCGCCAACCAGCTCGACAACAAGCGGCTGGACGTGAAGGTGGGCCGGGACGATCTGCTCCGTCCGCCCGAGGGCACCCGCACCGAAGCCGGCCTGCGGCAGAACGTGGACGTGGCGCTGCAGTACCTCGAGGCGTGGCTCGGGGGCCTCGGCTGCGTGCCCCTGCACAACCTGATGGAGGACGCGGCCACCGCGGAGATCAGCCGCGCCCAGCTCTGGCAGTGGGTCCGCTTCGGCGCCACCCTGGAGGATGGCCGCACCGTCACCCCGGAGCTCCTCTGCCGCGTCATCGACGAGGAACTCGCGAAGATCCGCGCGGAGGTCGGCCCCGAGAGATTCGAGGCCGGCCACTACGCCCGGGCCCGGCAGATCTTCGAGCGGCTCTGCCTCGCGGACCGGTTCGAAGAGTTCCTCACCCTCCCCGCCTACGAAGCGCTCACCGAGTAGTTCCCAACCCCCATGAAGGAGAAGGCAATGGCAGACAAGACGACCAACGACACCCACCCCGTGGAGACCTTCTCCGATCAGCGCTGGGAGGGCGTCACCCGTCCGTACACGCAGGCGGACGTGGAGCGTCTTCGGGGCTCTCTGAAGATTGAGCACACCCTGGCCAACGTGGGCGCGCGCAGGCTGTGGGAGCTGCTCCGGAACGAGGCCTACGTGCCCGCGCTGGGCGCGCTCTCCGGGCAGCAGGCGGTGCAGATGGTCCGCGCCGGCCTCAAGGCCATCTACTGCTCCGGCTGGCAGGTGGCGGCGGACGCGAACCTCTCCGGCAACACCTACCCCGACCAGAGCCTGTACCCGGCCAACTCGGTGCCGAACCTGGTCAAGCGCATCAACTCCGCGCTGCAGCGGGCAGATCAGATCGACTTCAGCGAGGGCAAGAAGAGCACCTACTGGTACGCGCCCATCGTCGCGGACGCGGAGGCCGGCTTCGGCGGGCCCTTGAACTCCTTCGAGCTGATGAAGCAGATGATTGAGGCCGGCGCCGCCGGCGTTCACTTCGAGGACCAGCTCTCCAGCGAGAAGAAGTGCGGCCACCTGGGCGGCAAGGTGCTGCTGCCCACCGCGCAGTTCATCCGCTCGCTCATCGCCGCGCGGCTGGCGGCGGACGTGATGGGGACGCCCACGGTGCTCATCGCCCGGACGGACGCGCACTCGGCCAAGCTCATCACCTCGGACGTGGATGACCGGGACAAGCCGTTCCTCACCGGCGAGCGGACCCCGGAGGGCTTCTTCCGCATCCAGAGCGGCATCAAGACCGCCATCGCCCGGGGGCTGGCCTACGCGCCGTACGCGGACCTGGTGTGGTGCGAGACCTCCACGCCGGACCTCGAGGAGGCGAAGGCGTTCGCCGAGGCCCTGCGCAAGGAGTTCCCCAACAAGATGCTCGCGTACAACTGCTCGCCTTCCTTCAACTGGAAGAAGCACCTCGACGACGCGACCATCGCGAAGTTCCAGAGGGAGCTCGGGGCCATGGGCTACAAGTTCCAGTTCGTCACCCTGGCCGGCTTCCACTCGCTGAACTTCGGGATGTTCGAATTGGCGCGCGAGTACGCGAAGGGCGGGATGGCCGCGTACTCGAAGCTGCAGCAGGCCGAGTTCGACGCGGAGAAGAACGGCTACACCGCGACCAGGCACCAGCACGAGGTGGGCACCGGCTACTTCGACGAGGTGACCCAGCTGGTCTCCGGCGGCGCGTCCTCCACCACGGCGCTCAACGAGTCGACCGAGAAGGAGCAGTTCCACTAGGTCGCCGCGTCGCACGCATCGCATTGCAGGAAGCGAGCGGGCCGGGCCGGGTGGCAGATCACCCGCCCGGCCCGTCGTGCGTGGGTACCTGTTCGAATACGTCTCGTCACTGGGCGCGCGCGTCGTGCCGCGCTCCAGCTTCAAGCGCCCGGCGGATGAGGAGGCATTCGTCGCAGAGGTGCTTCGGCGTCGAGATGCCGCGAGGTCCCCGCCGCTCGCCGGCCTGAAGCCCGGACGGCTCGAGCCGGGTTCGCGGCGACCCACCCCGGACCCGCGACCCGGCGCCGCAGCGCGCGCTTCCCTCTGAGAACAGGTACGGCCCCGCGGTTGCACTGTCGCGGCGCCGGAATGCTCCTCACCGCCGCCGCTCTGACTGCCTCACTGCTCGCCACCGCTCCCTCGCCGGGCGTGGAGGCCCCTCGCCGCGTGGGCTTCGCCTTCGAGGCCGGCATCCCCGAGGGCGTCGGCGCGTCCGTCGTCGTCCGGCCCATCCGTGCGGTGCGGTTGCAGTTCGGTCCCGCGACCAATGGTTTCGCCATGGGCGCGCGGGCGGGGCTGGTGCTCTCGCCGTTGCAGACCTTTGCCCGGCCCACGCTGTCCGCACACGTCGGCCGCTTCAACGACGGCGACATGCGCGGCCTGTTCCGGCTCCAGAACGGCACCGCGGGCCCCGCGGCCACGCTGGCGTCGAAGGTGAGCTACGACTTCGCCAGCGCCCACCTGGGCCTGGAGCTGGGACGCCCGGAGCGCTTCTCCTTCTTCGTGCGGCTCGGTGCGACCCGGGTCCGCGCCCGCCTCCCGGCGATGCAGGACGCCGCGCGCGAGCTCTTCGGGGCGACGTCCGTTTCTGCCAGGCCGCCGCTCCTCCACCTCACCGGCCCGTCCGCACAGCTCGGGTTCGTGGTGCTCATGCCATGAAGACGCCTCTGCTCTCCTCCGCGCTCGCCACCCTTGCTCTGGGCTGCGGTCCCCTCCTTCAGGCGGACCTCGCCGTGGAGGAGTGGTGCCAGGTCATGAACCGCTTCGAGGTGCCCGCCGCACCCGAAGGCGGGCCTGAGGCACTCACGTTCCAGGACGACTGGGCGCTCCCAAAGGCGCCGCAGGTGAACCCGGCGGTGGAGTCGGAGGTTGACCTCTCGCTGGTGCGCGTGGAGCTCTCGGCCGAAGGGGCGGTGAGGCCAGACTTCCTCCGCGCCGCCGAGATCACCGCCACGCTGGACGGTCACCCGGTCACGCTCGCGCAGCTCCTTGCGTCCGACACCGTCACCGCGCCGCTCATCCTCGTGCCGCCGGAGCGGACCGACCTTTCGGAGCTGCTCGACGGTGGGCAGGTCCAGGTGGAGACCCACGTCGAGGGGACGCTGCCGGCGCACGCCTGGCGGCTGGAGGTCCGCGCCTGCTTCCGTGGCCGCGCGTCCCTGGCAGTGCCGGCACCGTGGACGGGGGCGGAGTAGCCGCGCGCTCCCGAGTCGCCCCGGGCTCTTCGAGCTGCGTGCGCGTCAAGAGCACGTAGACGTCACCCCCTGAGACGTCGCGGCCACCCTGCCAGTCGTCACTCCTTTGCCGCAGCACCACCCGCCTCGCGTGGGACGCCCCCGCTGCGCTGGCGGTGCTCGCACATGACGCCGCAGACCACGAGGGACGCCTTCGCGGCGGTGCCCATCGCGGCATTGCGCGTCAGTTCACCGCGCACAGTGATTGCAACCACCGGGCGCATGCGCTCGCTCCCGCTCGGATTCGCCAGTTTTCTGCCGGTCGCGCTCCTTGCCTGTGGAGGTTCGGGCACTGGCAACGACGGCGGCACGTCCCAGCTGCCACCGCCGGACGCGGGCCTGCCGGACTGCGCGTTCTCCCTGACGGACCCGGCGCCGAAGGGACGACAGGGGGCCCACCTCGCGCTGCCCTTCCACGTCGGCGCAGACGTCAGCGAACTGGCGCTGACCCGCGCGGTGAGCCTCCAGGACGAGGTCTCGCTCGACGCGCGCGAGCTTCGCGTCCGGCTCCCCTACGGCACCTCGCAGGCGCAGTACGCCGTCCGCGTCACCTGCGCAGGGCAGCACACGGAGCACCCGGTGCACGTCGAGGTGGAGGCCCTGCCGTGGACCCGGGCGGCGCAGTGGCAGGAGGGCCAGGACGGGCCTTTGGCGCGCGAGTACTTCTCCTGGTGGATGGACGAAGCGGACCCGGACCGGCTCTTGCTCTTCGGCGGCTTCGTGTACCGGCCGCAGCAGTTCACCCAGAATTTCGAGTTGTGGGAGCTCTCGCTGCAAACCGGGACCTGGACGGAGCTGTCCCCGGCTGGCGCTGCGCCGGCGCTCACCGGCGGCCGGCTCGCGCAGGAGCCGGGGACGGGCGCGGCCTTGTACCTGGGCGGCTTCGGCCCGAACTACGAGACGCCCTACGCGCTGCACCGGATCTCCTACGCCAGGGGAGCGGAGATTTGGACCTCACTCACCGCCGAGACTCCCTTGGGCCGGGGCGACTACCAGCCCGGGCTCATCTGGGACCCGGTGCGGGAGCGCTTCCTCTCCTTCTGCGGCGTCAACTCCACCACCGGCTACCACTGCGAGCTCCGCGCGCTGCAGAACGGGTCCTGGAGCGTGGTGCCGGTGGCGCCGGGGCCTGCGCCGTCCGGCCGCAACGGCCATGCCTTCGGCTACGACGCGCGCAACGACCGGCTCATCCTCTTCGGGGGAGACACCTCGGGCTCGACGCTCGGTGACACCTGGGCGCTGGAGCTCTCCGAGAGCCCGCCGCGCTGGGAGAAGCTCTTCGACGCCTCACCCATCGCGCCGGCGCGGCGGAACGCGGCCTTCGCCATCGACCCTTTGAACCACCGGCTGTTCGTGTGGGGCGGCACCACCACCGGCCAGACGGCGATTGTGGGGCTCATCGCGCTGGACCTCACCCGCGGCGAGGAGGCGTGGCACGCGGTAGAGACCACCGGCACCCCACCCGCCCGGACCTCTGGCGCCGCGCTGTTTGACGCGAAGCGCGGGCGGATGTTGATGGGCTTCGGCAACTCGGAGGCCGGCATCTACCCCGACCTGTGGGCGCTGGAGCTCTGAAGGTCAAAGGCCCTTCATCCCGGCGCCTCTTCCTCCGAGAGCGAAGCAGAACCGTCGAAGGCGTGGCTTGCGCCGTTCACGCGAGTCTCTTTTGACCCGCCCGCAAAATTGTCGCGACTTTGACTTTTGTTCGCCCTCCCTCTACAGCCACACGGCCGCTTGCTCGGCCTGTTGCTCCTGGAGGGTCAATAATGTTTGCATTCATACGAATTCCCCGAACGCTGGTCGCAGCGATCGGTGCGGTGGCGGTTCTCGGTCTGGCTGCCTGTGGCGGCGGCGAACAGACGCCGGACGCCGGGGAAGACCTCTGCGCAGACGTCACCTGTCCCGCCAACGAAGCCTGCAATCCGGACAACGGCCAGTGCGAGCAACGGGCCTGCGACCCCGCCTGCAGCGGGACCACGCCGGTCTGTGACCCCACGACCGTGACCTGCGTCACCTGTACCGCCACCGAAGGGTGCGGCGGTGACACGCCTTTGTGTGACCCCCAGGCCAACGGCGGCGCGGGCGCGTGTGTGGAGTGCACCGGCAACGAGCAGTGCGGCGGCGCCACCCCCTACTGCGCCAACAACACCTGCGTGACCTGCACGGGCGCCGAAGGCTGCACCGGCCAGTCCGTCTGTGACGCCGAGGCGAACGGCGGCCGGGGCGCGTGCGTCGGCTGCGTGAGCAACACGGACTGCATGGGCGCAACGCCCGTCTGCAATCCCACCAACAACACCTGCGTGAGCTGCCTCGCGGACACGCAGTGCTCAGGCGCGACCCCTGCCTGTGACCCTGCGACGAACCAGTGTGTGGGATGCAACTCCAACGTCCACTGCAGCGGCGCCACCCCCGTCTGCGACACCACCTCGAGGAGCTGCGTGACCTGCCGTGGGGACATGGACTGCTCCGGCGCCACCCCGGTGTGTGACACCGCCGCCAACGCCGGCGCGGGCGCGTGTGTGGGCTGCGTGGACAGCGCAGATTGCTCGGGCGCCACGCCGGTCTGCAACGCGGCGACGAACGCCTGCGTGGCCTGCCTCGGTGACGCGGAGTGCGGCGGGGCCACCCCCGTGTGTGACACCACCACCTTTGCTTGCGTGGGCTGCACCACCAACAGCCACTGCGGCGGCGCGGCGCCGGTCTGCGACGAAGGCTCGAACCAGTGCGTGACCTGCCGTGGTGACGGGGACTGCTCGGGGGCCACGCCCATCTGTGACGAGGGCGCCAACGGCGGCGCGGGTGCCTGCGTGGGCTGCCTGAGCGACGCGGAGTGCGGCGGCGCCACCCCCACCTGTGACACCGCCACCACCACCTGCGTGGCCTGCCTGAGCGACGCCGAGTGCAGCGGCGCCACCCCCGCCTGCAGCACCGCCACCCACACCTGCGTCACCTGCACCGGTGACACCCACTGCGCCGCCACCTCCCAGGTGTGCGACACCGCGGTGACCGGCGGCGCCTGCGTGGACTGCTTCACCGACGGCCAGTGCGCCGCCAATGAGCGCTGCGAGACCAACACCTGCGTCTCCATCCCGGACACCTGCGCCACCGCGGCGCCCATCGCCTTTGGGGCCGGGCAGACGGTGAGCACCTTCCCCGTCAACGCTGCCGGCGCCGCGCACGACTACGCCGGCACCTGCGGCAGCTCGTCCGCGCGAGAAGAGCTCGTCTACCACCTGCAGCTCGCCGCTGCGCAGGACGTGAAGATCGACGTCACCGGCGGCAGCGGCCACGACGCGGTGTTCTTCGTCCGCACCGCGCCGTGTGACACCGGCGCCCAGCTCACCTGCGCCGACTCCACCGGAAGCGGCGTGATGGAGACGCGCACGCTCGTGAACCTGCAGCCGGGCGACTACTACCTCTTCATCGAAGCCTATGGCGCGACGCCCTTCGTCGGCACCGCCACGGTGACGCTGCTGCCGCCCACGCTGCCCGTCCCCGGCCAGACCTGCGCGTCCGCCGCCGCCATCACCCCTGCCGAGGGCAGCCCTTCGATCTTCAGCGTGGACACCGCCGCCGCGAGCGCGACCAACGACTACACCGGGACCTGCTACTCGAGCGGCACCGGCTCAGGCGTGGGCCGCGAGTTCGTCTACGCCCTCACGCTCACGCAGCCCCAGGACGTGACCTTCGCCGCCGTCGGCCAGGGGAGCGTGGACCCGGTGATCTACGTCCGCAGCAGCCCCTGCCAGAGCGGCACCCAGCTCGAGTGCCGCGACGTCGCCGGGCAGTCCGAGGTCATCAACCTCTTCAACCTGCAGCCGGGCGAGTACTTCCTCTTCGTCGAGCAGTGGAACACCACCCGGGGCATCATCGACGTGACGGTGACGGTCAACCCGCCGACGCTGCCGCCCACCAACGACACCTGCGCCACCGCCCAGCCGCTCGCGCTGGTGCCGGGCACCCCCACCACGGTGAACACGAACACCGCGCTCGCCGGGGATGACACCGCGGGCACCTGCGTCAGCACCACCAACTCGCGCGAGGTCGTCTACACCTTCACCACCACCACGGCGCAGGACCTCCACTTCGTCGCCACCGGCGCGACGGGCGTGAACCCGGTGCTCTACCTGCGCTCGGGCGCGTGCGAGGGCGGGACCCAGGTGGCTTGCCTGAACGGGACGGGAAGCGGCGGCACCGAGACCCTGAACCTCCTCAACCAGCCGGCGGGGACCTACTACCTCTTCGTGGAGACCGCAGGCACCGCGGCCGGCGCAGTCGAACTGACGGCCAACCTGCTCCCGGCCACCCCGCCGCCCTCCAATGAGTCGTGCGCGTCGCCGGAGACGCTCGCCCTCACCCCGGGCACGCCGCTGCAGTTCACCGCGAACACCGTCCAGTCCACCGACGACGAGACCGGCACCTGCAACAGCACCACGGCCTCTCGCGAGGTGGTCTACGCGTTCACCACCACCACGGCGCAGGACTTCCACTTCGTCGCCACCGGCGCCACCGGCGTGAACCCGGCGCTGTACCTGCGCGCCGCGCCGTGCACCGGCGGCACCCAGCTCGCTTGCGTGAATGCCACGACGAACGGCGGCACCGAGACCCTCACCCTCGGCAACCAGCCGGCCGGCACCTACTACCTGGTGGTGGAGACGGTGGGCACGGCCTTCGGCGCGGTGAACGTGACGATGAACCTCAACCCGCCCACGACCAACGACTCCTGCACGGCGCCCGCGGTCCTCAGCCTCACGCCGGGGACGCCCACGGCCTTCACCGCCGACACCCGCTTCGCCACCCACGTGGAGACGGGCAGCTGCAACGGCACCGCGAACTCGCGGGAGCTGGTCTACGCGTTCACCACCACGGCCGCGCAGGACGTAGTCGTCACCGCCACCGGTGGCACCGGCGTGAACCCGGTGCTCTACCTGCGCTCCGCCACCTGCGACGGGACCCAGCTGGCCTGCGTCAACGCGACGAGCACCAACGCCACCGAGACGCTGATCGCCCCGGACCTGCCCGCAGGCGACTACTTCCTCGTCGTCGAGACCTCGGGCACGTCCTTCGGCCTGGTGGAGGTGACGGTGAACCTGGACGCGCCCACCACGAACCAGAGCTGCACCGCGCCGCAGCTGCTCGCCGTGACGCCGGGGACGCCGCTGCAGTTCTCGGTGGACACCCGGTACGCCACCGACGACGAGTCCGCGAGCTGCAACGCGACGGCGAACTCGCGCGAGCTCGTCTACATGCTCACCACCACGGCGGCGCAGGACATCCAGGTGACGGCCACCGGCGCCAGCGGGGTGAACCCGGTGCTCTACCTTCGCGAGGGCACCTGCACCAACACCACGAACCTCGCCTGTCAGAACGCCACGTCCACCGCGGGGACCGAGACCGTCATCTCCTATGACCGGCCGGCGGGTACCTACTACCTGGTGGTCGAGACCGTGGGGACCAGCATGGGTGCGGTGAGCGTGACCGTGAACCTCAACCCGCCCACCCCGATGCCGGCGAACGACACCTGCGCCACCGCCCAGGCGCTCCTCCTGCCGGCCAACCTCAGCGGGTACACCACCAACAGCACGCACGACTACGCCGTCGCCTCGGGCTGCGGGACGGCCACCGGGCCGGACGTCGTCTACGAGGTCACCACCACCACGCCGGGCACGCTCTTCGCCCGGGTGACGCCCAGGACTGCGGGGTACCGGCCGACGGTCTCGGTGCGCGAGTTGGCCCAGTGCACCAGCGGCACCACCGCCACCACCGAAGGCTGCATCACCGCGCCTGCCGTCGACGCGGCGGCGGAGCTGCAGGTCAGCGACTTGCCGGCAGGCACCTGGTACCTGGTGGTGGATGGGAACATCCCGGGTTCGTTCGATCTGCAGGTGACCCACTCGCCCTTCACGCCTGATCCGAATGAGACCTGCGGCTCCGCAGAGCTTTTGACCTTCAGCAACGGCGTGTCGACCCTCTATGGCAGCACCGCCGGGATGACCGACGACCACCAGGTGACCTGCTCCAGCACCGCGAGCGCCATCACCGCAGACGCCGTCTACCGGTTCTCGGTCCCGGCGCTGCAGCCCGGCCAGACGGGCTACCAGGCCCGGGCGGTGGTGCGCTCGCTCAACTTCGACGAGTACACCCCCGCTCTGTCGATGCGCTCGGCCTGCGCCGACGACACCTCGGCCTCCCAGGGGGCGTGCGCCTCCTCGACGACCTCGCCGTTCAGCGCCGCCGGCTTCGTCACCTCGTCCCAGACGAACAACCCGCTGGTGCCGGGCGCTGACTACTTCATCGTCGTCGACGGCTCGACCAGCACCGCGTCGAAGCCGGGAGACGGCGCCTACCGGCTGGACGTGATGATGGGCCCGGTGCCCCACCCGTATGACGCCTGCGCAGGCGCTTCGCCGCTGCCCACCAACACCCCGGTGCAGGGGACGACGCTGGGGGCAGGCAACGACTTCACGCTCGCCGCCGGTCACTACACCAACGCCGCAGGCACCAACCTCTCGAGCTTCAGCTTCGCGGGGATGGACGTGGTCTACGCGTGGACCGCTCCGGCGACTGGGACGGCCACGGTCACCCTCATCCCGGACCCGAACTACGACCCCGGCTTCGTGGTGATGAGCGCCTGCGCGCCGGACTCCGCCGTCGCCTACGCCGACGTCGGTGGCAGCGGCCGGCCGGACACCGCCAGCTTCGAGGCGCAGCAGGGCACCACCTACTACGTGGTGGTGGACTACTTCTCGAGCACCACGACGGCCGTGGGCGGCTTCGAGCTCACCGTCAGCCAGTAGCGCCTCAGCGATGAACTTGAACAGCGCCCCCGTCGCCCGGCACCGTCCGGGGGGCGGGGGCGGCTTCGTTCAGCGTGTGCGGGTGACCTGCTCGTCCCGAATGACGCGCCCGTCGACGAGCTCGATGATCCGGTCACACCGCGCCGCCAGCCGCGGGTCGTGGGTGACCACCAGGAACGAGGTGCCGTGGACCTCGTTGAAGCGCCGCAACAGCTCGAAGACGCCATCCGAGGTGTGGGTGTCCAGGTTCCCTGTGGGCTCATCCGCGAGCACGAGCCGCGGCCGGGTGACCAACGCGCGGGCAATGGCCACGCGCTGCTGCTGTCCGCCGGAGAGCGCGGTGGCCATGTTGCCCATCCGGTCCCCGAGATCCACCTCCTCCAGCAGCGCCTTCGCCCGCGCCCGCATCTCGTCCGTCATCCGGCCTCGGGCAGCGGCCATGGGCATGGCCACGTTCTCGATGGCGGTGAACGCCGGCAGCAGGTGATGGAACTGGAAAATGAACCCCAGCGCGGACGCGCGCATCGCCGCCAGCCCGTCGTCGTCGAGCGTGGTCGTCTCGGTTCCGGCGATGCGGATGGAGCCTTTGGTTGGCCGGTCGAGCAGGCCAATCAGGTTGAGCAGCGTGCTCTTGCCCGAACCCGAGGGGCCGATGAGCGCCGCGAACTCGCCGGGCCGAAGGCAGAGGTCGACGCCGTGGAGCACGCGGGTGACCACCGGGCCTGGGTACTCCTTCACCACCTGCGCAAGCTGCAGGATGGGCTCAGCCATTGCGGATCACCGTGGCCGGGTCCAGCTTCGCCGCGCGCCTCGCCGGGGCCACCGCCGCCAGGAGGCCCACGCCCACCGCCACCGCGGCCGCACCGGCGTAGACCTCCGGACCCAGGTCGGCAGGAAAGCGCGGCGAGCCATCCGGGTTCTTCACCAGGGACTCGAAGAACTTCGCGAGCAGGAAGCCCACCGCACAGCCGACGCCCGCGCCAGCGAACCCCACGATGCCGCCCTGCAGGAGGAAGATGCGCATCACCTTCCGGGTGGGCGTCCCCATCGCCTTGAGGATCCCTATCTCCTTCGACTTCTGCACCACCGAGACGATGAGCACCGAGGCGATGCCCAGCGCCACCGCCAGCACCACGAAGACCTGGATCATCGACTTGGAGCTGTCCTGGCTTCGCAGCGCCACCAACAGCTGCGCGTTCAGCTTCATCCACGAATCCGCCACCAGCCCGGTGCGCCGCTGGAGCGACTGCGCGAGCGTCTCCGCCTCGAAGATCTCCTCCACCTTCAGCTCGATGGCCGAGGCCCCGCCCACCAGGTCCAGGAGCGTCTGCGCGGCGCGCAGCGGCACCAGCACCCAGCGGCCGTTCACGTCACGGTTGCCCAACTCGAAGATGCCGGAGACGACAAAGGACGCAGCCCCGCCCTCCGGCGTGGTCACGCGGATCTTGTCCCCCACCGACACGCCCAGCTGCGTCGCCAGCTCGGTGCCAATGGCCGCCTCGGCGCCGCGCAGCCGCCATTCGCCCGCGACGATGGCCTTCGGCACATCCACGATGCGCACGTAGCTCTCCGGGGCGATGCCGCGCAGCACCACCGAGCGGCTGGCGTTCCCGCGCGCAGCGAAGGCGGCGCCGGCCGCGCTCGGCGACACCGCGGTCACCCCTGCGGTCCCCTCCACCAGCCCGAGCACCTGCTGCCACTGGTCAATGGCGCGCAGCCTCTGGGCCGGCGGGTCGAACTGGTGGAGCACGCCGTCTCCCGCGGTCAGAGGGCGGGCCGCTTCGTCCGGGGGCCGCAGCGTGATGTGTGCCTGCGAGCCCAACGTCTGCTCAATCAAGGTCCGCTGCAGCCCACCGATGAGCGCGGAGAGGAAGACGATGACGGCGACGCCCAGGGACACCCCGGCCAGAATCAACAGGGTCTGGGCGCGGCCCTCGCGAAGAAACCGCAGCGCCACGAAGAGCTCGAACGGCACCCCTCAGCCCTCCTGCGAGACCGGCCGCACCCGCGCGCCCGCCTTCACGCCCAGAGGCTCGACGAGGACCCACTGGCCTTCGGCCACCCCTTCGACCACCTCCACCTTCCCCTGGCCCCAGAGCCCCAACCGCACGTCTGACCGCCGCGCCCGCCCATCCTGGACCACCCACACCCACGGCTTGCCTGAAGCGCTGTCCCCCACCGCCTCCACCGGGAGCACCAGGCCGTCGGGCTTGTTCGCCACCTCGATGTCCACCGACACGGTCATCTCTGGACGCAGGTAGTCCGGCGGCTCGGGGACGCGCAGCTTCACCTCCACCGTGCCCCGCTCCGGATTCACCGACGGCGCCACGGTCTCCACCACCGCGTCGAAGCGCTGGTCTTCGAAGGCGTCCGCGGAGGCGATTGCGGCCTGCCCCTTCTGGATGAAGGCGAGGTTCTTTTCGTCCGGTTCAATGGACAGGCGGGTGGCCCCCAGCCGCGCCAGCACCAGCAGGGTCCGCCCGGGGGCCACCGAGTCTCCCGGCTCCACGTCCCGCCGCAGCACCTGGGCCTTCACCGGTGAGGTCAAGGTCGCCTGGCTGCGCCGCGCCCCCGCCGCCTTCAGCCCGGCTTCTGCCTGGGCCACGCTGGCCTCCTGGGCCCTCACCTCCGCGCCCGCGCGCCCGGTGGAGGATGCCTGCGCGCGCGCCCCTGCCAGCCGGCTCTCCGCGAGCGCCAGCGTGTTGCGTGCCTCCTCCAGGTCCGCCTCGCTGACGCTGCCCGCCTTCTCCAGCGCGCTCAGCCGCTCCATCCGCCGCCGCGCCTGGTCCACCGAGAGCTCCGCCTGCCGGACCGCCTGCGCCTGCGAGGGCGCGGTGACCTGCAGCAACTGCGAGAGCCGCGCGCGCGCCTGGAGCACGGAGGCCTCAGCCTGCGCCACCGAAGCGTCCAGCTCGGCCGCCTCGAGCTGCAGCAGCACCTCGCCGGGCTCCACCACCTGGCCCTCTTCGACCGGCACGTCCACGACCGTGCCCGAGAGCGTCGAGCCCATCTGGATTTCGGAGGGCGGCGTCACCCGCCCGCTCACCACCACCCGCTGCGTCAGCGCCGTCCGCTTCACCTGGACCGCGGGAACGGCGGGGCCGCGCATCCGCTGGACCACCATCACGCCGAGGACGGCGAGCGCCAGCGCGCCAATGGCCGCCCACGCGCGGAACTTCTTGCTGCGACCCTGGTCCATTGGCCGGTTTGTGGGCGCGGGTGCGGGAGACGTCAAGCGAACTGTCTGCGCCCCCGCCGGGAAGGCGACTCAGTCGCGGGTCCTGTGAGCCGCAGCCCCGCGCACAGGTGTCGGGGACCTTCGGCGCGAAGATGCGCCTGCCGTCCCTGCATCGGCTCTTGACATCTGGCGGGGCATTTTCTCAGCGCTCGAGAAAAACCAGCGGGATTCCGGTGACTTGTGCGGGCGCACACACGAGAGCACCTCCGCCCACCCTGGCGCCGATAATCCGGGAACCATGCCCAAGCTCAGCCAGGTGAAGATCGCGGACCTCGTCGCTTCCAGCCGCAAGTACGCGGAGGGCCAGGTGGCGAAGGCGAACACGAACGGGAACGCCTACCTCACCGCCACCGAGGCGAAGCGGCTCTCGGCGGACCTGCAGGACAACTTCGCGGCGTCTGGTTTCAAGACCCGCTGGGGCAGCGTGAAGACCGCGGACCTGACCCGCGAGTTCACGGTGATGATGGAGGCCTTCGCCCGCTCCGCGGACACGAACCGGGACGGTCTGCTGAGCGTGACCGAGGCGCGCGGGTTGCCCACGCACCTGCGCGACAACTTCGCCCACTTCCTCGCCGCCCAGCAGGACGCGGTGGTGGACGCGGGCGGCTACGCCACGAAGAACGAGACGTCCCCGGCGCGGGTGCAGGAGCACCTGGCCGCGTACGGCGAGAGCGCCGTCTCCTACGAGGACGCCTTCGCCGCGGCGCTGCGCGCCGCCGCCACCGACGAGTACGGCCTCACCCTCTTCGTGCGCGAGTTCGGCGGTGAAGACGGGATGGGCGTGAGCGACGACGCGCAGGTGGACCGCGAGGTGCGCGCGCTGCTCGAGAACGGCTCCATGGAACTGGTGCCGGTGAACGAGGACCTCCCCACCGGCGAGAGCACCGAGGACGCGTGGATCTTCTCCATCCACACCGACGGCCAGGGCGACCACGGGATGTGGGCCATCGTGGACCGCCAGAGCGGCGACGCCTACGTCACCAGCTTCAACTGACGCATCGACGCTTGGCGTAGTCGCGGTGGCATCGCCGCGCGCGCCCGGCCCTGGCGGGATACTGGCTGCGCTGAGCAGGGCCCCTCGACGTGGACCTGGCCCGGCGGGAACGGTCTACCTGTGCCCCCCCTTCCTCGTGCACTCCGGCCAGCACCACCGCGGCAGGGTCCCCCGGTTCATGGCGCAGCCCCCGCTGCTGCCTCGTGACTCGAGCGACGCCTCCACTGGGGCGCGGGCCACTCCCCCGTCGCGCGCGCCATCCAGCAGGTCGCTCGCATCAACCCGATGTCCGATGGCAGGCGGGCCGCCGTCGCTGGTTCAATCCAGGCCATGAACGCGCTCGCCTGCGCCGCCGCGCTCCTCGCCCCCCGGACCGAACCTGCGAAGGAGACCGGTCGGTGACCGCGGCGACTCGTGTGCCTTCAGGGCGGGTGACGCTGCTTTCAGTCGCCAGCGTCCTGCTCCTGGCCTGCACGTCGTCGAAGCCCGCTTCAGAGCAGGAGGTGCGTCACTCCCGCGAGAAGACCGCGGCCCTCATTGCTTCGGCGGACACGGTGGAGGTGACCCTGGTGGAGATGAAGATGCACTCGGCGTTCCGGGGCGAAGAGGTCGTCCGCGCCCCTCCGCGCGTGCTGGGTCCGAAGGACGCGGCGCTGCTGCGGACGGTGGTGGCGGGGCTTCTGGCGTCGAACGACGACCTCGGCAGCAAGTGCACGTTCCATCCGGATCTCCGCGTGCGCTTCACGCGAGCGGGGCGCAGCGCAGAAGGCGTGTTCTGCTTCTCGTGCAAGGACGCGGTGCTGCTCGGAGAGGGCGGCGAAGCCACCCCCGTGAAGAAGACGGGCTTCAGAAGCGACGCGGAGCGCCTGAAGGCGCTGGTGGACAGGGTCTTCGCGGACCTTCCGGAGGAGCGCCGCGCGCTGGGCAAGCGCCCCGAGCTCCCACCCAGACAACAGCAAGTCGCCTACTGACACGCCTTCACCACCTGCAGCGGTTGGGCGCTTCGGCGGACGGCTGGACGGGGCGGAAGTCCAGGAGGCGCGAAGCCCACGGGCCGGAGGGCTGCGGGCCGAGCGCAGCGTGCTCGGTCAGGTCGTCGTAGGCGTGCTGCACGCCGTCCGCTTCGCGCAGGACGGCCTTCACGCCTGTGAGTCCACTCCCCTGCCATCGGCGCAGGTGCTTCACCCACTCCACGCGCGGCAGGCCTTCGCCCACCGCCACCTCTCCGCGCGCCCGGGCCCGCTCGTCGAGCGCCTCCACCCAGACCACGTCGCGCTGGAAGTCCCAGAGCACCAGCGGGTGGTCCGCAGGGATGAGCAGGTGATTGCTCCTGCCCGCTTCGGTCCGCAGGTTGCTGAACATGGAGAAGGTCCCCGCGGTGCGCAGCCCCAGGTAGTTGCTGCCGGCGAAGAGCGCGAGCAGCGCCGGTGCCGCCCACAGGCCCCGAGGCATCCGCGGCAGCGCCTGCGAGACGGGCTGGAACGTGCGCTGCCGCCACCTGCGCCAGAGGGGGACCGCGCAGTGGAGCACGGCCAGAACCAGCGCCCCGCCCTGGAGTGGATGGACGAAGCGCTCGGCGGAGCCGGACAGCCACAACAGTCCGCCCGCCCCTGCACCTGCAGCCAGAACCAGCCCGAGCGCCTGCGCGAGCCTTCTTTCGAGACGCGGGTCACCGTCGAGCAGCGGCGCGGGGACGAACAGCCAGAGCAGCGCGAACATCAGCGCGCTGAAGTCGTAGAAGACCGCCAGCGCCAGCGCCGCGTGGAGCGCGAACGCCACGGTGAGGGCACGCCGGCGCAGGGCGCCTTCGCTCCGCACCGACAGCGCGATGGCGAGCCCCAATTCCACTGCCACCACGCACGAAGCGAGCGCGACCACCAGCCACCCCGGCATCAGGGGCGTCACCCCCAGCCACTGCCCCGCGAGCTTGTCCACGAACCAGCCCGCGCAGCTCACCTCCGGCTGGGTGAGGAAGTCCGCGTTGAGCTTGTGGAAGCCGGCGAAGAGGTAGACGACGACCACGCTGGCCCGGAGCGCCGGGGCCACGGCGTCCACCGCGCGCGCGTCGAAGCCCGTGGGCCGCCGCGCGCGCCAGCACGCACCTCCCCAGCCCACGAGCAGCAGCGCGTTCACGTACAGGGTGAGGTTGCGGTGGTTGGCCAGCTCCGGCGCCCACAGCAGGAGCGGCACCGAGGACGCGAGGAGCCACGGCACCACCAACAGCCGCAGCATCCGCTCGGGCACAGCGGCCATGAGCGCGCCCGCCGCCAGCCAGGTCATCGCCAGGGAGGGATGCGCCCAGCGCTCGGTGGCATCCAGCGCCACCGCGCCTGCGTGGAAGAGGACCAGCGCCCTCCAGGTCAGGCGCGTGCGCTCGTCCCGCGTCGACATCCCTTCACGCTGAGCGCAGCGCGCCGCCTGCCTCGTCCGCCACCGGCGCATCGGTGATGCCCATCAGCGGCTCGAGCGCGTGCTCGAGGTAGAGCGCCTGGTCGAGCGAGGTCAGGCCCTTCACCAGCTGCAGCTGCCGGCCGTTCGCCAGGATCGCGTTCAGCGACCAGGTGTGCGTCACCGTGTTCTTGCCGCGGTGCGTGTGCTGCCGGCAATAGAGCTGCGAGACGTCTTGCCGCTGCAGGCGGTGCTTCTTCCTCCCGGGGATGGGCCGGTGGTCCACCGTGAGGGTCACTCCGTCGAAGCGGAGGGTGGTGCGGTTGAGCAGGCCGCTCAGCGCCATCCAGCCGAGGAAGACGCCGGCGGCCACGTGGATCATCGGGAAGAGCAGGAACGGCAGCGGCGCGCCAGAGGCCAGCGAGAGCGCGAAGAAGAGCCCCAGGCCACCGAACCAGGGCACGAGGAAGATGACCAGGAAGACGTGCACCACGCTGAACCACCGCCAGCTCAGCTCGAGGCCGCCGGGCACCTCCTTCCGTTCGAACTTCTCGGGCAGGGGCGTGGCGGGACGGGAGACGACGGGCACCATCGTCGGCGCCGCGGCTGGCGTCACCTGGATCGTGCGGCCCCCAAGGGCCATCACCGTCTGGCAGGACCGACAGCGGGCGAGCGCGAGCTTGAAGTCGACGTCGTCGGGTGCGTACTGGGCGCCGCAGCGGGCACAGCGAAGAACCATGGCCGGAGTCTACAGCAGGTTGACCGCGGAGGCGGAAGCGGATACTGAACGCGTTCAGTGAGCGCGTTCAGCGACAAGCGCCCGCCCGGTCCCCGGCTGGCCCAGAAGGAGGAGACGCAGCGCCGCATCCTGGAGGTGGCGCGGGCGCACTTCGAGCGAGACGGATTCGAGGCGGCGAGCTTCCGGGCCATCGCCCTGGACGCGGAGGTCGCCGTGGGCACCGTGGCGCTGCACTTCGGGGACAAGCCCGGGTTGCTGCACGCGGCGCTGTACGACGACCTCGAGCGCGCCATCGCCGTCTGCGTCACCCGGGGTGCGCGCGGCTCTCTGGCGAAGCGGCTGGCGGACATCTTCGAGCCCGCCTACGCGTACTACGAAGCCCGGCCGCAGCTCTCGCGGACGCTGCTCCAGAGCTCCCTGTTCGCCGCGCCCCCCTGGAGGGAGCGGTTCGGGAGCCAGGTGGTGCGGGTCCAGGCGCGCGTGGTGGAGGTGGTCGAGGCCGCCCGGGGCCGAGGCGAGGTGGCCACAGGCGTGGACGCGGGGGTGTTCGCCGCCTCGGTCTTCTCCTTCTATTACATGGCGCTGATCGGCTGGGTTCAGGGCCAGGTGCCGTCACCGCTCGCGCTGTTCCGCTCCATGGTGGAACAGCACGTGCGCGGAGTCCTCCATGAACGTTGACGTTGAGACGGCCCTCCCCAGGCCGAAGGCGCGCCTGTCGGACACGCTCCGGGTGGTGGGAACCGCGGTGGCCTGGCTGTGTCGCGCGCTGGTGCGGCGGCTGCTCGGACGGCCGGTGCGCGCGAGCTGGTCCTTGAAGATGGAGCTGCTGGTGGCGGCCACCCGCGGCTCGTGGTCGGTGATGCCGAAGATTGGGATGGTGCGGTGGCGGAACGTGGGCGAGGCCATGAGTCCCCTGCGCACGGACGGACTTCTCCCGCGCTTCGTGCACCTCAACGAAGGTGAAGGTCATCCGCTCTACGGCGCCTGGCTGGAGCCGCCAGGCGCCTCCTCGGCGGTCCTCCTCTACTTCCACGGAGGCGGGTTCGTGTTCGGTTCGCTGCGAACGCACGGGGAGCTGATCGGCGGGTTGGCCCGGTCTGCGCGCGCCCGGACGTTGGCGATCCAGTACCGGCTCGCGCCAGAGCATCCCCTGCCGGCGGCGGTGACGGACGCGGTGAGGGCGTACCGCTCCCTCCTGGAGCAGGGCCACGCCGCCTCGTCCATCGCCCTGGGTGGGGACTCCGCGGGCGGAACCCTGGTGCTCCTCGCGCTCTTTGCCATTCGCGACGCAGGCCTGCCCATGCCCGGCGGGGCCGTGGCCATCAGCCCGTGGGTGGACCTCGGCTGCTCGGGCGCAAGCTTCGAGGCGCACGCGCGCTACGACTTCGTGGGGCGGGAGCACTGCCTGCTGGCCGCGAAGAGCGCGCTGGCAAAAGAGAGTCCCTCGAGCGCTGCCGTCTCACCGCTGTTCGGCTCCCTGGCGGGGCTTCCTCCCCTCCTGGTGCACGCCGGCGCGCTGGAGACCCTGGCAGACCAGGTTCGGGACTTCGTGACCCGAGCCCAGCAGGCAGGCTGCGCCCTCACCTACTCCGAATACCCGGACATGGTGCACGTCTGGCACCTGCTGCGCGCGGTGACCCCGGACGCACAGAGAGCCATCGACGAAGCGGGGGCCTTCATCCAGCGGCACACCGGCGCCCAGCGCTCGGCCGCCTGAGCAGCGGGGCCGGCTCCCGCTGGCTTTCGGCCGACGCCCCTTCGCACACCTGCAAGCACCCGGCAGGTCTAGTAAGAACTCCACCCGATGATCGCCTCCGCACTCGCCGCCGCCACGCTGCTCGCCGCCACCCCGAAGGTCGCCGTGCTCCCGCTCGGTGAAGGAGAGGGCGTGAACCCCCAGCTCGCGGAGTCCGTGGGCGAAGCGCTGGTCGCGGAGCTCCGGAAGCTGGAGGCCGCGGACCTGCTCTCCAGCAAGCAGATGAGCGACGTGCTCAGCGTGGAGCGCCAGAAGCAGCTTCTGGGCTGCAGCGACAACGCCTGCATCGCGGAGATCGCCGGCGCGTTGGACGTGGACCAGATCGTGACCGGGACCCTGTCGCGGCTCGGCAACAGCTGGCTCTTGCAGCTGCAGCGGCTGGACGCGCGGAACGCCAGGGCGCTCGCGCACGCCTCCGCGCGGGAGCAGGGCGGCATGGACAAGCTGCTCGACAAGCTCCCGCAGCTTGCGCGCGAGGTCTTCGCAGGCCTCACCCCCGGCTCCGCGCCCAGAGCCCAGGTCGCCGCGGTCACCCCGCCGAAGCCCGCCGCGCTCCCCACCGCCCCAGCCGAACAGGCGCTCGCGCCGCCGTACGCGGACGTCCCCTTCGAAGGACAGGTGGACCGCGCGAAGCTGCAGCTCCTCACCGACGGCAAGGGCCGCTACGTGGCCGTCTCTCCCTTCGAGATCTCCGGGCCGCACTTCGCGGGCACGAAGGACGCGCTCTACCTGCAGCGGGTGGCCGGCGGCGGCAGCCAGGGCACGCAGGCCTTCAGCTTCGTGTTCTGGGAGCCGCGCGGGAAGCGGCAGCAGCGCGGCCACTTCGAGCACCGGGACGGCAAGTACTGGCTGGACTGTGACCGCAAGCAGGTGCCCTTGACGCCCGTGAAGCCCGCCGAGGCGAAGAAGCTCCTGGCGAAGGCGAAGCTGTACGACGTCCGCTGGCAGCGCCAGGCGCACCTGCTCGCACGGGATGACGACGGCAACTGGTACCTCGCGGACCAGGCGCGGCTGCCAGAGGGGAACGACGACTTCCGCCTCTACCTCGGGGAGCCGGGGGACCTGCGCGGCTACACCGCGAAGGCGCTGGCGCGGGACGAGGCGGGCGAGCTCTTCCGGGCCGCGGACGGCAAGCTCAAGGTGGACCGCCGCAAGAACGCGGCTGAATGGGTGCTGGGTGAGGCGAAGCGGCCGTTGACCCTGCTGGACCTGTACCAGAACGTCTCGCAGATCTACGGCAGCAGCGGCCCCTACGCCGGGATGCCCATGGGCACCGCCTGCGACGGACACCTGCCGTAGCCAGCGGGCCGCGCCCCACCTCCTACGAAGTGGGCCCCGTGTTCTCCCAGCACCGGAGCAGCTCCGCCACGCTCCACGCCTGGGCAACGCAGCCGCGGGCGTGGAAGGGGGGCTCGGCGTCGAAGATCTCGCTCACCTGCCCCACGCCCGTCTCGCGCAGGTGGCGCTCCAGCCCTCCGAGCATCTGGCGGGCCTTCGCCCGGTCTCCGTGGAGCTTGAGCCAGGCGTCCACGAAGTGCCCCAGGAGCCACGGCCACACCGTGCCCTGGTGGTACGCCGCGTCGCGCGCGCGCAGGTCTCCCTCGTAGACCGCCTGGTAGTCCCCGTGCCCGCGGTGCAGGGTGCGCATCCCCACCGGCGTCAACAGCTCGCGCTCCACCACGTCGAGCACGCTGTGCCACCGCTCCTTCGCCAGCACCGGGTGGCGCACGGAGATGGCGAAGACCTGGTTGGGCCGGATGGCTGCGTCGCTCCCCCCGCCTTCGCCGTCCACCACATCGAACAGGCAGCTCTCGCCGGGGTTCCAGAAGCGCGCGTTGAAGGACCGCTGCGCGCGCTCGGCGTGCTGCGCGAAGGCGGAGGCGTCCCGGCCCAGCCTCGACGCCCACCCCTCCATCAGCCGCATCGCGTTGAACCACAGGGCGTTGAGCTCCACCGCCTTGCCCCGGCGCGGCGTCACCACCCACCCGTCCACCTTCGCGTCCATCCAGGTGAGCTGGTAGCCCTCCTCTCCCTGCGTGAGGAGGCCGTCGGAGGGGTCGACCCGGATGCCGTAGCGGGTCCCGCGCAGGTGGTGCTCCACGATGGACGCGAGCGTGGGGAACACGTCGCGCAGGAGCGCCTCGTCTCCCGTCCGCTCGAGGTACCGGTCGATGGCGTGGAAGAACCAGAGGGTGGCGTCGGCCGTGTGGTACAGGCCCTCGTGTCCGCCTTCGGGGAAGAGGTTGGGCAAAAGCCCGTCGCGCACGTAGTGCTGGAAGGTCCGCAGAATCGCCGCGGCCTCGCGGTGGCGCCCGGTGTGGAGCGTCAGCCCGTCCAGCGAGATCATCGTGTCGCGGCCCCAGTCGGTGAACCAGTGGTACCCGGCGATGATGCTGCGCGCGTCTCCACCGCCGGCGCTGGCCCACGTCTCGTCCTCCGGCCGCATGCTCGGGGCAATGATGAACTGGTCCGCCGCCAGCACCAGCCGCGCCGCCGTCCCCGCCCGCGCGTGCTCAGGCGCCCGCTCCAGAAGGTGCCGCTCCCGCTCCGCCTCCAGGTCGAAGAACGAACCCGGCTCGAACTCGAGAGCGTCCCAATCCTCCACGGTGAGCCCCAGGTACGCACGCGCACCCGGGCGAAGGAGGAGCTCGAAGCGGCCCGGACTGTGGAGCTGCTCCAGGTGGTCGAGCCCGCGCCGCTGCTCCACCCGGTACAGGTGGCGTTCGGACTCGGCAGGGGACTCTTCGAAGGGCACCGCCTCGTCCCCACAGAGGACCCGCAGCCGCAGCGGCGGTGCGTCTCCCCGCATCGAGAACGACACGCGCCCTTTGGCCTGCTGCACGCTGGCCCGCGGCGGCGCCTCGAGCATCGGCCGGTCGTGGAAGCGAAACGCCGGATAGGGCCGCAGGGAGAGCCGCACCTCCGGACCTGCGAGGTGGGTCCACTCCACGAAGACGGTGTTCCGTCCGTGGACCATCAGGATCCGCCGGGAGAGCCGCGCGCTGCCCACCTCGTACTCCCAGCGCGGGATGAGCCCCTCCAGGCGGAACTCCCGGAGCAGGGCCGCAGAGCCGCAGTCCAACCGGCCGCCCTCGTTCTCCTCCGCGTCGAGCCGCTGCGGCGCCTCGCCTCCGACAGACGCCTGCTCCATCAAATGTGGCAGCAGAACGGTGCGGCCGAAGCCCCTGAGGGAGGGAACGAAGAGCCCGTGGTAGCGGCGGGTGTTGCAGCCGGCGAGGGTGCCGGAGGCGTAGCCCCCCAGCCCGTTGGTCAGAAGCCACTCGCGCGAGAGCAGCGCTTCGGGGTCCGCGCCCTTCGGCCAGTCGAACGTCAAGGTCGGCAGCTCGGTCATCCCATCCTCCGGTCTTCTGCCAATGTGCCCGAGGCCCCGCACGGGGCCTACCCGCACCTTCGCGCGTTGCTCAGTACTGCTTGCGCCACATCAGGTCCGCGCCGCCCTTCCGCGCGTCGCCGTACTCCAGCTCCAGCATCCACCGCCGCCACAGCTGGTACTCGAGCAGGAGCTCGTTGCGGTTCTCGCCCTGCTCGAGCTGCGCGCCGATCTCCGAGGCGATGCCGAGGTAGAGCCGGTCATTGACGTACGTGCCCGCCTCGACGCGCGCGGTGCCCACGCCCTCCTCCCCCTGCTCGATGGTGAGGACGTCCAAAGGCAGCGTGTTCCGAAGCTGCTTCTGCAGCTGCGCGGTGGCCAGGGAGCCCAGCGCGGTGGCGGCGGCAGAGCCTGCGCCGGCGGACTCACCGCCAGGCCTGAGGCTGCGCCGGCCAGTGGCGATGAGCGTGTAGATCTCCGTCTCGGTCAGCGGCGGATCGCTGGAGGGCTGTATCTCCAGCTCTTCGCCCTGGCCGGTCACCCGCAAGGTGACGAGCACCTCTTCCCGCCGGTTCTCGTGGGTGGCCACCACGTTCAGCCGCGGCGCCATCATGGGGCCGGTGAAGGTCACCACCGACTCGGGGTCGAGGTCGAACCTGCGGCCCATCACGTCCACCCGCCCGCGCCGCACGTGCAGCTCCCCGAAGAGCAGCGGCGCCTCCGCCATCACCACCCGGAAGTCCTCGCCGAAGCCCACCTCCACGTTGAGGTCCTCGCCGCGCACCCAGAGGTTCCGGTCCGCCTCGAGGTGCACGACGATCTCCGGCAGCGCGCTCTGCCCCGCTTCGGCGCCCCCGCCGGTCGCGCTCGCGCCGTCCGTCCGCTGCGCCTTCTCCTCCCCCTTGCCGCCCGAAAGCGGCTCGCCGGCGAAGTAGAAGGCCACGTTGGCCGGCGGCTCGATGTCGTGCAGCGCGCGCCGGGAGTTCGGCGGGAGCATCACCACCGCCTCCGGGATGCGCAGCGGCCGGATGACCACCTGGTCCAGGTTGGCGGTGCCCTCCGCCTCGGCCCGCAGGGTCACGGTGGCCACGCGCTGGAAGTCCGAGACCACCGGGAAGTCCTTCAGGTTCGCGGACGCGGTCAGCACCGCGCCGTCTCCCTCCCGGTCGAGCGTGCCGCTGAGCGTGGCGCTGCCTTCGCCGCCGCGCGCGAAGAGCTCATGAAGCGCGATGCGGTCCTGCGTCCCCTCTACCCGCATCCGGATGTCCGTGTAGCGGCCCTGCCCGGTGAGGGCGAGCACGCCGTCCTTCCAGTTGAACGCTCCTTTGACGCGCGGCAGCCGGATGGGCCCCTCCACCTCGGCCGCCGCGTCGACGCGGCCGCCCACCTCCAGCAGCATCGGAGAGGTGGCGGAGAGGAACGACGGGTCGAACGCGCGCGCCTGCAAAGACGCCTTCACCGGCAGGTTGCGGAAGTCCACGCCGCGCTCCAGCGACGAGAGGGACAGGGAGATGGGGGCTGCGCCCCGGAGCCTCAGCTCACCGCCCTCGGAGAGCAGGTCCGCGCCCACCTGGCTCTGGCCTCGCGCGTGCTCGAAGCGAACCGAGAGGTCACCCTGCGTGGGCGCCTCGGCCCCGCCGAGCCCGTGCACGCTCAGCCCGGCGTCCACCCGTGGCGCCTCCAGCGTACCTTCCGCCAAAAGCCGCGCCTGAAGGAGCCCGCGCAACGGCGGCAGGGACTCTTCGGCCGGGTGCTCCGACTTCGGCACCAGCGCCTGCAGATCCGGCAGCGCCACCGGTCCCGCCTCCAGGTTCAGCGAGATGGGCATCCTGCGCAGCGCGCTCTTCTTCCGCAGCGCGCTCAGGGCGGCGTCCACCCGCGCGTCCGCCACGAGCAGCGTGCGCTCACCCTGCGTCACTTCCGCCTCCAGCCGCTGCGCCTTCGCCGCCAACGTGAGCGTGGTGGTGGCGCGCAGGGGCGAAAGCTCCCCGAACCCGAACTCCTCCAACCGCAGCGCCACCTCCCCGCGCGGGTCCAGCGCCGCGCCGCGCACGTCGATGTCTCCGGAGAGCCTCGCGAACCGCGCCTGCGCGCCCAGCGGCGCGGAAGGGTCCTCATACGGCAGCGGCAACCGCCGCAGCGTGCCGGTGATGACCAGGGGCGCGCGCATCGCCTGCTCGGCGGTGGGCGGCCGGCGCAGCAGCCGCCCCAGCGTCCACGGGGTCTTCACCGCCAGCGTGCTCACTTCGCCCTCCACCGTGGCGACGAGCGCCGCCTCGAGCTTCCCGCCGCCGCCGCTCTCCAGGGTGAAGTCCGCGTCCACCGGCGGGTGCGCGCCTGCCTGCAGCGCCTTCACGGTCAGCGCCGCGTCCAGGGACGGCGTGCGCGCGGTGCCCCGGAGCTTCGCCCGGCCGCTGAACGTCCCTTCGGCGGGCGGCACTTCGCCCAGCGCGCGCGCGAGGTCTCCGAGCGCCACCTCCTTCAACACCAGGTCCGCGCTCACGGCCGCGGACGTGGCGCCGGTGCGCAGCGCGGTCAAGGGCAGGTCGAAGTCCAGATGCGCTTCTGCGCCCAGTGCGCCAGCGCGCACCTGCCCCTGTGCGCGCGCGGTTTGCGACGCGTACTTCGCCTCCACCGAGAGGTCGATGTCCCCCACCTCGCCATAGCGGCCGTCCGCGAGCGTCCCGCGCGCGGTGACCACGGGCGCAGAGGCCCGCCCTTCCGCACGCACGTCCAGGTCCAGCCTTCCGGCAAGCGCCACCTCGAGCTGCACGAGGTCCTTCGGCAACCGGTCCAGGGCCAGCGCCTCCACCTGTCCGCGGGCCTTCAGCCGTCCGCCTTCGCGTACGGCGTCCACCGCCAGCCGCTGCCGCCCGGAGCGCAGGGCGAGCCCGTCCACGAGGAGGCCGTCGTCGTCGAAGCGGAGCTTTGCCTCGGACTCGAGCGCCCAGCGGGCCTCGGGGTAGCGCAGGGACAGGCGGGAGAGCGTCAGGCCCTGGCCGTCTGCGTCCACCACGCCGCGTCCTGCGAGGTCGAGCCGCACGCTGCCGCGCGTGGTTGCCGCCAACGACAGCCGCCGCTGCGCGAGCTGCAGGGAGAGGCGTGGCCGGGTGAGCGCCCGCCCGCCCACCTTCGCGCTCCCCGCCTGCATCCCCACGCGAAGGTCTCCCGCGAGCGGCGCGCGCAGCCCCTCCACGTCCGCCCAAAGCCGGACGTCTCGCAGACGGTGCGCGTCGTACTGCAGCGCGGGGAAGCGGCCTGTGGCCTCCAGCTTCGGGCCCGCTCCCTCCAAAGGCCCCTCCACCCGCAGCGCGAGCGCGCCGGTGCCGGAGAGGGGGAGTCCTTCGGGACCGGCCAGCTTCCCCAGGGTCTGCGCGAACGTGCCGAGGCTCCTGGCGGCCAGCCGCGCGTACAGCCGCACCGTCTCGCCGTCCTTCTCGCCGCGGGCGGTGAGCGCCACGCCGGGCATCACTGCCTCCAGCTTCTCCAGCACCAGCCGCCCATCCTCCGCGCGGGCCCGCAGCTCGAGGGGCCCGAAGGTCTCCCCGGCCATGGGGGATGGGGGAGCCGTCAGCGTGAGCTCGCCGTTCAGCGTCTCGAGGCTTGCGCCCCCGCCTTTGCCTTCGAGCGTGAAGGACACGTCCGACTTCGGGCCCCTGGCGACGAGCTCCGACAGGTCGATGCCGCTCGCCCGGACCTCCACCCGCTCCGCCCGCTGCGCGAGCAGGTTCGCGGAGAGCTCTGCGTCGATGCGCGCGGTGCCGGCGCGGAAGGTGAGGTCGGCTGCGACCTCGTCCGCCACCATCTGGGCTTCGCCCTCTGCGCGCAGCGACACCCGCAGCGGATAGGCCGGGCTGAACGCGCGCGCGAAGGCAGGCGGCACCACCAGCTCCTCCACCGTCGCCGTCAGCCGCTCCTCACCCTCCACCTTCGCCTGGGCGCGCAGCCTCAGGCCGGCCAGCTCACCGTCCACCGCGGCGTTCGTCGTCTCGCCTTGCCCGTCCGCGCGCAGCGAGATGCGGATGGGGCCTCTGGCCGGGGCGTCCAGCTGGGCTGTGACCTCCAGCCCCGCCTCCAGCCGCTCGCCGCGCTCGCGCAGCGCCGCGTGGCCCTGCATGTTCAGCCCGTCCACCGCGGCCTCGAAGGGCTCGGCGCCGGTGCGCGAGACGTAGCTCACCTGTCCGTCTTCGAGGCGCAGGGCCTCGAGCACCAGGTCCACCGGCAGGGGCTTGTCCTCCTTCGGCTCCTCCGGCTTCTCCTCCACAGGCTCGATGGCGCGCTGAAGGTTCAGCCCGTCTGCCTCCTGCACCAGGTACAGCCCGGGCCTCGTCACCTCCACTGCCTCGACGTGCACGGTGCGGGAGAGCAGCTGCCCTGGCCGCACCGCTGCGGAGAGCCGCTCCACCTCCGCCACCAGCTCTCCTTCAGGATCGAAGAGCCGCACGCCCTCCAGCACCAGGGTGAAGCCGCGCAGCCGCACGCTGTCCACCTCGAGCGAGCCTTTGATGGCCTCGTTCGCGCGCGTCACCACCTGGTCTCGAGCCCACTTTCCACCCGCGCCGGTCTGCAGGAAGACCAGGGCCCCCCCCACCACCAGGAGCACCACCCCCACGAGCGCGAGCAGCGCCCACCCCAGCCGCTTCAACCAGCGCTTCAAAACGCCTCTCCAATCGACAGGTGCAGGGAGCACACGCCCTCCGGCGCGCCGCCCCGGTCAGCGGACGTGCGGCCGAGGCCGAAGCACCCGGAGGTGGGCTCGTAGCTGAGCGGCTCGCCGGTCACCTCGTAGACCGCCAGCGGCGGGCCGAAGGGCAGCCGGTACGCAAGGTCCAGCCGCACCGGCCCCACCGGCGTGCGGTAGCGGATGCCGCCGCCCACCGCCCACAGGAGGTTCTCGGTGAAGGACGACCCGCGCGTCGGCACCCGCTCCGGCGTCACGAAGCCGGTGTCCACGAACGCCGCGAGGGTGATGGGCTTCGTCAGGCGGTAGCGCGCTTCCAGCGAACCTTCGAACAGGCCGTTGCCGCCCACCGGCATCGGCTCGGCGTTGAAGGCGTCCTGCGGGCTGGTCTTCTCCACCAGCCGCATGGGCGAGAGCCGCTGGGTGGAGAACCCACGCATCCCGTCTCCGCCGGAGAAGAACCGCGCGACGATGGGCGTCTCCTGATCGTCCTGGCCGATGGGGACGAGGCTGCCCACGCGCACCCGGCCGGCGAAGGTCAGCTTCCGGCTGGGGAGGACGGTGACGTAGCCGCGCGCCTCCGGCACCACCCGGAGATAGCGGAAGCTGCCACCCAGGGGCCCGCCGCCCTGCTGCAGCGCCAGCGCGAGGTAGTGCCCCGAGGTCGGCTCCTGCGGATCATCCCGCCGGTCCCAGGCGATGCGCTGCTCCAGATAGGAGAGGACGCAGGTGCCTTCGCAGCCGAAGAGCAGGTCCGGCGCGTCTCCGCGGAGCCCGGTGGTGCCCTCCTGCAACGCGTAGAGCTCGAAGTTGTAGGACGGCTCGATGAGCAGCCAGGTGCGCGGCTGCCACGGCACCGCGATCCGCGCCCGCCCACCGTTGTAGGTGTAGGCCGGCTCCACCGCGCGCTCGAGCTCCGACTCCAGCCGCAGCCGCACGTTGGGGTGGAACAGCCGGGGCTGCTCCAAGATCGCCTCCAACCCGCCGATGGGGCCTGCGCGGAGGACCGCGTCGTCCCCGCGGAGCACGGTGTACGCGCTGGGGATGAACGCGTAGCCTGCGCGCGCCTCGAGGTCGAGCTTGCGCAGGCCGCCCAGGAAGTCCCGGTGCTCATAGCGGCCGATGACCCGGGCCTCCTGCCGGAGCTGCTCGATGCCGAAGCCGACGCCCGCCCCCACCTCATGGAACGGCGCCTCGGCCACCTCCACGCGCAGGGGGATGGTGCCGGTCTCCGGGTTGCCCTCCCCGGGGTCGACCTGCGCGGCGCCGAACACGCCCATGTCGAAGACGCGCGCCTGCGCCTCTTCGCGCGCCTCGGGCGAGTACCAGACGTACGGCTCGGTGGCCTGCTCCACCTGCTCCCGAACCCGCCACGCCTCCACCCGCCTGGGGTCCTGCTGCACCACCTCCACGCCGCCGAGCTTGTAGCGGTGGCCGGGCGCCGCCTCGATGACCAGCGTCGCGCCCTTCGTGGCGAGATCCACCTTCGCTTCGCCCGTGACCTTCGCCTCGGCGTAGCCCAGAGCCTTCAGCCGGTGCTCGAGCGCTGGCAGCAGCGCCCCCCACGTCGCCTCGTCGAAGGTGGCGCCTGCTTGCAGCGACACCGCCTCTCTCACCGCGTCCGCGTGCTCCGGCGGCAACTCGTCGAGCCCTTCGAGCTGGACGTCCTCCACCTTCGTGGGCGGGCCCTCGCGCACCCGCACGCGGACCCTCACCGCGTCTTCGCCGGCGGGCTCCACCCGCGCGTCCACCACCTCCGCCCCGTGGTAGCCGCGGGCCCGGTAGAACGCCTCGATGCGGCGCAGATCTCCACGCCAGGCCACTTCGTCCAGGCGCCTCTTGCCGCGCAGGGGGATCCAGGACGTGGCCTGGGTGTACAGCCCGCCCTTGAGCTCGCCTTCGTCCACCGCCTCCACGCCCTCGATGTCGAAAGAGCGGACCACGGGCCCTGACGCTGTGCCCTTCGGACCGGCGCACGCGGTGAGGCTCACCCACGCGGCGAGCAGGAAGCTGGAGACGACGAGCCTTGGTGTGGACATTCCGGGTGTGCTCAGGGGTGCGCACGGTGACGCGCCCGGACAAGGCCGGATGTCTCGACGCTGGCAGAGCGGACAGGGCGACTGTGCGGTCGCAAACGCGGGCGCAGGCGCGCCCCGCGGCGCTCAGTGCTTGAGCAGCGAGCGGACCACGCCGGGGTGCATGGGCAGCCTGCGCGGCAGCACCATCCGGAAGCAGGTCCCGCTCTCCGGCGAGGAGTGGACCTCCACGGTGCCGCCGGACGCGGTGGCGATCTCCCGGACGATGAACAGCCCCAGCCCCAGCCCCGACAGCACCGCGTCCTGCTCCGGTGACTCCGGCATCCGGCAGAACGGGGCGAAGAGCTTGGGCAAGACCTCCGTCGGGATGGCGGGGCCGCTGTTCCAGACGCTGATGGTGACCGTCTTCTCGGTCCCCACGCAGCGCAGCTTCACCGGCTGGTCCTTCGACCCGTACCGCAGCGCGTTCGCCAGGAGGTTGCACACCGCCTGCGCCAGCCGGTCTTCGTCCCAGTGGCCGGTGGCGTCCCCCGTCAGCTCGAGCTCGATGCTGCGGTTCGGATAGGAGAGCGCGAACTCCTGCACCACCCGCCGGCAGAGCACGTGCAAGCGCGCCTCGGCCGGCTTGAGCGGCAGCCCATTGCCGAGCCGGGTCTGCGTGAAGTCCAGGACGTCCCGCACCATCCGCGTCAGCCGCTCCGCGCTGATGGCGATCTGCGTGAGGTAGCGGGTCTCGCTGTCCGCCTGCGCCACGGTGCCCAGGCCCTGCTTCGAGGCCAGGAGGATCTGCTGCAGCGGCTGGCGCAGGTCGTGGCTGAGGATGGAGATGAGCCGCTCGCGGAACTCCCCCACCATGGCCAGCCGGCGAAGCTCGAGCTGCGCCATCACCTGCTTGGCCAGCACCCGCAGCGAGTCGAGCTGCTCGGGGGTCAAGGTCTTCGCCTGCCGGTCGAGCACGCACAGGGTGCCCAGCACCATGTCCTCGCGGTTGATCAGCGGCGCGCCGGCGTAGAACCCGACGCCGAGCTCCTGGACCGACGCCGCGTCCGTGAACCGCGCGTCCTTCCGCACGTCCGGGATCTGCATCACCTCCCGGCCGAGGATGGCGTTGGCGCAGAACCCATCCGCCGTGCGCGGCGTGTGCGGCGCGCCAATGCCGAGCCGCGCCTTGTACCACTGGCGCCGGTCGTCGACGAGGGTGATGGCGGCGATGGGGCACTGGCAGACCTGGGAGGCCAGCCGGACCAGCTCGTCGAACTCGGGCTCTGGCGGTGTGTCGAGCACGCTGTACGAGCGCAGCGCCTCGAGCCTCGCGGCCTCGTCCTTCGGCACTGGATAGCTGTCCACGTCCACGTGTCCCAAGACCTCTTGGCCCACCATCGATCGCCCGGTGGCGCCTGTAAACCGGGAACATCCGCACGCCTGGGGCATCTTGCGGCAGGCGAAGAGGCGAGCCTCCGGACGCACGAACGCCGCGGTGAACCCTCCGCTCGCCCCCCTCCCGAGTGAGTGGGAGAGGGCGGAGGGTTCCCGCGGCGTCCTGTGCTGCGCGCGGTGCGGTGGCTAGTAGCGGTAGTGCTCGGGCTTGAACGGCCCTTCCACCGGCACGCCAATGTACGAGGCCTGCTCCGGGGTCAGCTTCGTCAGCTTCACGCCGAGCTTCTGCAGGTGCAGCGCGGCCACCTTTTCGTCGAGCTTCTTCGGCAGCACGTGCACGCCCACCGGGTACTTGCCCTGCTCCGTCCACAGCGCGATCTGGGCCAGCGTCTGGTTGGAGAACGAAGAAGACATCACGAAGGACGGGTGCCCGTTGGCGCAGCCCAGGTTCACCAGCCGCCCGCGCGCGAGCAGGGTCAGCCGCTTGCCGTCGGGGAACACGAACTGGTCCACCTGCGGCTTGATGTTGACCTCCTTGATGTCCCCCTGCGTCTCCAGCCACTTCACGTCGATCTCGGTGTCGAAGTGGCCGATGTTGCAGAGGATGGCCTGGTCCTTCATGGCCGTCATGTGCTCGCCGCGGATGACGTTCATGTTGCCGGTGGCGGTGACGAAGATGTCACCCTGGGACGCCAGCTCCTCCATGGTGGAGACCTGGTAGCCCTCCATGGCCGCCTGCAGCGCGTTGATGGGGTCAATCTCGGTGATCACCACCCGGGCGCCGAGCCCGCGCAGCGACTGCGCGCAGCCCTTGCCCACGTCGCCGTAGCCGCACACCACCGCCAGCTTGCCGGCGAACATCACCCCGGTGGCCCGCTTGAGGCCGTCACCCAGCGACTCGCGGCAGCCGTAGAGGTTGTCGAACTTGGACTTGGTGACCGAGTCGTTGACGTTCATCGCGGGGACCTTGAGCTCGCCGCGCTTGTGCATCTCGTAGAGCCGGTGCACGCCGGTGGTGGTCTCCTCGGACAGGCCCCGAATCGGGTCTGCGCCGGTGAAGAGCTCCGGGTGCTTCTGGTGGATGTGGATGGTGAGGTCACCCCCGTCATCCAGGATCATGTTGGGGCCCTTGCCGCCCTCGAACGCGAAGATCTGCTGCTCGAGGCACCACTCGTATTCGGCCTCGGTCTCACCCTTCCAGGCGAACACCGGCACGCCGGTGGCCGCGATGGCCGCCGCCGCGTGATCCTGCGTCGAGTAGATGTTGCACGAGGTCCAGGTGACCTCCGCGCCCAGCTCCGTCAGGGTCTCGATCAGCACCGCCGTCTGCACCGTCATGTGCAGGCAGCCCGCCACGCGCGCGCCCTTCAGGGGCCTGGTGGTCCCGTACTCCGCGCGGAGCGCCATCAGGCCGGGCATCT
>CAZQVZ010000003.1:0-43845 GCA_964596895.1 uncultured Myxococcaceae bacterium
CCGCCTTCTGCGCGGTGCCCGTCTTGCCCGCCACCCGGTACGACGGCATCCAGGCCCTCGGCGCGGTGCCGCCGGGCTCCACCACGCTCTCCAGCATGTGGATGACCGTGCGGGCGGTGTTCGCGGAGACCACCCGGCGAAGCGCGGTGGGCTCGTTCTCCAGGAGCACCAGCCCGTCCGGGTCCTCCACCTTCGCCACCAGGTAGGGCCGCATCAGGACGCCGTCGTTGGCCAGCGCGCCGTAGGCGGAGGCGAGCTGCACCGCGGTGGTGGTCAGCCCCTGCCCGAAGGACTGGGTGACCAGGGAGACCTCCGCCCTGGGGAAGGGGATGACGCCCTTGCCTTCGCCGGGCAGGGCCAGCCCGGTGCGCTCGGCGAAGCCGAAGGCGCGGTAGTAGGCCACCGTCTTCTCCCGCCCCAGCGTCTGGGCGATCTTCGCGGTGCAGATGTTGGAGGACACCTGCAGCACGCCCTTCACGCTGAGGACATCGTGCCGTTTGGTGTCGTTGATGGTGTGGCGGCCCACGCGCCACGCGCCCTTCTCACAGGAGAAGGTCTCGTCCGCGCGGACGGTCCCCTCCTCCAGCGCCGCGGCGACGGGGAAGGCCTTGAAGGTGGAGCCGGGCTCGAAGGTGTCCAGCGCGGCGCGGTTCTTCATCACTCCCCGCTTCGCGTCACCCGGGGTGTTGGGGTTGAAGGTGGGGTGGTTGGCCAGCGCCAGAAGCTCGCCTGTGCGCGGGTCGAGCACCACCGCCATCCCCGCCGCGGCCTTCGCCTCGCGGACCGCGCGCCCCAGCGCCTTCTCCGCCACGTATTGGAGGTGCCGGTCGAGGGTGAGGGTGACCGAGGCGCCCGCGCGCTCGAAGTCATCCACCCCGGTCTGGGTGAGCAGCTTGCGGCCGCGCGCGTCCCGGAAGCTGGCCATCTTCGAGGCCTGCCCGGTGAGCTCGTCGTTGAACGCCAGCTCCAGCCCGTCCAGCCCGCGGCCGTCCGTCCCGGCGATGCCGATGACGTGCGCCGCCAACTCCCGCTGCGGATAGAAGCGCCGGGGCTCCTTGGTGATGCCCACCCCGCGCCAGCCGAGATCGCGCACCGCCGCCACCTCCTGCGGCCGGGCCTGGCGCTTCACCCAGGCGAACCTCCTGCCCTTCTCCATCCGCTCCTGGAGCTCGCGGGCGTCGGTCTTCGTCAGCTTCGCCAGCGTCTTCGCCGCCGCGCCCAGATCTTCGAACAAGGACGGGTCCACCCAGATGGAGTCCACCTCCACGCTCTGGGCCAGGGGAACGCCGCGCCGGTCGAAGATGTCACCGCGCCGGGCGGGGATCTCCAGGTTGCGCACGTACTGATCCCGCGCGAGCGAGACGAGCTTCTCCCGCTCGTACACCTGGAGGTTGACCGCCCGGGCGAAGATGACCCCGAACAGCGCGAGGAACACGAAGCCCAGCAGGCGCACGCGCAGGCGCAGCCAGCGGCTCTGGGCGTCCGGCACGCCGCGGTGCTTCAGATCCTTCACCGGGGCGTCCCCTTCGGCGACGTGCGGCCGAGCCTCGGCGCGGGCGTCATGGTGATGACCTGGTTGGCGGACGGCGGCGCCATCCCCAGCTCACCGCGCGCCACCTGCTCCAGGCGGCCGGGGCCCTTGAGGGTGGCCAACTCCAGCCGGAGCCGGTCGTTTTCGCGGGTGAGCACCCGGTTCTCCGCCTGCAGGTCCGACAGCTTGTAGCCGGCGCGGACCACCAGCAGCCGCCCGCCGGCGTGGAGGATCCCCGCGGCGGCGAAGAGGGCGCAGACGGCCAGCGCCGGCAACAGCTGCCGCAGCACCGCCCAGAGGGACGCGCGCTGGGCCTTCATCGCACCTTCTCCACGGCGCGCAGCCTGGCGGACCGTGCGCGCGGGTTTCGCTCCAGCTCCGCTTCGGACGCGCTCACCGCCTTGCGCGTGGCCGGCGTGAACGTCCCCTTCGCCCCGCAGCCGCACACCGGCATCCCCGGCGGGCAGACGCAGCGGCCGCACAATTCGCGGAAGCGCTCCTTCACCCGCCGGTCCTCGAGCGAGTGGAAGCTGATCACCGCCGCCACCCCGCCGTCCCTGAGGACGCGCGGCAGGGCCTCCAGCGCCCGGTCCAGCGCGCCCAGCTCGTCGTTCACCGCCATCCGCAGCGCCTGGAAGGTCTTCGTCGCCACGTTGATCTTCTTTGGCCACGCCTTGCGCGGCACCGCGGACTTCACCGCCTCCACCGCCTCCAGCGTCGTCTTCGGCTCGGCCGCCTTCAGCGCCCGGGCGATGCGCGGGGCGAAGGGCTCCTCACCCCATTCGCGCAGAATGCGGACGAGCGCCTTCTCGTTGGTCTCACGGATGAGCTCGGCGGCGGTCATGCCCTCATCCGCCATGCGCATGTCCAGGGGCCCCTCCTTCTGGAAGGAGAAGCCGCGCTCGGCCACGTCCAGCTGCGGCGAGGACACGCCCAGGTCCAGCAGCAGCCCGTCCACCGCTTCGCCCTCGAGCAGGGCCTCCACGTCGCCGAAGTTGCCCCGCACCGGCCGGAAGCGGTCCCCGAAGCCCGCCAGCCGGGAGGACGCCGCCGCGAGCGCGCGCGGATCCCGGTCGATGCCCACCACGGTGGCGCCCTTCTCCAGCAGCGCGAGGGTGTGCCCGCCTCCTCCGAGCGTCCCGTCGACGATCACGCGCCCCTCCTCCGGCCGCAGCAGTGAGACCGCCTCGTCCAACAGGACGGTCTGGTGTTCGAAGCCCACGTCACGCCGCGAAGGCGGCCTTCGCGTTTTCCCGGTCGGCGAAGAACTCGAACGCGTCGTGCGCGCCCGCGGCCCGGAAGATGTGGAAGAGGTACCCGGAGACGCCGCTGACCTTCACGTCCCCGCCCGCGCGCCGGAAGAGCTCGGCCCGCGCCACCAGCGGCCGCAGCCCCCGGAAGTCGAGGTGGCTGACCTGCGTCAGGTCCAGCACCACCTGCCGCATGCCGCGGTTCGCGACCCGGAAGAGCTCCTCGCCCACCCGGCGCAGGTCCTCGAGCCCCAGCTCCCCTTCGAGGATCAGCATCACCACCGGCTCCGCGAAGGACCCCACCCCGGCGCCCGGGCCCCTGTCATGGCCCGGGAAGTCCTCCACCTGCGCCAGCGCCTGCGCGTGCGCCATCGACGTCGTCATGTCCCCTCCCTGCTCTGCTGAAAAACCGCCTCCGGCGCCGCCCCTCTCCCTGCTCACGGCGCCGGAGGCCCGACAAAAGTCACTCGCCTGCTCGAAGCTCTCCCAGGACCCGCATCAGCTCCGCGGAGTCCACCTCGCCGCGCGCGTCGGCCTGGGCCTTCTGCCAACCCTCCGCGCTCCACAGCTCGATCAGCTTCACCATCCCCGCCCAGACCACGTCCTTCTCCAGCCCCGCGTGCGCGCGCAGAGACGGCGGGATGAGCACGCGCCCCAGCTTGTCCACCGAGACCTCCTGCGCCGGCGCCACGTACAGCCGCATCAGCGTCTTCACGCCCGGCTCCATGGGGTTGCGCTTCGCCAGGCTGGCCTCGAGCCCCTCCCACTCCCGGAGCGGATACGCGTGCAGGCACGGGTCGAGCGCGGTCGTGAGGATGAGCCGGTCGTCGTAGCTCCCGGACAGCGTGTCCCGCAGCTTCGCCGGCAGGCTCGTGCGCCCCTTTGCATCGATCTGATGGTCGAAGACGCCTCGGAACACGGGATCCGCTCAGCCCCACTTCTTGCCACTTCTTGCCACGCGGGCCGAAAATAGAGGGGTGCCTTCCCACCGTCAAGAAAGGGAACGGGGGTTCAGCCTCGATTTTCCGCGCACTTACGCTCGGAGGCGAATTCCAGTGGCAGCGGCCCTTTGACTGGCGACCGGGCGCGGGCTAACTACCCGGCCCTTCAAGCGGCCGGGGGGGCCGACCCCGCACCGCGCATCCGAGGAGGCCGTATGTCCGTGGGATTCCGGGGAGTGCTGGGCTGTATGGTGGCGGTGCTGGCAGTGGGCTGTGGTGGGGCGAAGCTGGACCGGGAGGGCGCGGCGCGGATGGCGCTGGGCGCAGGTCACGCGGGCACCCAGGCGGACAGCAAGGGTGGCCTGCTCTCGCTGCATGGCAGCGGCGCTTCGGGCGGCGCGCTCGGAGAGGCGTCCTGCTCCCGCGGCGGCAACGTGAGCTGGGATCTGGCCGGCCTCGCCTTCGAAGGCGGGCTCGACGTCACCTTTGATCTCGGCTTCAACGGCTGCACCGAGCCTTTGTGGGACGACCCCGAGACGGCGCAGATCGAGCAGGAGGAGGTCACCCAGGACGGCGAGGTGGCCATGACCCTGGGGCTGCGCGCGGGCGAGGACTTCCTCACCTACGGGCTGACGCTCGAGGGTGAGCTCGACTACACGGGCGCGGTCCGCGACGAGGTGAAGATGGACGTCACCCAGACCCTGCGGCTCGAGCCGGGCAAGCTCCTGATGACCCTGGACGGCTCCATCCAGTCCTCCACCGAGACGCACACCTACGACAACGAGCTCTGGATCCTCGATCAGGCCACCGGCGAGTTCGTCCGCAAAGACGGCGTCTGAGCGCTCCTCCCCGCCCCATGCCTGCTCCTCCCGACGGTCAGCCCGTCAGACTCCGCGTCAGCTACAAGAGCGCTTCGTCGCTCCTGGCGGAGTTCACGCGCTCGGTGGGCAAAGGCGGGGTGACCCTGGAGAGCCGCAAGAAGGTCCCGCTCGGCACCCGCTTCGTCTTCGAATTGCTCGCGCAGGGCGTGGCCAAACCGGTGGAGGTCCTGGGCGAGGTGCTGCAGGTGACCCAGGGCGTTGGCGGTAAGTACCTCCTGCACATCCGCTACGACTCCGGGCGGAACCAGGAGGGACTGGACGCGCTCATCAACGCCATCTTCGAGTCGCACAAGTTCGAGAAGATGCGGAAGCACCCCCGCATCCCGCTCAACCTGCGCTGCACCGAAGAGGCGCCCTACTCGCCGCAGTACGTGGTGAGGGACATCTCCATGGGCGGCGTGGGCGTGGAGGTGGAGGCGGAGAAGTTCCCGCAGAGCATCCGCACCGGGCAGCCGTTCCTCCTGGAGATCTGGCTCTCCATCGGCACCCTGGCCCTGTACGGGGAGATCATCTGGACGTTCGTCCCGCCGCCGGAGCGCGCCAGGCTGCTCAACCCGGCGTTCGGGGTGGCCTTCGGCAAGCTGCGCCCGGACACGACGGACCGGCTGGAGCGGATCATCACCCTGAAGGCGCTGCCGCCGCCGCCCTGGCGCGCGCGGCTGTCTCTGGGGATGGACGCCGTCTCGCGGATGCCCTGAAGCAGGCGGGTCAGCGCGCCTGTGGCCCGAAGACCCTGGCCGCATCGAACGGGCGCTCGCGCGCCTCGAGACACGAGCCGCTGCCCGCCTGGAGCACGCGGCACAAGAGGGGCCGGTCTTCGTACACCGCGCAGGTGTAGCGGCCGGGCGCGAGGTTCTGGAGCGCGGCGCAGTGGCCGTTCTCCATCCGCATGAAGCGACGCGGCTCGGCGGGCCTGCCCACGCTGGCCTCTATCTCCCCCACCGGCGCGGCGACGTACCGGGCCACCCGTTCGGGCCCGAGCCGGACCGCGTCATCCGCGAAGACCTGCACGTAATTCTGCTGCCCGAAGCAGCACCTGCCACACGCCACGCAGTCGAAGGTCTGGCTCAAGCGGCGGGTATACCCGCCTCGCCGCCGCCGCGCTCGGGTTTGCCGCCTGCGAGGTCCGAAGGCCGGCTGCCTGGTCGCCCGGCGCTACTTGAGCATGTCCCCCAGTTCGCGGGCCCGCTCCACGCAGCAGTCCATGGCCTCGGCCACGGTCTGCTGGAAGTTGCGCTCGCGCAGCCTTTCGATGGCCGCGTGGGTGGAGCCGTTGGGCGAGGTCACCTTGCGCCGCAGGTCCTGGGGCAACTGGTTGGTGGTCTTCACCATGGTGGCCGCGCCCAGCACGGTCTCCGCGGTGAGCCGGGTGGCCTGCTGTTCGTCGAGCCCTGCCTCCACCCCGGCGCGGATCATCGCCTCCATCATGTAATAGACGTAGGCGGGCCCGCTGCCGGAGACGCTGGTCACCACGTCCAGCATCGGCTCGTCCACCTCTTCGACGATGCCCACCGCGCGGAACATGGTCTCGGTGAGCGCGCGCTGCGCGTCGGACACCCGCTCGTTGAAGGCGATGCCCGTCGCCCCGCGGCCGATGCTGCTGGAGGTGTTGGGCATGGTCCGCGCCACCGGCAACTCCCTGCCCAGCCGCCGCTCGATGGACTCCGTGGTCATCCCCACGATCACCGAGACCACCAGTTGCTCCGGCCGCAGCAGGGCCGCGAGGCGCTCCGCCGCGTCGTCCACCCCCACGGGCTTCATCGCCAGCACCACCAGGTCCGCTTCGGTGATGAGCCGGTCCGCCGCTTCGGCGTCTTCGGGCACCGTCACGCCATACTTCGCGTGGACCTCCTGCAGCCGGGCGGTGTTCTGGCGGTTGGTGACGGCGATCTGCTCCGGCCGCGCCACCTCCTTGCCAATCATCCCGCGGAAGATGGCCTCGGCCATGGCGCCGGCGCCGACGAAACAGATCTTCGTGTCACCCATGGGCAGCTTCATTCGTCGTCTCTCCTTTGGCTCAGCGGGTCTGGCCCGCGCCCCAGATGCAGTACTTGGTGGAGGTCAGCGCCGGCAGCCCCATGGGCCCGCGGGCATGGAGCTTCTGGGTGCTGATCCCGATCTCCGCCCCGAACCCGAACTCGAAGCCGTCGGTGAAGCGGGTGGAGGCGTTGTGGTAGACGGCCGCCGCGTCCACCTGCTGCATGAAGCGCGCGGCGGTGTCGCGGTTGGTGGTGACGATGCTCTCCGAGTGCATCGTCCCGTACTGGGCGATGTGCGAGATGGCCTCGTCCACCGAGTCCACCACCTTCACCGAAAGGACGAGGTCATTGTACTCGGTGCTCCAGTCCGCTTCGGCCGCGGGCGCCATCCCCGCCACCAGCGCCTGCGCCTTCTCACACCCGCGCAGCGCCACGCCCGCCTCCCGAAAGCGCGCGGCGAGCTTCGGCAGGTGCGCCTTCGCATACTCCCGGTGCACCAGCAGGGTCTCCATGGCGTTGCAGACGGACGGGCGCTGGACCTTGGCGTTGAAGGCCACCTCCCCCGCCATCTTCGGGTCCGCCTCGGCGTCCAGGTAGGTGTGGCAGATGCCGGCCCCGGTTTCGATCACCGGGACGGTGGCGTTCTGGACCACGTTCTGGATGAGCCCCGCGCCGCCGCGAGGGATCACCACGTCCAGAAGGCCATTGAGGGTGAGCAGCTCATCCACCGAGCCTCTGTCCGCGCTGTGGATGAGCTGCACCGCGTCCTGCGGCACCTGCGTCAGGGCCAGCGCCTCCTGCAGGACCTCCACGATGCGCACGTTGGACGCCAGCGCCGCCGAGCCCCCGCGCAGCACCACCGCGTTGCCGGTCTTCAGGCACAGCCCCACCGCGTCCACGGTGACGTTGGGGCGCGCCTCGTAGATCATCCCGATGACGCCGAGCGGCACGCGGACCTTCTGCACGTCCAGCCCCTGCGGCGGAGAGAAGCGCTCGAGCGTCTCCCCCACCGGGTCCGGCAGCTCGGCCACCTGGCGCAGCCCATCCGCCATCGCCCTCACCCGGGCTTCATCCAACGAGAGGCGGTCCAGCAAGGAGTGGGAGAGCCCCGCCGCCTGGCCGCGGCGCAGGTCTTCAGCGTTGGCGGCGATGAGCGCCTCCGTCTTTCGGACCAGGGAGGTGGCCATGCGCCGCAGGGCGTCGTTCTTCTGTTCGGTGGACAGGAGCGCCAGCAGCTTCTGCGCGGCCTTGGCCCGCTGCGCCTTGTCGCGGACCTCACCGACGATCTTCGGAGAAGGGATCATGGAGGGTTTTCCTTTCAGTCGGAGGAGGCCACCGCGCGCAGCGGGCGGCCCTCCCGGAGGACGATGGGCGCAGCGCTGGGGCCTGGGCGCTGCCGTCTGGCGAAGGCGGTGCCGCGGCCCCGGCCCTTCGCCGCGGTGGCGACGTCCCCCGCGCGGTCCGCCTTGCCAATGAAGACCTCGACCCCGGAGTGGGCCGCCAGCCGGGCCGCCTCCAGCTTCGAGCGCATCCCCCCGGTGCCCACCGACCCTGCGCCGCCGGCCATCCGGATCAGCGCGTCGTCCACCGTCTCTACCCGGAGGATGCGGCGGGCCAGCGGGTCACAGCGGGGGTCTGCGGTGTACAGCCCGTCGGTGTCGGTGAAGATCAGCAGCCGGTCTGCGCCCACCAGGCTGGCCATCAGCGCGGACAGCCGGTCGTTGTCGCCGAAGGGCACGTCGCCCACCGGCACCGAGTCGTTCTCGTTGAAGATGGGGATGGCCCCGCGCCCCAACAGCTCCTCCACCGCCCGCCCGACCGCGCTGCGGCGGTGGGGCTGGTGAAGCTCGATGCCGGTGAGGAGGATCTGCGCAGCGGTGATCCCCCTGCCCGCCAACTCGGCGATGTACGCCTGCATCAGGAGCGCCTGCCCCACCGCGGCCGACGCCTGCCGCTCATGCGTTTCGCGGGGGCGGGCGGGATAGCCCAGCGCCGGGAAGCCCGCGGCAATGGCACCGGAGCTGACCAGCAGGACCTCGGCCCCCGCTCGGCTGAGCGCAGCGAGCTCTTCGGAGATGTAGGCCACCCGCTCGGCGCAGAGGCCCCCCTGCGCGGTGACCAGGGAGCTGCTGCCCACTTTGACGACGATTCGTTGGTGCCTCATCAGGAGGTGTGAAGGTCCTTTCAAGTGCAAGGGATGAAGTGAAGGGCGCAGGCGGCTGAAGCTCAGACCGGTGCGCTCGCCTTGAAGCGGTCGTACGCCTTCGTGACCTCCGGCGCCGGATCACCGGAGAGCCGGCTGACTCCGAAGGCGAGGCCTGCGCAGACGAGGAAGCCCGGGACCAGCTCGTAGAGGGTGAACAACTCCACCGAGGTGGCGCCCTCCAGGACCTGCCAGAGGATGACGGTGGCCGCCCCGCCCACCATGCCGGCGAGCGCGCCCTGGCGGGTCAACCCGCGCCAGACCAGGGAGAGGATGACCAGGGGACCGAAGGCCGCGCCGAACCCTGCCCACGCGTACTCGACGATCCCCAGGACCGTGCTCTTCGGGTCGCTCGCCAGGAGCACCGCCACCAGCGCGATGCCGATCACCGCCGCCCGGCCCATCCACACCAGCTCCCGCTGGCTCGCCGCCTTGCGCAGGAAGGTCTTGTAGAAGTCTTCGGTCAGCGCGGAGGACGCCACGAGCAGCTGCGAGTCCACCGTGGACATGATCGCCGAGAGGATCGCCGCGAGCAGGAAGCCGGCCACCCAGGGGTTGAAGAGCACCTGGCTGAGCGTGATGAACGCCGTCTCCGGGTTGTCGAGCGGGTTGCCGACGGTGTTGAAGTACGCGAACGCCGCGAGGCCCGTGAAGATGGCCCCGTAGAGCCCCGCCACCATCCACGCGATGCCGATGAAGCGCGCCCTCGGGATGAGCCGCTCGGACTTGATGGCCATGAACCGCGCGAGGATGTGCGGCTGGCCGAAGTAGCCCAGGCCCCAGGCCAGCAGCGAAACCGCCCCCAACACCCCCACCTGGTAGTAGGCGTTGAGGAAATCCGCGGCGCCGGACTGGAGCGCCGCGGTGTGCAAGGTGGCGTCCCAGCCCCCCAGGTGGATGAAGGTCATGGTCGGGACGAGGATCAGCGCGATGAACATCAGGATCCCCTGGACGAAGTCCGTCCAGCTCACCGCCAGAAACCCACCGATGAAGGTGTAGGAGACGATCACCACCGCGCCGATCAGCAGCGCCGGCAGGTAGCCGAGCCCGAACGAGCCCTGGAAGAGCACCGCGCCCGCCTTCAGCCCCGCCGAGGTGTAGAGCGTGAAGAAGACGAGGATCACCAGCGCCGAGACCGCGCGCAGGATCCGCGTCCCATCCCCGAGCCGGTTCTCGAAGTAGTCCGGCAGGGTGATGGCGTTTTTCGCCATCTCGCTGCTGCGGCGCAAAGGCCCGGCCACGTACTGCCAGTTCAGGTACGCGCCCACCGCCAGCCCCACGCCGATCCAGATCTGGTTGAGGCCGGAGACGTAGATGGCGCCGGGCAACCCCAGGAGCAGCCAGCCGCTCATGTCGGACGCGCCCGCGGAGATGGCGGTCACCCCGCTCCCAAGGCTCCTGCCGCCCAGCATGTAGTCGGAGAGGTTCCTGGTGCGCAGGTACGCCCAGATGCCAATCCCCAGCATCAGGCCGAGGTAGAGCACGAAGGTGACGATGGTGGCGGTGTTCACTGCGCGCCCTCGCCCGGGCTGCGCACCTGCGCCTCCGGGTGGGGGGCCTGCACGCGGACCGGGTTCCTGAAAAGGCTGAGGGCCGAGAGCACGACCACGCCCAGCATGGGGATGAGCAACAGCGCCCACGTGGCGGCAGAGATCTGCGCCTCCATTGAAACTCCTCGTCGCACAGGCGCCGGACGCAAGAGGTCCTGTGCGCCTGATCGGTGGCAGGCCGCAGCCCAACGCCATTGAGTCCGGCGGGACGCGCCCCGGAAATGCGAACTCCAGATGATTGGAGTTCAAACGAATCGGGTCCGGCCCTTTATGCCCAATCGCGCCGCGGTGCGCAACCCCCTGAAGCGCGTGGGGCCAGGCAAGCAGGCGCTGCGACGAACGGAGAGCAGGGGGAAGCGGCGCAGAGGCTCGGCGCCGGACGAGCCGCGACGAAGGCCGCGGAAGACAGCGGGAAAAGCGGTGCGCGGGGAAGCGGCAGAAGGACCCTGGGGTCGCGCCCTTCCCCGCGCACGGAACTGCGAGGGACGGGCCCTAGGCCATGTCCTTGAGGTTCTTCAGCGGGAGGACCTTCACCACCTTGCGGGCCGGCTTCGCCTTGAAGACCGTGGGCTCCTTGGTGAAGGGGTTGATGCCCTTGCGCGCCTTGGTGGCCGGCTTCCTGATGATCTTGACCTTCATCAGGCCGGGCACCACGAACAGGCCGGGGCCACGGTTGCCCAGGCTCTTCTTCATCTGGTTCGCGAGCGCCTGGAACACCGACGAGACCTCCTTCTTGCTCAGGCCCGTCTCATCCGACATCGCCGCGATCAGCTCCGACTTCGAGGGAGCCTTCGTGGACACTGCTTTGGCTTTTGCCGCCATGTTTCTATCTCCGAGAAAAAACGAGGGATGCAGCAGCCCTCAAATACCTCGCTCCGCGCCGCTTGTGTGGGATCTGCGGCAGTTTGATCGCCGGCGATCATTTTTTCCGGGGGGCACAGCCACGCCGCGCCCCATGCTCCGGGGCACCCCATGCCCGGCAAACCGCCCTATCGCGAGCAGACCGACGAGAGCCTTCGCACCGAGCGCGAACAGACGGACAGGCACCTCGAGGACAAGCGGGCACGGATCGAAGAGGACTCGGACGCGGTGCGCCAGAAGGCGCAGGACCGCGCCGACGACGTGCTGGAGACGGCGCGCGCGCGAGCAGACAGCAACGGCGCAGGCCCGAGCGGTGCGCTGAGAAGGGAGCGCCGGGCTGAAGACCGCGCGCTCGAAGAGGAGCGCGAAGTCGAAGCCGCGCTCCTGGAGAGCGAGCGTGAGGCGCGCAGGCGTGTGCTCGCAGAGCTCCTCCGGTCCGAGCGCACCCTCACCGACGAGGACCTGCTGCGCGAGCGAGAGGGCTCGGACGCGGCGCTGCTCACGCGCGATGACTTCCTCGCCATGGCCAGCCACGACCTTCGAGGCCTGCTGGGGGCGATCGTCCTGAGCACCAGCCTCATCCTCAAGGAGGTGCCTCCTGTCACCGATGCGCGCAGCCGCAAGCTCAAAGAGCGCGTGGAGGGGATCGGGCGCTTCACCGGGCGCATGAACCGGCTGCTGAGTGACCTGCTGGACGTGGTCAGCATCGAGGCCGGCCGGCTGGACATCTCGGCCAAGCCAACGGACGTGAAGGGGCTCGTCCAGGAAGCGGTGGAGCCCTTCCTCCATGTGGCCACCGCGCGCGGCATCGCCCTCACCCTGGACGCCCCCGAAGACCTGCCGCAGGTCGATCTGGATGCGGGGCGGATCCTCCAGGTGCTCACCAACCTCCTGAGCAACGCCGTGAAGTTCACCCGCGGCCCCGGGCGCATCGAGCTCGCCCTCGCCGCCCGGGACGACGGCCGCACGCTCGCGTTCTCGGTCCGCGACTCAGGCCCCGGCATCCCCAGGGCCCAGCAGCAGACCATCTTCGAGCGCTTTCGCCAGTCGGACCCGCATGACCGCCGCGGCCATGGGCTCGGCCTTCACATCTCGAAGAACATCGTGGAAGCGCACGGCGGCCAACTGCGCGTGGACAGCGTCCCCGGCCAGGGCAGCACCTTCACCGTCCGGCTGCCGCTCGAGCGCAGCGGAGGCTGACGTCCGCACACGTCGGGCTACTGCGCGTGCGCGGTGGCGCTCACGCTGCTCCACGGGGCCTGCGCGCGTTCTCTCACGCTGCGCCACCCGGAGAGCCGCTGGCGCTGCCAGGCCATGCCTTCGCGCGAAGGGCCGAAGGGCCGCGCGGGATCCACCACGTAGCTGCGGCAACCCACGAGGTGTTCGTTGCAGACGCTGAGCACGCCGTCCTCCTCCAGCGCGTAGCTGCGCCGCAGGTAGGTGTTGGCGAAGAAGAAGGGCCGCGTCGCTTCATACCGGCGGAACATGCTGCGGCCCATCAGGTGCGAGGCGTCCTCGTCCGCGAGCCCGAGATAGTCCAGCACCGACACCGCCAGATCCGGCTGCGCGAAGACCTCCGGCACCTGCCCCTTCGGCACGTCCGGGCCGAACACCACCATGGGCGTCCAGTTCTGGCTGAGCGAACGGGTGAGGTCATCCCCCACCGTCACCCCCGCGGACTCGTCGCTGGTGAGGATGACCAGGGTGTCCTCGAGCACGCCCGCCGCATCCAGCCTGGCGATGAAGCCGGCCACCGCTTCGTCCGCATAGGCCACCGCGCGCGCGTGCGGCGCAAGCTCCGGGCGGAAGTCATCCGGCACCGTGAAAGGGTGGTGGGTGCCCACGGTGAGCAGCGCGGTGAACCAGGGCTCCTCGCGGCCCTCGTCCATGGCGATGATGGCGTCCGCGGACTGCTCGAGGAACGCCTTGTCGTCGATGCCCCAGGCGGTCTCGGCGTACCGGCGTTCGAAGGCGTCCGTCCCGCGCACCTCGGCGAAGCCGGCGGCGCTCATGAACTGGTCCTTGGCCATGAAGACCAGGGGCGCGGCCTGCAGGTAGGCGGTGTGGTAGCCGGCGTCCTTCAGCAGCCTCGGCAGGCAGAGCCTGCGCGCGGGGCCGCCGGCGGGCACGTATTCGGTCATCCGCGCCACCTCGGTGACCAGCTTGTCCAGATCCCCGCACAGCAGCGAATACAGCCCCCTGTTCGTCTGCCGCTGGTGGGACAGGAAGCTCTGGTAGACGAGCCCGCGTTCGGACAGCGCTTCGAAGTGCGGCGTCTGCACGCCCACCTCCACGCCGTGGTAGCGCGCGCTGGAGGCGAGGTACCCACCGGAGAGCCCCTCCACCATCACCAACAGCACGTTGGGCCGCCGTTCAGCGACCGGGATGCGCGGGGTGCCCGAGAGGTCCTGCGCGTAGACCTGGGCTGCGCGCTCGGGGCGCATGGTGGGGACCTCCGCGAAGGCCGGCTGGTGCAGCGCCTCCCGCGCGGTGAGCGAAAGCACGTGCAGCTGCCGCCAGGGCAGGTGCCGGTCATGCAGCGGCCACGCGCTGCTCACCGCCAGCGCCAACACCAGCAGCGGCAGCGCCCGCACCGTCACCCGGGGCGGCGGCGTCCACCCGCCCCACCACTTCGCCGAAGCGAAGATGCCCAGCAGCGCCAGGCCCAGGAGCACCGGGTGCGTGAAGTGCAGCGCCGAGCCCAGAAGGAACGTCACGTCGCCCAGGTACTCCGCCTGGCCCGGCTGCAGCACCGCGTCGAACATGCGGATGTGCTCGTAGTTGCTGACGTTGAGCACGACCCAGAACCCGGCGAGCAGCGCCGCCAACACCCGCGCGCGGGTGGCCAGGTACAGCAGCAGCACGGCGATGACGCCGCCCATGGCGAAGTCCGAGAAGACGCCGCGCAGGTCCTGGGCGTCCACGGCGAGCCGCTTCTCGAACAGGATGATCGCCCGGTAGATGAGCGGCGTGGCAACGACGAGCGCCGCCATGGCCCCGCTCACCCACGCTGGTCTGTCCAAGGTCCGCTTCATCACTCCACCTGCCCTGCAACGCGGGGCTCTTTACCCTGATTTTCCATCCCTGGCACAACCCCTCACCGCGAGGCGCCGAACCCTCCGTCGCTCGCCAGCCCCAAAGTCAGCCTCAACCCGTCCGACGCGAAGACGTTCCCGCCGCCTGCCTGCTGCGTCCTTTGCACCGCCACCGGCGCCTGCAGCCCCAGCACCCACCTCTTCCCCAGCATCACCGCGGCCTCCGCCTCGACGTAGGTCGTCGCTTCGTAGCGGCCGATGGGCGCGGCCCACACGCCGGCGACCCGCCAACGCCTCAGGGAGGCCCCCACCATCCCCACGTCGTGGCGGATGGCGCGCGCCTGCATCACCAGGCCCGTCCCCGGACCGAGCAGGTAGTCACGCCCCTCCCCCTCTTCCGCGTCCACCAGGCCGCTCGCCGCGGCGCCGAGCACCGAGGCCACCGCGCCCGCCTGCAGGCTCCAGCGCGTCCCCACCTTCGCGTCCGCTTCGAACCCCAGCCCCAGCCCCACGCCGGAGACGCGCGCCACGTCGTTCCACGCGAGGTCGTACTGCCCGTACAGCCCCCACAACGCGCGCACGGTGTCCACGTGGTCCCGGATGCCTCGCCCGGCGATGAGCCCCAGAAGGTGCAGGTCCAACATGGGAGAGATGGGCGCGCCACCGGACAGGTCCAGCTCCCAGTGCTCCATGGGCGTGACGGCCCCGGACTTCGCCGCAGCGGCGCCGCCGTAGACGAAGCGGGCGGTGAGCGCTCCTTGCAGCGGCGGCGCTTCGGGGGTTGAAAAGGCGCGCGTGCGCGGCAGCAGCCTGGGTCCTGCGCCCACGCCCAGCGCCACCCGGGCGTACAGACCACGCGGCGCGGAGGGGACCTGCCCGAAGCGATCATCGAAGAGCCAGCGGTTCATCGCGGAGGCGGGGCTCAGAAGCGACGCCGCCAGCTCCCTCAGCGAAGAGGCGCCGGGGCCGTCCACGTCCACCAGCGCGCGGTAGAGCCGGTGCAGGGCCTCGCCGAGCAGCGCGCCGCCCAGCGCGGTGGTGATCTGATCGTTGATGGAGGGCGCGTCCGGCTCGAAGAAGAGCTCCCAGGCGAGGCTGGAGAAGAAGGTGTACGCGCCCGCCTCCCAGAAGTTCAGCCCCGCTGACCGCGCCGCCGAGTGCACCAGCATCCCCTGGTAGGGGTGGCCGAGCTGGTTCACCACGAAGTCGTCCTGGTCGAACGTCCACGGCCGCGAACCGTCGAACGCGCCCCAGACGGACCTCCACGTCACCAGCCCGTACTCCTGGCCTGCCGCGTTGTTCACGGCGAGCAGGCCGAAGTTGAGCGCCCCTGCCTCCAGCGCGGGGAGCAGGTAGCTCCGGGGTCCGGGTTTGGGGCGCACCGGCTCTGTGTCGCCCCAGGCCGCAGAAGCGATCAGCGCCAACGCCAGCGCAAGGGGGCGCGCCCGCACCATTAGAAGCGGCCTCCCCAGAAGACCGCTGGGCCCTCCGCGGTGGCGGTGACCGCGAGGGTCCCGGGCGCCTTCGCCTCTGACCACAAGAGGTACCCCACCGCCATCACGCAGGCGCCGGCGGCCACCGTCGCCGCGCCGCCGGTGGCCAGGTGCTCGGCCTGCCTTCGCGCCGCGGCGTCTCCGGCTTCGACCGTGCGCAGTTGCACCACGCCCGTTAGCCAGAGCGCCGCGCCCGTGCCCGTGACCGCCGCCCCCGCCCAGGTCACGGAACGCGCGCGCGCCTGCAATGTCTGCGCGGCTGCTTCGTTGGGCGGGCGCACGTCCGCCACCGGCGCGACGAGCAGTTGGGTGGTCAGCAGTGCGAGCGGAAAAGACATCGTAAAGGGTCTGAAAAGAGGCCGTTGACGCGTGCAGACATACCCGTTAGTAGAAAGTCCGCAATGGAGAATATCGCCGAACCATCCAATGAGCAGCTCGCGCCGGCGCAGGCCGAGCGGCTGCTCGATCTCATGAGGGCGCTGGGCCGGCGCAACTCATTGAGGGATCCCCTCTCGATGACCATCGAAGCCCTCGAGTTCACCGGCCCGCAGCTCCACGCCCTGATGTGGGTAGGCGGGGACGGGTCCTTGACCATGGGCGAATTGGCCCAGCGGGTGGGTATCACGGTGAAGACCATCACGGGGATCGTTGACCGGCTGGAGGCGCGCCACCTGGTGGAGCGCGAGCGGGACCCGTCAGATCGACGCGTGGTCCGCGTCCACCTGACCCCCAGTGGCCAGGAGATTTATCAGCAGTTCGAGCAGCAGGTCCGAGACCGCGTCACCGCGTTCCTGGCGTTCCTCCCTCCAGAGGATGCGCAGGCGCTGATCCGGATTTCAGAACGACTGGTGGAGCGGATGAGCGCTCTGCCCCAGCCTCCGGTGTCTGAAGAATGATCCCGCACCTTCTCGTCGCCACACTCGCCACCACCACCTTCGCCGCGCAGCCGCAGGCGCCCGTCCTCACCCTGGACGAAGCCATCCAGCAGGCGCAGACCCAGAACCTCGACCTGGTGATCGCCCGCGAAAGGCTCACCCAGGCGAAGGAGGCCAGCCGCAAGGCCTGGTCCGGCTACCTGCCCCAGCTGTCGGTGGGCGGCAGCTACACCTTCAACTCCACCGACGCCACGCTGCAAATGCCGGTGGGCTCGCTCATCCGCGACGTGGGCGTCCCCCAGGGCCCCGCGTTCGATCCGTCGCGCGAGCCTGGCATCGACAACCCGCCGGGCGCGCAGACCTCGCTGGTCTCGGTGCCCGAGTCGGTCATCGAGCTGGAGGTCCAGAAGCGGCACCAGTTCGGCGGCCAGGTGCAGTTGCAGCAGGCGCTCATCGCCCCCGCGCTGTGGCCGGCCATCCGTCAGGCGTATCTGTCGGAGGACCTGGCGGAGCTCTCCACCGAGAACGCGCGCCGGGAGATCCTCTTCGCCGTCATCCAGCTCTATTACGGCGCCGAGGCCCTGCGGCAGGCGGTGGAGGTGCAGGAGCGCCTCCTGGAGGTCAACCGCGCGCACGAGAAGGACGCGGAGGTGAAGCTCTCGCAGGGGATGGTGCCGCGCGTGGCGCTGCTGCGCGCCCAGATCGACCGCGCCCAGAGCGAGCAGGACCTTCTGCGCACGCAGAACGCCTACCGCTCCTCGCTCTCCAGCCTCGCCGCGCTGTTGGACCGGCCGGTGGACTTCGAGGTGACCCGGCCGCCCTCGCCGCCCGCCCCGCCCGAAGGGGACCTCGAGCAGGCGGCGCTGCAGCAGCGCCCGGACGTGCTCTCCGCGCGCGTGGGCGTGGACCTGGCGGAGGCCGGCAAGGCGTCCGCGCGCAACAGCTACCTGCCGTCCCTGGGGCTCTCCGCCGTCTACCAGGCGTCCAACACCGCGGGCTTCACCGGGCAGAACGGCTTCTTCATGGCGTCTTTGGGGCTGCAGTGGGTGATCTGGGACGGCGGCCTGCGGGAGTCCAACTTCCGCGAGGCGCGCAGCCGGCTGGTGGAGAGCCAGGCCCAGGCCCGGTCCGCGGAGAACCGCGCCCGCGACGAGGTCCGCCGCGCGCAGCTCGACCTCGAGAGCGCGGAGGCCAACCGGATCAAGGCCGAAGAGCAGGCGAAGCTCGCCATCGAGAACGCGGAGCTCGTCCAGAAGAGCTTCGAGGCCGGCGTGGCCACCTACCTGGAGGTCACCGACGCGCAGCTCGCGAGAAGGTCCGCGGAGCTCTCGCGCGTCAATGAAGTGCTCAACGCGGAGTTGGCGCGGGTTCGGCTCGCGCGCGCCGCAGGATTCTTCAACCCATGAACCTTTTGTCCCAGATCCAAAGGAAGTCTTCGATGTCTCGCGCCTTCGCCTCCCGCCCCCTCCCCTTCACCGCGGCCCTGCTCGCCGCCTCAGCCCTCGCCCTGTCGTTCGCGGGCTGCAAGCCGCCTGGCGCCGAGAAGACGGAGCCCTCAGAAGAGGAGGCCGCCACCAGGACCGTGAGGGTGGCCCCCGTCGCCCGCGGCGCGCTGGTGGAGACGGTCTCGCTCGTCGGTGAGCTGCAGGGCGTGGAGGAGGTCCGCGTCTTTGCCCAGGTCACCGAGCGCATCCGCACCCTCACCGTGAAGGAGGGGGACCGCGTGAAGCAGGGCGACGTGCTCGCCACCGTCCGTTCGGAGATGGCCAGCCAGGGCGTGAACCAGGCGCAGGCGGCCTTGGAGGCCGCGGTGGCGCAGCGCGAGGCCGCGGATGACAACGTGCGCAGGCTCCGGGCGCTCGCCCAGGCAGGCTCCGTCTCCGCGTCCCAGCTGGAGACGGCCGAATCCCAGGCGCGCGCGGCGGCGGCGCAGGTGCGGCAGGCCACCGCGGCCAGGGGCCTGTCCTCCGCGCAGAAGGACCTGACCACGGTGCGCAGCCCCATCTCCGGCATCGTGGCGCAAATCAACGTCAAGGAAGGTGACCTGGCGATGCCGCAGGCGCCGGTGATGACGGTGGTGAAGTCCGAGCGGATGAAGGTGGTCCTGCGGGCGCCGGAGCGGGCGTTCTTCCGCATCCAGACCGGGATGCCGGTCCGGGTGTCGCCCCTGACCAACCCGAAGCAGGTGGTGGACGCCAAGGTCACCCTCAAGGGCCCGGTGGTGGACCGGATGACCCGCACCGGCCTGGTGGAGGTGGAGCTGGACAACCCGGACGGCACCCTCATCAGCGGCACCTCGGTGCGGGCGGTGGTGGAGCTCTCGCGCGAAGAGGGCAAGCTGCTGGTGCCGGCGGAGGCCATCTTGCTGTCTGCAGAGACCGAGCGCACCGGCCAGGCCGCCGCCTTCGTGTCCGACGGCAAGAAGGCCGCCCGCCGCGAGGTGAAGGTGGGAAGGCGGCAGGGAGACCAGCTGGAGATTGAGCGCGGCCTCGAGGAGGGCGAGCTTCTGGTGGTCCAGGGCGCGCACTTCCTGCGCGACGGCAACCTCATCCGCACGGCGGACCAGGTTCAGAACGACAAGGCGGCCGACTCGAAGTCGAACGCCGAGGCCGCCAAGCCGGCCGGGGAGCAGGGATGAAGATCACCGAGCTGTCAGTCCGTCGCCCGGTCACCTGGGTGATGGTCTTCTTGTGCCTCACCATCCTCGGCGTGTTCACGTTCAGCCGGCTGAAGCTGGACATGCTGCCCAACATCGAGTTCCCCATCGTGGCGGTGATCGCCACGTACCCGGGCGCAGGTCCGGACGCGGTGGAGCAGCTGGTGACCCGCCCGCTGGAGGAGGCCATGGCCTCGGTCCAGAACGTGGAGCAGGTGAACTCCACCAGCAACCAGGGTTCGGCCATCCTGCTGGTCGAGTTCGCGTGGGGCACCGACATGAAGGCGGCGGACATGGACGTCCGCAAGAACATGGAGCTCTTCGCGCTCGACCGGCTCCCGGACGACGTGCCCCGGCCCCTGACCTTCGCCTTCGACCCTTCGTTGCAGCCGGTGGTCTTCCTCACCGTCAACGCGCCCGGCGGCGCGGACGCGGTGCGCAAGCTGGCGGAGGACGAAATCGAGCCGTTCCTCTCCCGCATCGAAGGGGTGGCGGCCGCGGAGGTGATGGGCGGCACCGAGCGTGAGATCCAGGTCCGGCTGCTCCCCGAGTGGCTGGAGGCCTACGGCGTCCCCGCCTCGCAGGTCACCGGCGCCCTGCGGGCCGCGAACCTGGTCATCCCCGGCGGCAACCTCGACCAGGGCAAGCAGGAGTTCAACATCTCCACCAAGGCGGAGTTCACCTCGGTGGAGGAGATTGGCGAGGTCGTCGTCGGGCAGAAGGGCGGCGTCCCCGTCCTCCTGCGGGACGTGGCCACCGTGGAGGACACCTTCCAGGAGCAGACCGCCATCGTCCGGGCGGACGGGCAGCACGCGGTGATGTTGGCGGTCCGCAAGCAGTCTGACGCCAACACCGTCCAGGTGGCGAACCGGGTGAACACCGAGCTCGCGAAGCTGGAGAAGCGGCTGCCGGAGGGCGCCTCCATCACCACCGTGTTCGACCAGGCCGAGCCCATCAGCCGGTCCATCAACAACCTCTCCTCCAGCGCGTTCCTGGCCATCCTGCTCACCGCCGGCATCCTGCTGGCGTTCCTGCGCAGCTGGCGGACCTCCAGCATCGTGCTGGTGAGCATCCCCCTCTCCATGCTGGTCACCTTCGCGGTGATGGACTTCCAGGGGGTGACGCTCAACATCATCTCCATGGCAGGCCTCGCGCTCGCGGTGGGCCTGTTGGTGGACAACTCCATCATCGTGCTCGAGAACATCTTCTCGAAGCTCAAGGAGGGCAGAGGGCCAAAGGACGCGGCCATCGAAGGGACGAGCGAGATGGCCATGCCCATCGTGGCGTCCACGCTCACCACGGTGGCGGTGTTCGCGCCCATCCTCTTCGTGCCGGGACTCGCGGGTCAGCTCTTCCGGGACATGAGCCTTACCATCGTCATCTCGCTCATCGCCTCTTTGGCGGTGGCGCTGACGCTGGTGCCGCTGATGGCGTCCCTGATGGTCCGGCTGAAGGCGCCGAACCTGGTGGAGCGGTTCATCGGCAAGTTCACCTCGTGGGTGGATCCGCTGGGTGAGAAGTACGCAGGGTTCCTCGGCAAGGCGCTGCACCACCGGAAGAAGATCTTCGCGGCGGCCTTCGGCGTCTTCGTGGGCAGCCTCTTCCTCCTGTCGGTGGTGGGCGTGGACTTCATGGCCCAGACCGACGAAGGCCGGCTGCAGTTCACGGTGAAGGCGGGCCCGGGCACTTCCCTGGACACCACCGACGCGCTCTTCAAGGAGGCGGAGGCGGTGGTGAGGCGGGTGGCGCCGGAGGCGGAGGTGATCGTCTCGCAGTTCGGCGGTGGGCGGGACGGCTTCGCGGCGCTGTTCGGCCAGAACTCGTACACCGGCAACATCCAGATCAAGTTCCCGCCCAAGTCGCAGCGCGAGCGCGGCCAGCAGGAGCTGCAGCAGATCCTGCTCGCGGAGTTCAAGCAGCTCTCCGGGCTGGACATCGAGCCGCAGCAGCAGGGCTTCGGCGGCGGCGGCGGCGACGTGGTGGTGAAGCTCTTCGGCGAAGACCTGGACCGGGTGCGCGTCTACGGCGAGCGGCTGAAGGCGAAGCTGGAGGGCGCAGAGGGCGTCGCCTCCGCGGTCTTCTCCATGGAGCAGGGCCGGCCGGAGCTGTCGGTGCAGCTCGACCGCGAACAGATCCGGATGCTGGGGCTCACCCCGGCGGACGTGTCGGCGACCATCTCCACCTACTTCCTCGGCACCACCGCCACCATGTACCGGGAGGACGGCGACGAGTACGAGATCAACGTCCGCGCTCCGAAGGAGGTCCGCGAGGACATCGAAAGGCTGCGGGCCCTGCCCATCGTCACCCCGCAGGGCCTGACCGTGCCGCTGGAGACGGTGGCCACGGTGACGCAGGGCCTGGGCCCCACCGGCATCAGCCGTGAGAACCAGCGGCGGCTCGCCACGGTGGCCATCTCCGGGGGCGGGACGCCTCTGGGCAAGCTCATCGCCAGCGTGAACGGGGCGGTGGACGAGATGGGCGCAGAGGCCGGGGTCACCACGGTGGTGGCAGGCACCGCAGAGGACCTTCAGGAGTCCTTCATGGCGCTGGGCCTGGCCATCCTCGTGGCCATCGTCCTCGTCTACATGGTGATGGCGAGCCAGTTCGAATCTTTGCTCGAGCCCTTCGTGATCCTCTTCTCGGTGCCGCTGGCGTTCTCCGGGGTGTTCCTGGCGCTGGCGGTGACGGGCACCACGCTGCAGGTCACAGCGCTGATCGGGATGATCCTCCTCACCGGCATCGTGGTGAACAACGGCATCGTGCTCATCGACGTGCTCAAGCGGCGCCGTGACGAAGGCCGGGATCTCATCGAAGCGGCGATGGAGGCGGGCAGAAGCCGCATGCGGCCCATCCTCATGACCACGCTCACCACCGTGCTGGGGATGATCCCCCTGGCCTTCGAGCTCGGCGACGGGTCGGAGTTGTGGGCGCCCATGGCCCGCGCGGTCATCGGCGGGATGATGCTCTCCACGCTCTTGACCCTGGTGGTGATCCCCGCCGGCTACGTCACCATGGCGGGCTGGGCCGACAGGCGCCGCGCGAAGAAGCAGAAGAAGCGCGCGGCGAAGGAGGCCCGGAAGGCCGGGGAAGAGCCCACCATGACCGAGCACCCGCGGGTGGCGGCCATGGAAGGCCAGAGCCGGTAGGGAGCGGTCACCGTGGTCAGGATGAGGTGGAGAGGCGCCGTCGCCGTTATGTTGGCGGCGGCGCTGTGGCCGGGCTTTGCCCACGCCGAAGGCTTGGGGCTCGGCGAGGGAACCCGCTGGCCGGACCGGAACATCTTCGAGCGGGTGGGCCTGGATGTGCTCGCGCTCCCGGTGGACGCGGCCACCTCCTGGGAGCTCTCCGACTGGGCCACCTTCGCGGCGGTGGGCGGCGCGGTGGGGATGATGATGTTCGCAGGAGACGTCAGCCCCGACGTCCGCTTCGACCGCTGGACCGCGCAGCACCTGGATCCGCACCTGCCAGACGTCTGGGCGCCGTCGATGCAGGCGGTGCTCTGGCCGTCTTTGGCGGTGGGGGTCCTCGCCACCTGGCACCACGGCTGGCGCAGCGGGAACGACCACCTCGCGCAGGGGATGTCCCTGATGGCGGAGGCGGTGGCGGTCTCGCAGGTCTACCACCTGGGGTTGAAGCTCCTCATCGGCCGGGAGGGTCCCGGTGACGGCAGCGGCCTGGGGCGGGTGCTGGGACCGTCCGCGTCGTTGGGGCTGTATCCGGCGGGCACGCCGTCCGGGCACGCGGCGACGCTGTTCAGCCTTCTAGGCGCGGGGCTCTCCTACTTCGACCCGCCGGTGTGGGCGCAGGTCACGGCGTTCACCGCGACGTCGGTGCTGATCGGCTTCCACGTGCTCAACCACCGGCACTTCGCGTCCGAGTCCCTGTGGGGCGCGGCGCTGGGGTATTCGGTGGGCCGCTGGGTGGTGCAAAACCGCGCCGCCCCTGCGAGAGGTGCCGAAAGCGTCATCACAGACGGCAAGGCCACTTCGCCCCCGCGCAAGGTGACGGTGGCGCCGCTGGCGGTACCCGAGGGCGGCGGGCTCGGGCTGTCCGGACGGTTCTGAACCCTCGGGCGCGGGCTTTGGCTCCAAGGGGCATGAGGCCCTTCTTGAAGTCGCTCGTGCGGACCGTGCTCTTCATCTTCGGCGGCGCAGCCTTGATGTACGGCGCAGGCCAGGCCTACCTGCTCACCCAGGGCACCTGCAGCGCGCTGTGCCAGCCGGAGATCTCGGTGAGCCTGGGCGGCGCCGCCGGGCTGCTCGCGGCCTTGATGGTCCGACCCAACCCGTGGAAGTCCGTCGACCTCTCGTGAATCGCGCTATGTCCGGGGCCTCACCACTGCCGCTGGAGGCCCCATGAGCAAGCTGCCGCCGTCGATCTCCGACTTCAAGAACCGCCACCCCGCCGTGTGGGCCGCCTTCGCGGAACTGGGCGACAAGGTGCACAGCGCCGGGCCCCTGGACGACAAGACCCGGAGGCTCGCGAAGCTGGGGCTGGCCATTGGACTGCGGCACGAAGGGGCGGTGCACTCGGCCGCGCGCCAGGCGCTCGCGCAGGGCATCAGCGCGGATGAGCTCTACCACGTGGCCCTGCTCGGGGTGACCACGCTGGGCTGGCCCACCTCCTACGCGGCGATGACATGGATCGCCGACGTGGTCGCCGGCGGCGGCGACGGCAAGCCCGAGAACATGCCGGAGTAGGCGGGGCCAGCGCGCCGGGCGCGGGGGCTCGGACCTGTGGCACCGGGGCACCACTCGCGCGCGCCCCAGTTCCGCCCCAATCGAAGGGCTTGCTCACCCTGGGAAAAGGTTTGCCCACGTTGCGCGGGCTCGCACGCGCTGCGGAGCGGTCCGGGGATTGCTGTGCCCCGAGCACATGGCCACCTCGCTTCGCACCTTCTACGTCCCGGCCCTCTGCGCCGGGCTGCTCCTCGCCTGCGGCGGCGCCAACGAAGACGGCCCGGGGCAGGAGCCGCCCATCGCGCTCGAGCCGCCCCCGGGCATCATCCCGTCCGACGGGAACCCGCACGGCGAGCCGGAGGAGCCGGAAGAGCCCGAGGAGCCGAAGACACCGCCTGGGCACGACGGGTTCGGCTGCCCGTCCATCTACGCGCAGGACAAGCTCCCCACCTTCGAGGTGGAGATCTCCTCCGACGAGTGGGCGAAGCTCGAATACGAATTCCACAACCGGCAGGAGGCGAAGGACGCAGGGCGGGACGACAACCCGTACCACCCCATCGTCTTCCGCTACGGCACCTCCGAGTTCCCCAACGCGATGATCCGGCTCAAGGGCCAGTCGTCCTGGGATCTCGCCGTGGCCAACGACCCCAACCCCAAGATGCAGTTCGTCATCTCCTTCAACGAGGTGCACAAGGAAGGGCGCTTCCACGGCCTGCGCAAGCTGGTCCTGGACATGCCGCGCAATGACAGGACCTTCGTGCGGCAGCGGCTGGCGCTCTCTGCGCTCCGGGACCTGGGGCAGCGGGTGCAGTGCGCGAACAACGCGAAGCTCGTCATCAACGGCACGTACTACGGGCTGTACGTGAACCTCGAGCACCTGGACAAGGAGTTCATCCAGCGCAACTTCCCCCAGCACGACGACGGCGATCTGTGGAAGGGCGGCTACGACCTCAAGACCAACGAGGAGAGCGGCCAGTGGGATCGCCGCTCGCAGTTCCAGAACGTGCAGACCCCGGCGGAGGCGGCGGCGTTCGCGGACCTCGATGAGATGGTGGCGATGTGGGCTGCGGACGCGGTCCTGCCCAACAGCGACGGGTACTTCGCCGGCACCTACAACTTCTACCTCTACGACCACCCGGAGCAGGGCTACCTCTGGCTGCCGTACGACCTCGACGGGGCGTTCGACTTCGCGCCCCACGAAGCGCACCCGGTGGATTGGAAATACGCGCCCACCAAGCAGCATCACTTCCAGGTGCTCCTGGCGGATCCCGGCTGGCGCGCGAGGTACGTGCAGGCGCTCGAGCAGGCAACCGGCCGCTACGACCCTGCGAAGCTCGAGGAGCGGCTCGAGCGGTGGACCGCCCAGATCGCCCGCGCGGCCGACGAGGATCCCCACCGCCCCTTCTCCATGGCCGAGCACGACTACGCGGTGAAGCGGCTCTCGGAGTTCTTCGGGGAGCGGAAGCTGTACCTGCACCAGTGGTTGGCGTGCGTGCAGTCGAGCGGTGACCCGGCGAGCTGCCCTTAGCCGCACGCTCGCCGAATACTCCCTGACATCACGCCTGTTCGCTGGGCATGAAGCCCAGACGACTGGCAGTGCTCCTTGGGGCGTGCGCCCTCTTCACCACCGCGGCCTCGGCGCAGACCGCGCTCACCGTCCCGCCGTATCTCCACAACGTGGACCACGACAGCGCGGTGGTGGGCCTGCGCGTGGCGTCCTCCTGTCCGGTCACCGTCCACTACGGTCCGCCAGGCGGCGCCATGAACCAGGTCGAGTCCCCCGACGCGACGCACCATCTGGTCCGGCTCGAAGGGCTGCAGCCGGCTACCCAGTACCAGTACACGGTGAGCGCGTGCGGTCAGGAGACGGGCAAAGGCGGCACCCTCACCACCGCGCCCGGGCAGAGGACCGGCTCGGTGACCTTCGGGGTGGCCGGGGACTTCGGCACCGGCGGCAGCCAGCAGACCGCGGTGACCGAACGGATGGTGCAGCGGCTGCCGGCGTTCTGGGCGACGGTGGGCGACAACGCCTACCAGAGCGGCACCGACCAGGAGTTCGTCACGCGGATGTTCGTGCCCATGGCGGAGCTGCTCGCGTCGTCGCCGGTGTTCCCCACGCTGGGCAACCACGACTACGTCTCCGACCAGGGCGGGCCGTACCTGGCGCTGTTCGAGCTGCCCACGAACCCGAAGGGCGGCGAGCGCTACTACTCGTTCGACTGGGGCCCCGTGCACGTGGTGGCGCTGGACTCGCACTGCGCGGCCGGCCACGCCACCACCTGCACGGTGGACGAACAGCAAGCCTTCATGGAGCAGTCCTTCGCCAACACCGACCGCCCGTGGAAGGTGGTGGTGATGCACCACCCGCCCTACTCCAGCGGTAAGTACGGCTCGAACGACAAGATCCAGCGGTGGGTGCCCACCTTCGAGGCCGCGGGCGTGGACGTGGTCTTCGCCGGCCACGAACACAGCTACGAGCGCACGCACCCCATGAAGGGCGGTCAGAAGGTCGCCCCGGGCACGCCGGGCGCCGTCAGCTACGTGATCATCGGCTCGGGCGGGGCCACCTTGCGCGACTTTGGCGAAAGCCAGCCCGAGTGGAGCGCGCACCGCGACAACCAGAACTACGGCTACGTGGAGGTGCAGATTGACGGCGGCACCCTCACCAGCCGCTTCCTGAATCCTCAAGGCAACGTGGTGGATGAGTTCACCCTCACCAAGGAGGTCCCGCCGCTCCCCAATGAGCCTGACCAGCCCGGCAATGGCGGCGGTGCGCTGGACGTGACGGTGGCGCCGCCGACGGGGCAGGCGCCCCTGGCGGTGACGCTGTTCGCCGGCCCCGAAGCGAACGACGACGTGGTCTGGAACCTCGGGGACGGCAACTTTGCCTCCGGCGCCACCGTGACCCACACCTACGCGGAGCCGGGGCAGTACACCGCCACCGCGTCCTTGCCGGGGAGCGACGGCGCGAAGGAGGCGTCCGCGCAGGTGTCGGTGCTCGACGAGAGGGGCCAGCCCGGCGCTGTCGTGGAACCGCCGCCCATGGACGGCACAGGTCCGGGTGGCCCGGGCGGCGGCTGCGCCTCTGCGGGGATGGGGCTCGGCCTGACCGCGGGGCCGCTGTTCGGGGTGTGGCTCTGGGCGCGGCGGCGGAGCGGCCAGGCCGCGCCGCAGGTCGTGCAGGCGTCCTCCAGGCGCTGCGACGTTCACCCCACAACGGATGGGGACGTCGGCTGATCTGGGCCCGACCTCACGATCACCGGCCGCATACCCTCGCCCCATGAAATTCCTCGGCGAGCTCGACCAGGTCTCTCTCGCGCGAACGCAGCGCTGCAACCGCCGACTCAATGACCCCAACCGCTTGAAGGCGGTCCAGAACACCGGGCTGATGGACACCCCTCGGGAGGAGGGCTTCGACAGGCTGGCGCGGCTCGCCGCGCAATTGCTCGATGTGCCCCTGACCATCTTCTCGCTCGTGGACGGGGACCGTCAGTTCTTCAAGGCCGACTTCGGCTTGCCGTCCCCCTTCAAGGAGACGAGGACGCTCCCCATCGACGCGTCTTTGTGCCGCTACACCCTCGAAGGAGAGTCGATCATCTCCTCCAACGCGCCGGCGGATCCGTTCCTGAGGTTCCACCCCTCGACGGGGCCCTGGGGGATCGTCGCGCTCATCGTGCTCCCGCTCGTGCACCCATCGGGGCATGTGCTGGGGACCTTCTGCTGCATCCAGCCGTCGGTGCGCGAATGGACCGAGCGCGATCTGACGGTGATGAGGGAGCTGACCCAGTCGATCATGACCGAGATCCTCCTCCGCGAGCAGGTGGCCAAGCTGCAGTCCGAGCGAAACCTCCGGGACACCTTCATCGCGGCGATCACCCATGACCTGCGCACCCCGCTGACCTCCTCCCGGCTCACCGTCCAGCTCCTGGGCAAGCGGAACGCCGAGGTGGAGGGCGTGCAGCTCGCTGTGAAGCGGGTGACCCAGAACCTGGACCGCGCAGAGCACATGCTCCGCGACCTGCTCGACGCCAGCCACCTGCAGACGGGCGCCGGGCTTCCCTTGAAGCTCTCCGGCTGCGACCTGGCGGAGCTCGCCCAGAAGACGCTCGAGGAGCTCGAAGCCGTCTACCCCGGCCGGTTCTCGCTGCGGGTGGAGGGCACCACCGAGCTGGCCGCGGATCCCGATGCGCTCCAGCGGATCATCGAAAACCTCGCCTCGAACGCAGCGAAGTACGGCGCGGCGCAGCGCCCAATCGAGGTCCTCGTGAGCAGGACCGAAGAGCGGCTCGTGTTGCAGGTCCGCAACCAGGGCAACCCCATTCCGCCCGACGAGCTTCAGTCGATCTTCAAGCCGTTCCACCGCGCCGTCTCGGCCACGCAGAGCGCCGAGAAGGGATGGGGGCTCGGCCTGCCGCTGGTGAGAGGCTTCGCGGAGGCGCACGGCGGCACCGCCACGGTCACCAGCAGCGCCGAGGAAGGCACCTGCTTCACCGTCATCCTCCCGGTGAACGCCTCGGCAGCCGCAGCGGCCACGCCCGAAGCCCCACGCGCGGCCGCGGCGCTGCGCCAGTGACCCGCGGACGGGCCGCTCGGTCCACCGGCTGCCTGAGGGCCCGCAGGGCCCCGTCGTACTCCCGGAGCGCGCGGTGAGGCTACCCGAGCATCGAAGGAGCTCCTGCCCGGCTCACAGCTTGTGAGCTGCCTCGTGGACGAGCGTCGCGCCGTCCGGAGTTGCGGTGAGGGTGAGCCGGTACGGCGCGTCCATGTTGGGAGGCGAGATCATCCAACCCTGGAACGTGATCGTGTCGCCGGAGACCGTCAGCGTGGGCGGAGTGACCTTCTTGCCCGGCACGTCGCGCGCCCGCGTCGAGCCGGCCTCGGACGGCTTGCACGCCACGCCGGCGAGCCCACCGAACGCGGCGAGCACCAGGGCCACTACGACGGGTCGAACCGGAGGGGACTCGAACGACGCGCTCATGGGTTCTTCGCCTCGCCCTGCCTCGAGCGCCTCGAGGCGTGGACGACCGCGGTCGCAGCGGGAGCGGTCCTGGACCGGGGCGCGGGGGCGGCGCTCGCGAGGTGCGCCATGGTCCGCTCCACGGTGCCGAGGAACGCGCCAATCGACTGGTGGAGCGCGGGCTCGGGCGTGTCTTCGATCCGCGTGTGCGAGACGCCCGGAGAGGACTGCGCGAACACCATCGCCGTGGGGACCACGCCGGCCATCTCCGCGGCGTCGTGCAGAGGGCCAGACGGCAGCTCTGGCGCAAAGCCTGCGGCCTCCTTCACCGCCTTGCGCACGAAGCCGGTCAAGGTCTCGTCGAAGATGCGCGGGGTGATCTCGAGCAGCGGGCTCCACTCCAGCTTCACCCGGTGCGCCTTCGCCGCGGCGACGGCGGCCTTCTTCACGCCCGCGAGCAGCTTCGCCAGCACCGAGGCGTCCAGCGCGCGCAGGTCGATGGAGATCTCCGCGCGCCCAGGCACCGCGGTGACGAAGTTCGGCTCCACCTTGACCACGCCGCAGGTGGCGACGACGCGGGTGCGCGGGCTGCGGCCGGAGAGCTTCGTCGCTACCTCCTGGGCCGCGAGCGCGAACCGCGCCGCCGCGAGGAACGCGTCCTGGCGCAGATGCAGGGGCGCTGCGCCCGAGTGCGCGGCCTGCCCCACGAAGCGCAGGTGGTGACGCTGCACGCCCATGGTCCCCAGCACCACGCCCACGGGCCTCTTCATCGACTGCAGCACCGGCCCCTGCTCGATGTGCAATTCCAGGTACGCCTGCGCGTCCAACGTGTCGAAGTACGCCCGCGCCGACTTCATCCCCTCCAGGGTGATGCCGTTCTCTCCCAGCGCGTCCGGCAGCTTCACGCCGTTGCGGTCCACCAGGTGCGAAAGCTCCTTGTGCGGATCCAGCGCGCCGGACGACGCCGCGGAGCCGGTGAGGCTGCGGCCGAAGCGCGCGCCCTCTTCGTCCGCCCAGTCCACCAGGTGCAAGGTGACCTTCGGCTTCTTGCCGCGGGCGCCGTGGATCCGGAGCGCCTCCAGCCCCGCGAGCACGCCCAGGCACCCATCCAGCCACCCGCCACCGGGAACCGAGTCCAGGTGGCTGCCGAGCACGATGCTCCGGCTGCTCTCGCCCGGCAGCGTGGCCCAGAGGTTCCCCGCACCGTCGCGGGTGGTGGACAGGCCCAGCTCGTGCTGCAGCTTCGCGCCAAACCACTCGCGCGCCTTCCGCCACACGGGCCCCCACGCGACGCGCTGGGCCCCCCGCTCGTCGGAGGTCAGCTTCCGAAGCTCCTTCAGGTCCGCGATCACGCGCTTGGACGAGGCGTTCATGGCGCCCAGTCATACCGAAGTGCGGCGGCCGATGAACCCTTCGCACCCACTTGACCCGCTGAACCTCCAACCGAATAGTGACCGCGATGGCTCCCGAGGATGATGCAGGCGACCTGGGCTTTCCTTCGGAATGGGCGCGGCGCGCGCTCCCTGACTACGGTCCGGACTGGCAGGCTGCCATCGATTACGGGATCGATGTGTCCCTACTCCTCGAGAATCTGGCGCTGACCCCTGCTGAGCGCCTGGCGCGCCTGCAGAAGGTCGTCGAGTTCCACGCGCTTCTGCGCGGCGCACGGCCCGTCGATGAATGACTTCCTGCGACTGCTCGAGCTGCTGTCGACTTCAGGCGTTCAGTTCGTCGTCGTGGGCGGGACGGCAGCAGTGCTGCACGGTTCTTCGACCGCGACCTACGACCTGGACGTCGCGATGCCGTTCACGCGCGAAAACTGCCAGCGGCTCCTCGCGGCGGTCTCGTCCATTCATCCGCGCCTGTCGCACACGCCTGACAAACGCCCGCTGGCGCTGGACGCCGATGCGCTGGCGAAGTTCAAGAACCTCTACCTCACCACGGATGCTGGGCGCCTCGACGTCCTGGGCAGCCTCCCGCCGCTGCCTGATCTGGCGCAGGTGATGGCCAGCGCGGCGCGTATGGACGTGGGTGGCATCGAGGTCCGCGTCGTCTCCCTGGAGGACCTCATCCTCGTGAAGAGCTCCATGAACCGCCCGAAGGACGCACAGGTCGCGGCTGAGCTCCGCGCGATCGCAGCCACGCGTCGTGGCTGACGCGCGGCCTCACTTCCCAACCTCTCCCCGGCACCACCGGAGCTCGAGGCCCGCGTGACCTGCGTCCAGCGAGGCTATAGCCCTGGTCGCTGGGCCGGCGCGGCTTTCGCGCGGGCGGCGTGCGGCAGGGTGATCCACACGCCCCGGAAGGACTTCTTCGAAGGATCCTTCTGCTTCTTGCACGCAATCCCCTGCGCATCCGCGCGGGCGCCGTCGTCGCTCAGCACGAGGAACTGGTCGCGGTCCTCGAAGGTGACGAAGCCTTCGGGATTGAAGTCGGTGAGGTCCACGTCCTCCCGGCGCGCCGTGGCGCCCTCCTCCGGCCGCCAGGAGTACAGCGCCGAGCCTTCGCCGCCCGCGCCCGCAGGCCCGCCGACCAGCAGATACCGCCCGCGCCAATACGAGATGCTCCGCACGCCGCGCCCTTCGAGGTCGAGCAGCACCGGTTCCCCGAAGCGCGGCTTCTTCCCGGCGAGCACCTCCAGCGGGTTGTGCAGCGCAATCACCAGCGCCTTCCCGTCCGGCACCGGGCTGCGGAAGCCGATGAGGACGCTCTTGCCATCCTCCATCGCCGTCATGCCCTCGATGTTGAGGCCCCCCGGCGCCTTGGGCGCTACCTGCGCCGCCTGCGCCAGCCTGAACCTCCGCAGGGACGGCAGCGCCACGAGGTCCTCGAGCAGCCGCCGGTACGGCTCGCCCACCACTTCGGGGACGCCGTCGTCGTTCACCTTCGTGGCGAAGAAGAGGATGCGGCTGTCCGCGCGGCGGCCCTTGCTGTCGCGCCCGTGCGAGGTCAGCCACAAGGCCCGGTCACCCAGCCCGGTGCCCGCCTCGATGTCCGCCTCGGGGAACCTCTTCTTCCCCTTCGGCAGCCCCAGGCCCACCGACACGTCGTGCGTGGACTTCGGCTCGCCGCCGGAATCCGCGTCGTAGATCCGAAGGACGTTGTCCTCGTCGTCTCCGACGAAGAAGCGCGCGCCGTCCAGCACCACCGCGCCGGACGCGTCACACGCGCCTTCGAAGGTGACCACTTGCGGAGCCTTCTGGGCGCGCACCTGCCCCGAGAGCAGGAAGCCGAAGACGCCTGCCACCGCCGCCGCCGCGCAGAACGCCCACCTCTTCACGGGGCCTCCGCTACGCCACGCCGAAGGGATAGCCGCCCTTCGCTTCGATGACGGCCATCACCGCCTCGCGCAGCGCGGCCGGGTCCGCGGGCAGGTAGTGGTCCAGCGCGCGGATCCGCTCCAGGTGTCCCTGCAGCGCCTCGCCCTGCGCTGCCGAGCACAAGGCGCGGCGCGCCCGCTCGTACGCGCGCGGCTGGGCCTCCAGCGCGTACAGCCGCACCGCCGCCACCCGCGCCGGGTCCAGCTTCCCGTTCTCCGCCGCCTGCCGCGTCCGGGTCACCAGCGAGTCCAGCGCGAAGGCGTCCATGATGATGTCCGCCACGCAGGCCAGGACCTCCTGGTGCTGCTCAATCTCCGGACCCCAGACCTCCAGCGCCGTCCTGGTCGCGTAGACCGCGAGCCGCTTCATGTATTCGGCGCACAGGGCCTCCTGCGCCAGCTCGTCCCCGCCACGCGGCCTGGGGAGGTTGTTGCCGGAGAGCTCCTCCTCGAGCGCCATCGCGAAGTCCATCAGGGGCAACTCCCCCTTCATGGTGCGCTTGAGGAGCATGCCCACCAGCAGCATGCGGTTGATCTCGTTGGTGCCCTCGAAGATGCGGTTGATGCGCGCGTCCCGGTACGCCCGCTCCACCGGGTACTCGGCGATGAAGCCGTAGCCGCCGTGCACCTGCACCGCTTCGTCCACCACCATGTCCAACGCTTCCGAGCCCGCGACCTTGAGGATGGAGGCCTCCACCGCGAACTGCTCGATGGCCTCGATGGTCTTCTGGTCGTAGTCGGCCGCGCCCTTGTGCGCGCCAGAGAGCCGCGCGTCGATGAGCCCGCCGGTCCGGTACGCCATGGACTCCACCGCGTAGGTGTGGACCACCATCTTCGCGAGCTTCTCGCGGATGAGCCCGAACCCGCTGATGGGCGTCTTGAACTGCTTGCGGTCCTGCGCGTACCGCAGCGCCTCTTCGATGGCGTGCTTCATCCCGCCCACCACGCCGGCGCCCAGCTTCAGCCGCCCGAGGTTCAGGATGTTGAAGGCGATCTTGTGGCCCTTGCCGATCTCCCCCAGCACATTGCCCGCCGGCACCTTCGCGTCCTCGAAGGTGAGCGCGCAGGTGGACGAGCCCCGGATGCCCATCTTGTGCTCTTCCGCCCCGATGGAGAGCCCGGGCGTGTCCCTGTCCACGATGAAGCCGGTGAACTTCTCCCCGTCCACCTTGGCGAAGACCACGAACACGTCCGCGAACGCGGCGTTGGTGATGAACTGCTTGGAGCCGTTCAGGATCCAGTGCGCGCCATCCTCGCTCTTCTTCGCCACCGTCCGCGCGCCCAGCGCGTCCGAGCCGCTGCCGGTCTCGGTCAGCGCGTACGCGGCGATGAGCTCACCTGTCGCCAGCTTCGGCAGGTAGCGCGCCTTCTGCTCGTCGTTCCCGAACCAGACGATGGGCAACGAGCCGATGCCGGTGTGCGCCCCGATGGTGACCGACCAGGCGCCGTAGACGGAGGAGGCCTCCGCCACCAGCAGCGAGGTCGTCTTGTCCAGGCCGAGCCCGCCGTGGCTCTCCGGGATGTCGATCATCAACAGGCCGAGCGCGCCCGCCTCCTTGAGGAGCGATGCCAAAAGCGCGTGGTCCTTCGCTTCAAGCTTGTCCGCCTTCGCCAGCACCTGCTCCGTCGCGAAGGACAGCGCGGTCTTGTAATAGAGGCGCTGCTCTTCGGTGAAGGTCTCGGGGGTGACAATCGGCTCCGAGCCGACCTCCGAGACCAGGAACCCACCACCGACCGGTTGTGCCGCCGGCATCGTCGCCTCCTTCACTGCCGCCATCTCGTCGCCTCCCTGTAGACCTGTAGACCTGTGAGCCGCGCCAAGATATGGCGCGACGCATCAGGGCGGAAGTGCCGGTTCCCTCTGGGTTTTCAACGCTGCTTCTCGAGGTGTGCACCATGACCCGTCCCCTCCTCGCGCTGTGTTGGCTGGCAGGCGCACTCGCCCTCATCGGCTGTGGCGCCACGGTGGGAGATCCCTGCACCGTCCCGGACGACTGCAACGGCCAGCTCTGCGTCACCCGCGCGGAGACGCCCGGCGGCTATTGCAGCCAGCAGTGCGTGCTCGGGGACGACGGAAGCTGCCCCTCCGGCTCCACCTGCGTCCGCGAAGGCGCCGGCGGCGAAATCCACGCCTGCTTCCTGCGCTGCAACGACGCGGGTGACTGCCGGAGCGGCTACGCCTGCCGCACCCACAAGGACAGCGGCTTCACCGTCTGTGTGGGCCCGGACTGACGTTCCCCGCCTTGTCCTTGCGGGCGGGGCCCCCGGGCGTTACCTCGGCGCGGATGATCTGGCTCAAGCGAACCGGCCTCGCCGCGCTGCTCTTCATGACCGTGCTCGGCGTGGCGCTGGTGACGAGCACCGGCTGCCTCGCTGCCTTCGGCGCGGCGCCGGACAAGGCCGCGCTCGCCGCCCGCGCGAAGGTCGCCACCTATGTGGACGGCCGCTTCGCCAACAAGGAGCCGGAGGAGAACTTCAACCCGAGCCTCACCACCATGGTGAAGGAAGGGCTCTTCGGCACCCAGCAGCGCACGCCGCCCTCGCCGCCGCCCGTGCTCGACCCGCGCGAGGCCTGGAAGACCCCGCCCCCAGGCGGCGTGCGGGCCACCTGGCTGGGTCACTCCACGGTGCTCCTGGAGTTGGACGGCTTCCGCGTCCTCACAGATCCCATCTGGGGAGAGCGCGCCTCCCCGTCCACGCTCGCGGGCCCGCGCAGGTTCCACCCGCCCCCGGTGCCACTGGAGGCGCTGCCGCCCCTGGACGCGGTGATCATCTCGCATGACCACTACGACCACCTGGACATGCCCACCATCCGGGCGCTGGCGAAGGGTGGCGCGCGCTTCTTCGTGCCGCTGGGCCTGGGCGCCCACCTCCTGCGCTGGGAGGTGCCCCCCGGACAGGTGACGGAGCTGGACTGGTGGGAGCAGGCGCAGGTGAAGGAGGGGCTCACGCTCGTCGCCACGCCGTCGCGCCACTTCTCCGGCCGCTCCCTCACCGACAGGAACCGCACCCTGTGGGCCTCCTGGGTGGTGAAGGGCGGCGAGCGCCGCGCCTGGTTCAGCGGCGACACCGGGCTCACGCCGCAGTTCGCCGAAATTGGCCAGCGGCATGGCCCCTTCGACCTGGTGATGCTGGAGGTGGGCGCCTTCCACCCGAGCTGGGGGGACATCCACCTCGGTCCCGAACGCGCGCTGGAGGCCCACGCGCTCCTGGGCGGTGGGGCGCTTCTTCCCATCCACTGGGGCACCTTCAACCTCGCGTTTCATGCGTGGGATGACCCCGCGGTGGAGCTCGTCCGACTGGCGCGCGATCGCGGCGTCCCCGTCCACACGCCGAAGCCCGGCGGCACCGTGGAGCCTCTCGCGCAGCCGCCCCTCACCGCTGCAGGTCCGGACAGCCCCGGCTGGTGGGAGTCTCTGGGCGAGCGCTGACAGGCGCAGGTGGGCTACGCAGTCGCATCAGGTTCCCTTGTGCTTCCCTGCAAATTCCATTGCGGCGGTGCGACGCGGCGCGTAGTCAGGCGCTCCGCCATGCGGACCCCTTCATTCGCGGCGAGGCCCGACACCCCCTCGACGAGGAGGGGCGGGTTCGCCCTCAGGGGAACCCATACGGTCGAGAAGCTGGGCGCGCCGGGCCGGGCGAGCGCCGCACCGGAGGGGGCGTGATGCTGGCTTGGTTCGTGGTGTCCTCGGCGGTGCTGGCCACAGCGCCTGCGCTTGCGCCGGAGCTGTCCCTGCAGGACGCGCTCTCGCAGGCCGCGCAGGAGAACCTGGACCTCGCCTCGGGCCGCGCACGGCTGGAGCAGGCGCGCGCCCAGCAGCGGCAGGCGCTCGCCGGGTACCTTCCGCATCTGTCGGTGGGCGGCAGCTACACGCTCAACTCCACCGAGGCGGAGATCGCCCTGCCCACCGGGTACCTCATCCGGGACGTGGGCGCGCCACAGGGCCCCCCTTTCGACCCGTCCCGCGAGCCCGGCGTGGACAACCCGCCGGGCGCGCAGACCCCGCTGGTCATGGTGCCGGAGTCCTTCACCGAGTTGACCGTGCAGCGAAGGCACCAGCTCGCAGCCCAGGCGGACTTCCGGCAGGTGATCTTCGCCCCCACGCTGTGGGCCAACATCGTCGCCGCGGGCAAGGCCACGAAGATGGCGGAGCTGCGCTTCGAGCACAGCCGCCAGGAGCTCCTCTACGGCGTGGCGCAGGCGTGGTTCGCCGCGGCGGGGCTGCGTGAAACCGCGCTGGTGCAGGAGCGGCTCCTGCAGACCGTGCGCCAGCAGGCAGACAACGCGAAGGTGCGGGTGCAGGCCGGCGCCGCGCCGAAGCTGGACGCCCTGCGCGCCGAGATTGACCTCGCCCAGTCCGAGCAGGACCTCGAGCGCACCCGCCTGGCATACGAGAGCGCCAGGAGCAGCCTCGCCACGCTGCTCGGGCGCGCGCCGGACTTCGAGGTGCCGCCCACAGGGCAGCTGCCGCCTCCTGCAGAACCGCCGCCGTCGGAGGAGACCTTGCCCCAGGCCGTCGAGCGCAGCGACGTTCAGGCGGCGCGCGTCCAGCAGGATCTCGCGGAGTCCGCCCGGAGGGGCGCGCTGGGCTCGTACCTGCCCACCCTGTCGTTCTCGGCGCGCTACCAGATCGCCAACGTGGAGGGCTTCGCCGGCCGCCCGGACACCTGGGCCCTGACCCTGGGCGCCAACTGGACGCTGTGGGACGGCGGCGTGCGCGAAGCGCAGCTCCGGGAGGCCCGCGCGGCGCTGGTGGAGGCCGAGACCGGCGTTCGCGCGGCCAGGCTGCGCGCAGAGGATGAGCTGCGGCGGGCCTACCTGGAGGTGCAGAGCGCGCGCGCCAACCAGGCCAAGGCCCTGCGCCAGGTGGAGTTGGCCCGCGAATCCCTGCAGCTCGCCCGCACCGCCTGGGAGGCGGGCGCGGGCACCTCCCTGGACGTCTCCTTGGCCACTTCGGCGCTGCTCGGCGCCGAGCTTTCCCTGCTGGGCGAGAAGGTCTCTGCCCACCTAGCCACGCTCCAGGTCCTCAAGGCGGCCGGGGCGTTCGACGTGAAGCCATGAGGTCAACCCTCCTCCCGCTGCTCCTCCTCGCTGGTGTGCTCGCCACGTCCGCCCTGCTCTCTGGCTGCTCGGACGCCGACGCCCGGGCAGAACAGGAGAAGGCCGCCGCCCGCGGCCCCACCAGGCCCAGGCTGGAGACCCGGCAGCGGGTGGAGGTGGCGGTGCTCGAGCCCTCGGCCGCGGTCCTGGAGTTCACCTTCCCCGGCGAGGTCGAAGGCTCCCGGGACGCGCTCTTGGCCTCGTCTCTGGGCGGCTACGTGGAGGCGGTGCTCGCCAACGAAGGCGACAGGGTGAAGAAGGGCCAGGCGCTGGTCCGCATCGACACCTCCATCCATGCCGCGAGGCGCGACCAGGCCCAGGCCGACTTCGACCAGGCCCAGACGGAGCTGGAGCGCACGCGGGTGATGGGCGAAGCCATCTCGAGGGCGCAGCGCGAGGCGGCGCAGACCCGCGCGAAGATCGCCGAGAGCGCGCTCAAGCTCGCCCAGGCGCAGGTGGCGAGGTCCGTGGTCGCAGCGCCCTTCGAGGGGGTGGTCGCGCAGATGGATCTCGACGTGGGCGAGGTGAAGGCGCCGGGCACGCCGGTGGTGCGGCTGGTCCAGCTCGATCCGATCCGGGTGACCCTCTCGGTGGCGGACCGGGACGTCCGCGCGCTCCAGCCCGGGCTGCCGGTGCGCATCAGCACCGACGCGATGCCGCAGATCATGGACGGCAAGGTGGCCTACGTGAGCCCCGCCGGCGACCTGCGCACGCGCGCCTTCCGGGTGGACGTCCACGCGCCGAACCCGGACGGCAAGCTCCTGCCGGGGATGATCGCCCGGGCGCGGATCTCCGCGAAGGACGCCGACGGGGGCCTGGTCATCCCGCAGGAGGTGGTGGTGACCCACCTGGACGGCGTGGGGGTCTACCTCGACGACGGCGGCAAGGCGAAGTGGCAGCCCCTGGAGCTGGGCAGCGTGGTGGGCGAACAGGTGGTGGTGCAGTCCGGCGTCTCCCCCGGTGACCGGCTGGTGGTGACCGGCCACCGCACCCTGGTGGACGGGGACACGCTCGACATCGCCCGCGAAGGCCGCTGCTGCCAGCGCGGCCGGGTGCTGTGGGGCGACGAGGAGAAACGGAAGTGATCGCCTGGTTCGTGGGCAACCGGGCGCTGGTCTATGTGCTGGTGGCGTGCTCGGTCCTCTTCGGGCTCATCACCTACTTCGCCCTGCCGCGCGAGGCGCAGCCGGACGTGAAGATCCCGGTGGTGCTGGTCTCCACCCCCTACCCCGGGGTGTCCCCTGCGGACGTGGAGTCCCTGGTGACCACGCCCCTGGAGGCGGAGCTGACGGGGATGAAGGGGCTGAAGAAGCTCTCCTCCACCTCGGCCGAAGGCGCCAGCGTCATCACCCTGGAGTTCGAGCCGGAGATCGTCATCGAAGACGCGCTGCAACGCACCCGGGACCGGGTGAGCCGCGGCCGGGCGGACCTGCCGGAGGACGTCGAGGAGAGCGACATCCGGGAGATCTCCTTCAGCGACTTCCCGGTGCTGATCATCACCGTGGCCGGGCCCATCGACGAGCAGCAGCTCAAGCGGCTCGGGGAGAAGCTCGAGGACGACGTCACCAAGATCCCCGGCGTGCTCGAGGCGCGGCTCACCGGCGGGCGCAAGCGGCAGATCAACGTGCTGGTGGACGGGGTGCGGCTCGCGCACTACGGGCTGTCGTTGACGGACGTCCAGAACGCCATCGCCCAGGAGAACGTGAACATCCCCGGCGGCGAGGTCTCCACCGGCGCCGCCTCCTTCCTCATCCGCGTCCCCGGTGACTTCAAGGTGGCCCGGGACATCGAAGAGGTGGCCATCAAGCGCGTGGGGGACCGGCCGGTCTTCGTGCGCGACGTGGGCCGGGTGGTGGACGGCTACGAAGACCGGGCCTCCTATGCGCGGATGAACGGGGAGCCTGCCATCTCCCTGTCCGTCACCAAGCGGGTGGGCCAGAACATCCTCTTCATCGCCGACGAGGTGAAGAAGGTCACCGCCGAGCACGCGAAGACCTGGCCGGAGGGCGTCTACTACCGGGTGGTGGGCGACCAGTCGAAGTTCGTCCAGAACATCGTCTCGGACCTCGAGAACAACATCATCTCCGCCCTGATCCTCGTGGTGGGCGTGATCATGTTCGTGATGGGGGTGCGCAACAGCCTCTTCATCGCCGTCACCATCCCGCTCTCCATGCTGCTCAGCTTCATCGTCATCTGGGCGCTGGGGATGACGCTGAACATGATCGTGCTGTTCTCGCTGATCCTCGCGCTGGGGATGCTGGTCGACAACGGCATCGTGATCGTCGAGAACATCTACCGCCACGCGGAGATGGGCAAAGACCTCGTCCAGGCGTCCATCGACGGAACGAAGGAGGTGGCCGTGGCGGTCACCGCCTCCACCCTCACCACCGTGGCCGCGTTCCTGCCCCTGATGTTCTGGAGCGGGATCATGGGCCAGTTCATGGGCTATTTGCCCAAGGTGGTGGTGGTGGTCCTCTTGAGCTCGCTGGTCGCGTCGATCATCGTGATGCCGGTCTTCACCTCGAAGTTCATGAAGGTGAAGCGGCGGCAGGACGTGGTGGCGAAGATCCACCCGCTGATGGACCGCTACCGGGCCCTCCTGGTGTGGTCCCTGCGGCACCGGTACGTGACCCTGCTCGTCGCGCTCGGCGTGTTCGTGGGCTCCTTCATGGCGTACGGGGCGCTCAACCACGGCACCGAGTTCTTCCCCGAGACCGAGCCCAACCGCGCCACCATCTCCATCCGCACGCCAGACGGCACCAACCTCGAGGCGACCGACCGGGTGCTGGCGCAGGTGGAGTCGCTGATTCAGGCGGAGGAGAACGTGTCCTTCTATGTCGCAGAGTCCGGGCTCGCCGGCGGCGGGATGCCCATGGAGGGCGCACAGCCCTCTCCGAACCAGGCGCGGGCCACGGTGGACTTCAAGCCCACCCTGGAGAACGCGGTGGGGGACGAGCCGCTGCGGCTGGAGAACTCGTCGTTCACCATCGAGCGGGTGCGGCAGGGGATGGCGCTCATCCCCGGCGCCGAGCTGGAGATCGAGAAGGAGCGGATGGGGCCGCCGGTGGGCAAGCCCATCTCGGTGGAGGTCTCCGGGCCGGACTTTCACGAGGTGGGCCGGCTGGCGGCGCGGCTGCGCCGGGAGCTGCGCCAGCTCGACGGCGTGGCCGAGCTGTCGGACGACTACCGGGTGGGGCGGCCGGAGATGCGCCTGCGCATCGACCGCGGCGCGGCCAAGCGGGTGGGCGCGAGCACCCAGTCCATTGCCGGGAACATCCGCACCGCGGTGGCGGGCACCAAGGTCTCCGCCATCCGGGACGGCGAGGACGAATACGACATCGTCCTGCAGTTGCAGAAGGAGGACCGCGGAGATCTCCAGTCGGTCCTGAACCTGCGCATCCCCGGGCGCGAGGACACCAGCCCGGACACCTTCGCGGTGCCCCTGTCCACGGTGGCCTCCTACGAGCTGGTGGGCGGCTCCGGCGCGGTGCGCCACCTGGACCGGGACCTGGTGGTGACCATCTCCGGGGACGTGGTGGAGGGCCACAACGAGAACGAGGTCCGCGGCGCGGTGGACGCGTACCTGGCCGAACTGGCGTTGCCGGCGGGCTACTCTGCCCGGCTCGGCGGCGCCCAGGACGAACAGCGCGAGGCGCAGGCATTCTTGAGCAACGCCTTCCTCGTCGCGCTCTTCCTCATCCTCCTGGTGCTGGTGGCGCAGTTCAACCGCTACGACGTGCCCTTCATCATCATGACCTCGGTCCTGATGTCGCTGGTGGGCGTGCTCTGGGGGCTGGTCATCACCGGCAAGCCGTTCGGGGTGATCATGACCGGCATCGGGGTCATCTCGCTGGCGGGCGTGGTGGTGAACAACGCCATCGTGCTGCTGGACTTCGTGCAGCAGCTCCGCGCGAAGGGGATGGCGCTGTTCGACGCGCTGGTGGAGGCCGGCATGACCCGCCTGCGCCCGGTGCTCCTCACCGCGGCGACCACCATGCTGGGCTTGATTCCCATGGCCACCGGCGTCTCGGTGGACTTCACCAGGTTCCGGGTCATCACCGGCAGCCAGAACGCGCAGTTCTGGGGCTCGATGGCGGTGGCGGTGATCTTCGGTCTGATGGTCGCCACGGTGCTGACCCTGGTGCTGGTGCCCACCCTCTTCCACATCTTCGAGGACTTCTCCGGGGCCCGGACCCGCGCCAGAGCCTGGATGGGCCAGAAGGTTCGCCGCGTCTTCCGCCGCCGCGCACCCGCCGAGCAGGCCTAGGCGCTACAAGCCCAGGTGCAGGATGTAGTTGCGCCCCGTCTCCGCGCGGCGGCTCCAGTCCGCGAGCGTGCCCAACAGCACCAGCAGCGGGTCTCGGGGGAAGGTGCGGCGCGTTGCCGGCTGACCGCCCAAGGCCAGCTCCAACTCCGCGGGCCCTGCGGCGAAGAGGTTCCGCCACCCGTCGAAGACGCGCGCCGCCTCCGCTGCGCCCTCCCGGTTCACGATGGTGGGGCCGTACCAGCACAGGCCCGCGCGCGGCGCGGCGTCCACGTCCGCGGGGTTGCGGGTGGGAATCCACCGCAGGGTGTCACCCAGGTACTGCAGGACGTCGTCGTCCACCTTCAGGGCCTGCTCCGAGTGCAGGTGGCGCATGTACTCCCGGTAGGGATGCACGCCCTCCTCCAGCAGCAGGAACTCGTGGTGCGGCGCCATGGGGGCGCGGACCCTACCGCGCAGGGCCGACAGCGGGCAGGCCTTCCGGCCTCTCTTCGGAGGGTCGAAATGCCCCCTGGGGCCCAAGGAGGCCCGCAGCGCCGCTTCGAAGGTCGAGCAGTACTTCAATATCCGGCGCCGAAAATGCCCGGCAAGGCCCCCAGGAGCCCCCAGGAGCCCCGGAGCCGGCCGCGGCCCCGGCCGCCAAACGGCTTGATTTCTTCCCCGTCACCGCCCAGGTGGGCAAGCCCGGCAGCAGCCGGCGCAGGCGTGCTCGAAGGTGCAGGGGTTCACCTCGAAGGAGCCATTGATCCGGCGTGGTCGTGCATATATATGCGCGACCGTGCATAACTACTCCGTCGGCATCATTGGGGCGTCCGGGTACTCCGGTCTGGAGGCCACCCGGCTTCTGGCGCACCACCCCCACCTCACCCTGCGCTTCGCGACCAGCGACCGCTGGGTGGGTGAGCGCCTCGGCGTGCGCGCCGGCGTGACGGGTCCGGCCGCGCAGCTTTCGTACGTCTCGCAGGAGGAGGCGGCGGCGCTCGCGAAGGGCTGCGACGCGGTGCTGTTGTGCACGCCGGCGGAGGTGTCCCTGGCGCTGGCGCCGAAGCTGCTGGCCCACGGCGCGCGGGTGGTGGACCTCTCCGGCGCGTTCCGGCTCGAGGACCCGGGCGCCTACGACAAGTGGTACGGCTTCACCCACCACGCGCCCGAATGGCTGGACCGCGCGGTCTACGGCATGACGGAGCTCTTCCGCGGGCGCGTGCGCGAAGCGCGGCTGGTGGCGAACCCCGGCTGCTATCCCACCGCGGCCACGCTGCCCCTTTCGCCGCTGCTCAAGGCGGGGCTCCTGGATCCGCACACCCTGGTCATCAACGCCGCGTCCGGGGTCACCGGCGCCGGCCGCAAGGCCACCGAAGACTTCAGCTTCGGGGAGGTGGACTCCGACTTCCGCGCCTACCGGGTGCTGCGTCACCAGCACACGCCGGAGATCGCCCAGACGGTGGAGCGCCTCTGCGGCGCCACCACCCAGCTCACCTTCACGCCACACCTGCTCCCGGTGCGCCGCGGCATCCTCTGCACCACGCACGCGTGGTTCAACCGCGGCGCGTCCGCCCAGAAGGTGGCCGCCGTGCTGCGCGAGGCCTACGCGGACGAGCCGTTCATCCACCTGGCGAGCTCCGCGGACGACGTGGCCCTCAAGCACGTGGTGGGAACGAACGTGTGCCGCATCGGGTTCGAGTCCGACGGCGGCCGGCTGGTGCTCACCTCCGCCATCGACAACCTGGTGAAGGGCGCCGCAGGTCAAGCGGTGCAGAACCTCAACGTGATGTTCGGCCTGGACGAAGGCGCAGGCCTCTCGACGCTGCGGAGGTTCCATCCATGAAGACGCCCAGTGGGTTCTCCTTCTCCGGCGTGCACTGCGGCATCAAGCCGTCGCGCAAGGACCTCGCGCTCGTGGTCAGCGACGTGCCCGCCGCGGCCGCCGGCTGCTTCACGGTGAACCGCGCGAAGGCGGCGCCGGTGGTGGACGCCGAAGGGCGGCTCCCGGCCGAAGGAGTGCGCGCCGTGGTGGTCAACAGCGGCAATGCCAACGCGCTCACCGGGCCGCAGGGGCTCGCGGACGTGACGCGGGTGCACGAGACCATCGCCTCGGCGCTGGGGGTGCCGGTGCAGACGGTGCTCTCCGCGTCCACCGGCGTCATCGGGATGCGGATGCCGGTGCAGAAGGTAGCGGACGCCGCCCCGAAGCTGGTGCAGGCGCTGGGTCCGGATCCCCTCCCCTGCGCGGAGGCGATCATGACCACCAACACACAAATAAAAATAACCTC
>CAZQVZ010000004.1:0-15391 GCA_964596895.1 uncultured Myxococcaceae bacterium
CCAGGGGACCACCGGCACCCACGTGACGGTGCTGGACCGGAAGCTCCGCGTGGCAGGCAAGGGCTACCGCGAACTCCAACAACACTTTCCGAAGCCGGGCTGGGTGGAGCACGACCTCTCCGCCATCTGGAGGTCGGTGGAGGGGACGGTGGCCCAGGCGCTGCGGCAGGCGGGCCTTCGGGGCTCGGACATCGCCGCGGTGGGCATCACCAACCAGCGCGAGACCACGGGTGTTTGGGAGCGCAAGAGCGGCAAGCCGGTGCACCACGCCATCGTCTGGCAGGACCGGCGGACGGCGGACCGCTGCGCGGAGCTCAAGCGCGAAGGCCGGGAGCCACGCACCCGCGACCTCACCGGCCTGGTCCTGGACCCCTACTTCGCCGGCACCAAATTGGAGTGGCTCCTGCGCCACGGGAAGGGCCTGCGCCGGCGCGCCGAGAAGGGAGAGGTGTGCTTCGGCACCATCGACACCTGGCTCGTCTACAAGCTCACCGGTCACACAGCGCACGTGACCGACGTCTCCAACGCCAGCCGCACCCTGCTGATGGACCTGCGGAAGCTGCAGTGGTCCACCGAGATGCGCGAGTTGTTCGAGGTGCCGGAGGCGATGCTCCCCGAGATTCGCGGCTCGGCGGAGGTGTACGGCCACACGAAGGGCCTGCGCTTTCTGCCGGACGGCATCCCGGTGGCGGGCATGGCCGGCGACCAGCAGGCGGCGCTCTTCGGGCAGGCGTGCTTTTCGCCGGGCGAGTCCAAGTGCACCTACGGCACCGGCGCCTTCCTGCTCATGAACACCGGCCCGGCGCCGGTGAAGTCGAAGTCCGGGCTGCTCACCACGGTGGCCTGGCAGTTGGACGGGAAGACCACCTATGCGCTGGAGGGGGCGGCGTTCATCGCCGGCGCGGCGGTGCAGTGGCTTCGGGACGCTCTGCGCATCATCAAGAAGAGCGCAGACGTGGAGGCGCTGGCGAGGCAAGTCAAAGACACCGGCGACGTGGTGTTCGTACCGGCGCTGGCCGGGCTGGGAGCGCCGCACTGGCGGCCCGAGGCCCGGGGGCTGTTCGCCGGCATCGACCGGTCCACCACCGCGGCCCACTGCGCGCGGGCGGTGCTGGAGGGAGTGGCCATGCAGATGAACGACCTGGCAGAGGCGATGAAGAAGGACAGCGGCAGGGACATCCCGGTCTTCAAGGTGGACGGCGGCGCCTCGGCCAACAACCTGATGATGCAGTTCCAGGCGGACCTGCTGGGCGTGCCGGTGGTCCGGCCGAAGAACCTCGAGACCACGGGGCTGGGCGCCGCGTTCCTGGGAGGGCTCGGGGCAGGGGTGTGGCAGAGCCCGGAGGAGATCCGCGCGGCCTGGAAGGCGGACAAGACCTTCCGTCCCCGCATGAAGGAGGAGGAGCGGCAGCGGCACCTGGCCAAGTGGCGCCGCGCGGTGGAGCGCGCGTGAGGGCGCAGCGGGTCCTCGTCACGGCGCTGTTGGCAGGCGCGCTGCTCGCCGCATGCGACCGGTGTGGAGGCGCACAGAAGGGCGCGCTGGATGCCGGGGTGGCCACGGCGCCGGAGGAGAAGACGCCCCCCACCCGGCTGCGCGCCACCGACCTGCGCAGCGCCATCACCCTCATCCATCCGGAGTTCCGCTATTCGCGGGTGAGCGGTGAGAAGACCGGCGTGGAGCGGACGCTGCGGTGGCCGCATGACCGTCCCCTGGCCCAGACGCTGAAGGCGCCGCTGGAGGAGAAGCGGTTCGCGAACGTGCGCGAGGAGGACGGCAAGGTGTTGGCGGACTTCCCGCCCTTCACCTTCGAGGCGTCTCTCCGCGAAGGCGAAGGCGAAGGCGAAGGCCAGCGCGACAGGGTGACCTTCGGCCTGTACCTGCCCCTGAACGACGAGACGTCGCAGAAGCTCTACGGCGTGCCCGCGCCCATTGGCTCGGAACACCTGCTGGCGATGCTGCCGGAGGTGGAGGGGACAGCGCCTTTGGGAGACCTGTTCCTCATGCACCTGCGCTACGGGGCGCGGCCGGACCAGGCGTCGTTCACGGTCCGCAGGCTGGTGGAGGGCCTGGCGGAGACCGGGTGGGTCACCTCGAGCGGCCTGCCGGTGCCGAAGTGGGAGGAGAAGGCCGCGGACGGGGGCTCGGACACGGTGGAGCACGAGCTGGACCTGGCGCTGCGTCACCCCGAGCAAGGTGGGGAGATCGTCATCGAGCGGCGCGTGGGGCGGGTGCGGATCCTCTACGAGCAGCCGCTGGGCGTGGTGGGGGAGTAGCTACTCCTGCGGCGGCAGTTCCCGCTCGCCGAAGCCGTACTCCTCCTGGTCCTGCTTGGGGTTGGTGGCCCACTGCATGGGGGGCACCTTGCCGCCGCCGCGGGCCTGGGACCCAATCCAGTCGAGCCCCGGGTTCAGCGGGTGGATCTTCGAGCCCGCGTAGTCCGGCTCACCGGTGATGCGGGAGCGGTTCTTCGTGGCCACGAACGGGTGGAAGGGCGTGATGCTCATGCCGCGTCTATATGTACCGCTTCGCGTCCGGGCAAGGTCCTCGCGGTGGGGGCGTCCGCCGCGGCGTGAAGCTCGAGCGCCAGGCGGGCGCCGCCCTCCTCCCGGTTCTCCGCGCGCAGCTCGCCACCGTAGCGGCGGGCGTACTCGCGGCTGAGGTTCAACCCCAGCCCGGTGCCGCGGCCGGGGGCCTTGGTGGTGAAGAACGGCTTGAACAGCCGCTCCATCGACTCGGGACTGAAGCCCGGTCCGTCGTCCTCCACCGCCACGCGAAGCCGCGTCCCGGCGTCGTCTGCGCGCTCCACCTTCAGGGTGACCCTGCCTGCGACCTTGCGGTCCTCCACCGCGTCCGCCGCGTTCACCAACAGGTTCACCAGCACCTGCACCAGGTGGCGGCTCTGGAAACGCACCTCCGGCAGGTCTCCGGGGATGTCTGCCTCCACCTTCGCCACCCGCTTGAGCTTCACCGAGGACAGGCGCAGCGCTTCGTCCACCGCCGCCGCCACGGTGCACCGCGCGTCCGCGGCCGGGCCCGGGTCGTCCTCGCGGGCGGCGCTGCGCAGGTCCCGGACGATCTGCGCGATGCGCTCCAGCCCCTGCTCCGAGTCGCGCAGCGCCTCGAGCAGCTCTTCGTCCGCGTCCTTCAACTCGGAGCGGATGAAGCGCAGGTTGGAGGTCGCGAACGCGAGCGGGTTGTTGATCTCATGCGCCACTCCCGACGCGAGCTGTCCGACCAGGGCCAGCCTTTCGGCGCCGGCGCGCAGGGCTTCGCTTTCGGTCAGCTTCTCCAGCGTGGCGATGCGGGCCTCGTCCGCCGCCCGCTCCGACTGCAGCACCTTCCGGTGATGACGGGAGCCCTGCACCGCGAGACCTGCCGCGGCCACGGCGGGGATGACCCAATTCTCGCTGCTGTCGTCGGGCATCCCGTTCAGCAAGGTGAGCACCAGGGTGGCGAGAACCGAGGCGACGCCCGTGGTGACCACCGACACGAGGTTGTCCGGGGCGGCCGCGAGGACGATGAGCGGCAGGAAGACGAGGAACCCCAGCGCAGGCGAGCCGCGTCCCCCCTGCAGGTAGACGGCAGTTGCGAGCGCCCCCACTGACAGCACCACCGCCACCATCCCGATGGTGCGCAACGACAGCCGCGTCCACGCCGTCACCCCGGAGAGCGCGAGCAGCCCGGTGCCAATGGCGCCAATCAGGAGGGCGAGCGGGCGGACAGCCCCTTCCCCCAGCACGAACAGCGCGACCACGCTGCCCCCACACGCGATGGCCATGGCAAAGTAGCTGCGGACCTTCAGCCGGCGGCGGTGTTGCTCACGTGCGGTCGCGGGGTCTGGACTCACTCCCGGGCGGTCTGCAATTCAGGATCCACGGAACTCTGCAGCGAACGCGGACCGTCAGGGTGGGTCATTCACCCGCGCCGGGTCAGCCCTGACCTGTTCTCAGGCCGACAGCCACGCCGCGAGGTGCGTGTAGGCGGCGTGCAGCGCCGAGATGGAGCAGGACTCGTTCGCCTGGTGCGCCTGCGCGGTCTCCCCTGGCCCGAAGTTCACGGCGTCCACGCCAAAGAGGGACAGCCGCGCCACGTCCGTCCACGCCTGCTTGGGCTCTGCGGGCAGCCCGGTGCGCGCGAGCAGCCTCTGGAAGTGCGGGTTGTCCGCGCACACCCGGCCGGACGGGGACAGGTCGGTGAAGGAGACCTGCGCCCGGGCTGCCACGCGCGCCCGGACATCTGCCTGGGCCTGCTCCAGGGACTTGCCCGGCGCGAAGCGGTAGTTGAGGTTCAACTCGAACCGGTCCGGCACCACGTTGCGCGCGCGGCCACCGTCAGCGCGGGTGATGGAGAGGACCTCGCGGAAGGTGTAGCCCGCCTGCGAGACCTCGCGCGGCGGCAGCGCCAGAAGCTCCGCCAGCAGCGGCCCCGCCTTGTGAACGGCGTTCTCGCCCTGCCATGGCCGCGCCGAGTGCGCGCTTCGTCCCGTGAAGGTCACCGTGGCGTGCAGGCTGCCCACGCAGCCCACCTGCACCACGTTGTCGGTGGGCTCCATGGCCACCGCGAAGGCGAGCTTCGACAGGGCCGGCAGCCCGTCCAGGAGGGGCTGCAGCCCGTTCTCCAGATAGGGGCCCTCTTCGCGCTCATAGAGGACGAGCACCAGGTTCCACGGCAGCGCCTCCCGAGGCAGCGCCTCTGCCAGCGCCATCATCACCGCCAGCCCGCCCTTCATGTCCGACGCGCCGAGCCCATACAGCCGGTCCCCTTCGATGCGCGGGGCGCCGTCGTCCCTGTGCGCGGGCACCGTGTCCAGGTGCCCCACCAGGGCGATGGCGGGGCGCGCATCTTCGAGGTCTCCCAGCACCAGCGAGTGCGAGCGCCGCAGGATGTGCAAGGGCGGAAAGTGTCCCCGCGCCCAGGCCTCCACGTGGTCCGCCAGCGCCGCCTCCTGCCCGATGGGGCTGGGGATGCGGCACAGCTCCAGCGTGCGTTGCGCGAGCAGGGCCGCGTTCATTCGACGGTGAGGTCGATGCGGTGCTTCGTCGTCGCGGTGAGGCGGGAGCCGGGGACACCGCCCTCGAGGTTCACCTCGTTGCGGCGGCGGACCTCGATGCGCTCGTCGTCCGCGGCGCGCAGGCGGTTGAAGTCCACCTCGTATTCGCGCGGGTCTTCGCCGAAGGTGCGGTCCGCGTCGTCGGCGCGGCGGAAGTCCACCTCCACCACGTCCGCGCGGCGGCCCTTCTCGTCCTTCCATTCGACCACGAGGTTCTCGCCGTTGGAGCGACGGAAGGTGGTGCCGCCCACCGGGGCGGTGATGGTGGTGACGCCCGGGGCCTCGAGGTACGCGTCGAGCTCGTCCTTGCCGCGGCGCACGGTGAGCCTCCAGCCGGTGTCCCACGGCAGGTCGCGCTTGATGTTGGCGCCCACCCGGAAGCCGAAGAAGTCCCCGCCGTCGAAGGGCAGGACGAGCTCGCCGGTGTTGTCGCCTTCGATGGAGACCACCGCATCGTTGAGGAGGGTGCCGTTCTCGCTGCCGTCGCGCACCTGCACCACGAACCAGCTCCCGCTGGTGGAGCCGTCGGTCTCGGCCTGCGCGCGCACCCAGAGGGTCTGGGTGCCGCCGCCCGGGTCATGTCCGCCGCAGGCGACGAGCGCTGACGCCAACAGCCCGCCCAGGAGGGCCACTTCGAATCGGGTCTTCATGGAGCTGCCTTTCATCACGCTAGACCGCCACCGCGAAGTCGCGGAGCGCGGCGTTGAGGGAGGTCTTCTTGTCGGTGCTCTCCTTGCGCTGGCCAATGATGAGCGCGCACGGCACCTGGTAGTTGCCCGCCGGGAACTTCTTCTCCCGCATGCCGGGGATGACCACCGAGCGGGCGGGGACGCGGCCCTTGTAGACCTTCTCCTCCGGCCCGGTGACGTCGATGATCTGCGTGGACGCGGTGAGCACCACGTTGGCGCCCAGCACCGCCTCCTCTTCGACGATGACGCCCTCCACCACGATGGACCGGGAGCCGAGGAAGGCCCCGTCTTCGATGATGACCGGCGAGGCCGAAGGCGGCTCCAACACGCCACCCAATCCCACGCCACCGGAGAGGTGCACGTTGCGCCCCACCTGCGCGCAGGAGCCCACCGTGGCCCAGGTGTCCACCATGGTGCCCGCGCCCACCCACGCGCCGATGTTCACGTAGCCCGGCATGATGACCGCGCCCCTCTCCACGAAGGACCCGAAGCGCACCGTGCCCGGCGGGACCACGCGGACGCCCGCCTTCTCCAGCCCCTTCTTGAGCGGGACCTTGTCGTAGAACTCGAAGGGGCCCACCTCCATCACCTGCATCCCCGAGACGCCGAAGAAGAGGAGGATGGCCTCTTTGGCCCAGGCGTTGACCTTCCAGGCGCCGTCGGTCTTCTGCGCCACCCGGAGCGCGCCTTCGTCGAGCAGCGCCACGGTCTTTCGCACCGCGTCTGCGTACGCAGGGTCGGAGAGCTTCGAGCGGTCGTTGAAGGCTTCGGTCACCTTCCTCTGGAGGTCGTCCATGTCGGTGTGCATGGACGGCTCATTACCACTGCTCAGGGGGAGGTGAGCGGGGCGATCAGGTCCGCCACGTCGTCCGAAGGTCCGGCGCGGCTTTCGGGTCCGAAGAGGAGCGCCGCGGCGACGCTGGCCGCGAGCGCGGCGACGACGAGGGCCACGCGCCATCCGCGGCGGGGCACCGGCAGGTTGGAGGCGGCCGGGGCCGTGGCGGTGCGGGGAGGCGCAAGGGGCCGCGAGGGCACCTCACCGACAATGAGCGCGGCGAAGGCCACGGCGACCTCGCGGGCGGCGGGACGGCTGAGCGGGTCCGGCGAGAGCATCCTCTGGAGGAGCGCGCGGGCGGCAGGGGGAAGCTGCGCGGGGATGTCGGGGGTCCAGTCGCCGGTGGCGATGCGGTGGAGGATGGCGAGGGTGCTGTGGGAGGCAGGCAGCGCGCCGCCGCCGGCAGCGCAGAGGGTGGCGCCGAGCGCGAAGACGTCCGCTGCGAGCGATGGGGGCAGGCCGCGGGCGCGCTCCGGTGAGATGAACGGCGCCGCGTGGGCGAGCAGCCCGAGCGCGCGCTCTTCGCCGCGGCGGTCGGTGAGGCGGTTGGCCATGACCAGGGGCGCGTCCCAGAGGATGGCGCGGCCTTCGGGGAGGCACAGGACGCTGCTGGGGGAGAGCTCCCCGTGGACGATGCCGCCTTCATGCAGGGCCGCGAGCGCGTCCGCCAGCGCCGCGCCGAGCGTCAGGAGGCGGGCGGGTGCGGCGAACTCCCCTTCGAAGGTGGACAGCAGCTGGCCTTCGGGAAAGTCGAGCGCGACGTAGGCGGCCTGGCCCACGGTGCCGGTCTGGCGGATGCGGGGGAGGACCGGGTGGTGGGGGAGCTTTTCGACCGCGCGGGCGGCGGCCTCGCCGTTGGCGGAGAGCGGCAGCCAGCGCACCGCCATGCGGGCGCCGGAGACCGTGTCGTACGCGCAGTCCAGGCTGCCGACGCCGTCACACCGCAATGGCGCGCGAATCTTGAAGCGTGGATCCAGGTTTTCCTGCATGACGCCCCCCAGGTGAATCGGCCGCGGCTATAGCCGTGGGCGCAGGCGCCTTCAACTACATGTGGGTACGAGTGGCACCCGGGGGTGACAGTCCCGCACGGGCGCAGGTGGGCGGCCCCCACGAGGCCCCCAGGGGCCCTGGGGGGCCGTTTTCGGGATCCCTATTTACCTACAGGTGGCGGGGTGCCGGGGCCCAGCGGGCCACCCTGGGCCCCAGGCGCGATTTCGCCTCCGAGAAAAGGCCCAGATGGGAGCAGTTGGGTTCTGGTGAAGGATGGCCACGGCCGCGGCGGAGGCTCGCGGTGACCGGGCGGGGCTCCTGGTACCCGTGCCGGTCTCTACGGTCCGGGGGTGGAGCGCCCAATGCCATGATTTCCCGAGCAACTCCGGTCCCCAGCCCCCAAATGGCCAATCTGGAGCGGCAGCACTGCACCATTTCCGCTTGGTTGCGCTTCTCGGCCTGCGAACCGGGTCAGCCGGGGAGTTGCTCGGGAAATCGTGGCAATGCGCTGGCGTGGGCACGGGTGCCAGGAGCCCCGGCAGGTGGTGGGCGCTGGGGAGAGGTGGCGAGTCCGGCTGGCGCGGATGCAGCGGGGAGGTGGTGGCGTGCTGGGAGGTGGAGGAAGCGCGGCGGCTCCCACCTGCCGGTGGGCGGCCGTCGCGCGCACCGCGCCGAGCCCCTGCCCGCACCCAAAAAGAACAGGCGGCCCTGCCCGCGGGGAGGCAGGACCGCCCGTGCGCCCGAGCCGTGGGGCGGCTTGCAGCGTGCGTGACCGGGCCTACTGCCCGACCACCAGGATGTCGTCGACGAAGAACCCGATGTCGGTGGCGGGGCAGCTGGAGAACAGGCCCTGGGTGCCGCCGGCGATGTTGAGGGTGAACCGAAGCTTCACGGTCTGGTTCACATACGGGGTGAGGTCGTAGCTGCGCGGCGTGTAGGCGGTCTGCGACGCGCCGGTGAAGGGGGCCTCGAGGTGGATGGCCTGGGTGCCGATGACGATCTGCACGCGGGCCGAGTCATTGGGGGCGAGCTTGTGGAAGGTGTCCACGCGCAGCTCCGCCTCGGTGAGCCCGGAGAGGTTGAGGTCTCGCTCGAGGCGAACCTCCTGGGCGGTGCCGCCGAAGACGTCGCAGATGCGGGTGTAGTCTCCGGCGCCGCTGTTGTGGCCCGCGCGCCAGGCCTGGGTGGTGTTGCCCGGGTCCTCGTTGGTGTTGGCGACCTTCCACTGGTTCTGCCCCGACGCAGGCGCGCTCCAGTTCATGGCCGCGGTGGGGTCCATGGTGTCCTCGAAGACGAGCTTCCTCGTCCGGAAGGTGCACGCGTACGCAGAGGTCATTGGCGCCAGGGTGGCGGCGTTCTGCACCGCGCTCGCGTCCACCTGCACCGTGTAGGTCGTGTCGTGCTGGAGCACCGCGCCCGGGGTCAGCGTGGCGTTGGCGGCGCCGGCCACATGCCCCACGCTGACCGTCACCGGAGTGCCTCCTGCGAGGAGCTTCAGCGCCGCGCCGTCGAGCGCGCCGCCGCCGGTCTTCTGCACGCCCGCGTCGAACTGCACGCTGATGACGGTGTTGCCGAAGTTGGCCGGGTCGATGATCTGCCCGCAGGGAGAGACCGCGTCCACGGACGGACCGGAGGTGCTGACGGTGAAGCTGAAGCTGTCCGCCACCGTGTTCCCGGCGAGGTCCGCGACGCGGGCGCCGTCGAGGCTGGCGGTGTAGCTGCCGCCCTGGAGCTTCGCCGCCGGGCGCAGGAACAGGGTGCGGGCGCCGGGCTCGTACCAGACCGCGGCGAGCACGGTGCTGGAGTTGGCGGAGAGCGTGAAGGAGGCCGCGTCCAGGGTGCGCGGGTCCATGGCCTCGGAGAAGGTGACCTCCACGCCCACGCCGGTGCCGACGATGGCCGAAGGCGAGGGGCTGCGGTGGGTGAGGACGGGCGCGCTGCCATCCACGGTGAAGGAGAGCGAGGAGGACGCAGCCAGCGGGTCCACCGCGTTCCCGGCGAGGTCCTTCAGCGTCCCCTCCACCTTCACCCCGTAGCTGCCACCCGCGGCGAGCGCCCCCGAGGGGAGGAGGGTCACCGTGTCGCTCTGCGCGTCGAACGCCAGGCCGAACGGGACCTTGCTCCCGCCGGACGCTTCGATGCTGAAGGCGCCGAGAGTGACCGTCGCCGGGTCCAGCGGTTCGGAGAAGGAGAGCTGCACCGTGGGTCTCGCGGAGACCTCCACCGCGCCGTGCTGGGGCAGGGTCGCCGAGACCTCTGGCGGGGTGATGTCGTTGGAGCCGTTGGCCACGGTGGTGAAGGTGCGGACCACGTCCTGCGCCGTCGCCGCGCCCTCGAGGTCTTCGAGGCCTGCCTCGAGCGTGTAGCTGTAGGTGGCCATCGCCGCCCACGGCGCTGCGGGGGTGAAGGTGGCGGAGGCTGAGGCGTCGTCGTAGGCCAGGGTGCCGGGGATGGGGTCCACACCGTCCGTCACCGTCACCACGAGCGTGGCCGGGGCGATGGGCTCGGAGAACACCAGCCGGAGGGTCGCGTTCACCGCGACGTTCGTGGCGTTGTTCGCCGGCGAGACCGCGACGAGCTGCGGCTCGGTGTTGGCGCTGGTGGTGAAGGAGATGTTGTTGGTGGCCGCGCGCAGGTTGCCGCTGGTGTCACGGATGCCCGTGCCCACGAGGAAGCTGAGCGTGGCGCCCGCCGGGAGCCGGTCCTCGGGGATGAAGAGGACCTTCTTGTCGGCGGACACGTACTCGATGCGCCCGGGGAGGTCGCTGCCCCCGTGCTGCAGCCGGACGTTGAGGTTGGAGAGCGAGGTCGGGTCCAGCGGCTCGTCGAAGATGACGAACGGCTGGGTCTGCCGCGAGGCGCCGGTCTCACCGTTGAGCGGGGAGATGCTGGTCACCGCCGGCGGGGTGGTGTCCGCCGAAGCGCCCGCCACGAAGGTGTGGGTGATGACGCCGCCCACCGCGTTCCCGCTGGGGTCCTGGAGCTTCGAGCCGTCCACCACCACCAGGTAGCGCTTTCCGGCGGTCCAGGGCGCGGGGGCGCCGTTCTGCAGGCGGGAGAGGCGGATGGAGCGGGTGGCGGGCTCATAGGTGAGGGCGCCTTCGATGACCCCGTCCTCTTCGTAGAGGGTGACGGTGTTGGAGGGGAGGCCGGTGGGCGGGGTGAGGGTGACGGTGGCGGCGTCGAGCGGCTTGTTGGCGACGAGGATGACCGCGGAGCCGGAGGGCACGTTCTGCGCGTTGGCCGCCGGGTGCATGGAGACGACGCGCGGGAGCGGCTCGGTGTGGAAGGTGGAGCGGTACTCGGCGCCGAGCGCGTTGCCGCGCGCGTCTGCGAACCCGGCGCCGACGATGACCGTGTACGCGGCCAGTTCGCGCAGCGGCGAGGCGGGCAAGAGCTCCACGGTCCGCGCGTCGACGGCGGAGACGGTCCCGGTCACGTCCGCGGCGCCGTCCGACAGGCGCAGGTTCGCGTCGGTGAAGGTGGCGGGGTCCATGTCCTCGTTGAACTCGACGCGGATGGCGGCGTTGACCGCGACGTCGGTCGCGCCGGGCGCAGGCAGCACCGCGACCACGGCGGGAGCCACGCCGAGCGTGGTGAAGGTGAAGCGGTACTCGGCGGCGAAGGGCAGCCCGGCCGCGGACCCGACCGCGGGAGTCACCACCACCGTGTACGGCTCGGACTCGGTGAAGGGGGCGGCCGGCACCATCACCAGCGAGGTGGGGCCGGGCACATAGGCAGCGGAGACCTTCACGCCGCTTGCGTCCTCCACCCAGACGTTGTCCGCGGTGAGGGTGGCCTCATTCATGGCCTGGCTGAAGGTCAGCGCCACCTGCGCGTCGTGCGCCACGCCCACCGCGTCCGGCGAAGGAGCGCTCTGCGCCACCGACGGCGCGTGGGAGACGGTGAACGTCGCGGTGACCTCGTCCGCGAGCGGAATGCCGGAGACGTCGGTGATGCCCGGGGTGACCCTCACCTCGATGACCGCGCCGGCCGGGTAGGCGCCTGCCGGCTGGAAGGTGGCGGTGCGCGTCTGGGCGTTCCAGCTGCGGGTGCCAGGGACCACGGAGGCGCCCTGGACGAAGACCTGGAAGGCGTTGGGGGTGAGGGTTGCCGGGTCCATGGCCTCGCTGAAGACCCCCTGCACCGGGGCGTTGCCGGCGACGTCGGCCGCGCCGTCATGGGGGGTGATGCCCACCACGGTGGGCACCGTGGCGGCGGTGCCGAAGGTCCATTCGTGCGCCGACGGCAGGGTGTTCCCCTTCAGGTCCCGCAGCTCGGAGGTGAGGGTGACCGTGTAGACGCGGCCTTCGAAGAGCGGCTGGGCGGGCGTGAAGACCGCCACGCTCTCCGCCTGCTGGTAGCTGATGGTCCCGGCCACGGGGTGGGTGCCGTCGCGCAGGTAGAAGGAGGTCTCGTCCAGGGAGGACGTGTCCACCGGCTGGTTGAAGCGCGCGCTCACCGGCGCGTTCACCGGGACGTTCTGCGCGCCGTCGGCGGGGTCCGTCTGCGCCACCTGGAGCACGCCTTGGGCGGTGCCGAAGCCGCTCTCGAACGCGGCCCCTTCGTTGCCGGCTGCGTCCCGGTAACCCTGCGCCACCGTGACCGCGTAGCTCTGCCCTTCGGTCAGCGGCGCATCCGGGGTGAAGGTGGCCGTGGCGCCGTCCACGTCGAGCGCGCCCACCACGTCCGCGCCTCCCCCCTGGACATGCAGCTTCACCGAGTCCGCGACCAGGTCCTCGGAGAAGGTGACGACGATCTTCGAGAGGATGGCGACGTCGGTGGCGCCGTCGGCGGGCCGGACCTCGAGGACTCTGGGCGGGGTGGTGTCGAGGACGTCGGGTGCAGGCGCCTTGCCGGGACATGCGGCGAGCGCGGCGGCTGCGAGCAGCGAGGTAACGATGCGTCGGGGGATCCGCGTCACGGTCCTGCCTCCTGGGTCCTGTACGGGTCTGGGTCCGGACAGTTGTTGCAGGAGCGGACGTGTGTGGATCGCCTTCAGGGCACGGGTCAGTACACGGTGAAGGTGAACGTGCGGGACACCTTCCCGCTGAGCAGGCTCTCCATCACCTCGATGGTGGCGGTGTATTCGCCCGGCGTGGTCGGGATGCCAATCACGGTGTCGCCCTGGAGGTAGAGGCCGGGGCCCAGCGAGCCTGCCTTGAGAGACCAGGTGTACGGCGGTGCCGTGCCCCCCGCGACCAGCCGATATTCGTAGGGGATCCCCGCTCGCCCGTGCGGCAGGGAGCGCGTGCGCAGGTGCAGCGTCACCCCGAGGTTGAGGACGTTGATGTTCATCTGCTGCTTGCGCACCTGCATCCCGGTGCCGAGATCGGTGACGGTGACCTCGAAGGTGGCGCCGCCCCCGCTGGGGGTCCCGGAGAGGAGGCCGTCGCTGTTCAAGGTGAGCCCAGACGGTGGCGCGCCCTCGCTGACCGCCCACAGCAGCCCGCCGCCCGAGCCACCGAGGGCCTGAAGCTGCTCCTGATAGGTGTGACCTGCGTGCGAGGAGGTGAGGTCCGGCTGCGAGGCGATGCGCAGCAGCGGCACCACTTCGACCGCGAACTGCGCGTCGTCGGTGGAGGGCGGAGCGCCGCTGTCGGTGGCGCGCAGGGTGAAGCTGTAGCTACCGGCGGTGGTGGCCGCGCCTTCGAGCCCGTCACCCTCCAGCGCGAGGCCGGGAGGGAATTCACCGGCCACCTGCGACAAGACGCAGGGGGCGACGCCGCCGCGGGGGGTGATGGGTTCTGCGTAGGGTTCGGACTCGATGGCGGGCGGGAGCGTTCGCGCGTCCAGCCGCAGCGGTCCTGCGTCCGGGGTCGTGCCGCCGTCTTCGACGGTGCCCGCGTCTGGGTCGTCGCCTCCGCCGTCCGGTTCGTCACCGGCGTCGGGCTCGGCCGTGCCACCGTCGTCGTCCGGGTGCGTTCCCCCGTCCGCCTGCGCGTTCGTGCCCCCGTCTGGACAGGGCGCATCACCGCATGCGGGCAGGCAGAGGTTCTCCCCCGCCCAACAGGAGGTCCCGTCCGGACACGCGCCGTCTTCGCCGCAGGGGACAAACGCCTCCCACGACGGATTGAAGATGCAGGCGCCGGTGATGAGCAGCCCCAGGCAGAAGGCGGCGAAGGCAGCGCGGGCGGTCATGGCCACTCCACCGCGAAGCTGACCGCCGCGGACGCGCCGAGCACCGCCGCGAGCCCATAGAGGACGTTGGCGGTGCGGGCCTGGCGCGCGCCGAGCCGGTACTCATCTGCGAAGCACTGCTGATAGACGATGGCGTCTCCCTGGCAGCCGGTGGCGGACGTGGACAGGCGCCGCTCGGTGCGCAGGCTCGCGTAGCCGAAGCCGCCGCCCACCGCGAGCGCCGTCACCGCCGCGCCGCCCAGCGCCACCTGTGGCCAGCCGAGCCGAAAGCGGGCGTCACCCTTCCCTCCCGCCTCGGCGACGAGTGAGTGTCCGAGCCGCGCCTCCTGCACCAGGCGCGTCAGGGGGCGCTGCGGGTCGCTGCCTGTGTATGACGCCCGCTGCACGATGGCGCCGTCCGCGCTCCAGAGGGTGAGCGTCACCGTCCGGCCGCCGCCCAGTCCGTAGACGGTCCCCGAGACGAGCCACCTGGCGCCGAAGCGCTCCACCAGCTTCGCCCGGCAGGCGGCGTCCGGGCACGACGGCACCCGCAGGCCTGGCAACTCCGCGAGCACCTTCGCCGAGTGCGCGCGGGCGACGAGGCAGCTGTTCTCCAGCTCTGAAAGGACGTCCCGGACCCGCCCCTCTTCGTCGAGCGCGTCGTGCGGCGAGAGCGCGAGCGGCTCGAGCGGCGCCACCGCGAAGGACTCCCCGCGGCAGTCCGAAGGTCCGGTCGCAGGGACGGGCGCAGTCAGGGGCGCAGGCGCGGACGCACCGGCGGCGAGCGGGAGCGTGACGAGCAAGCCGAAGAGCATCTCTCGCACGGTGGACACCGTAACACGCACCTTTGGGCCGCCCGCTTTGCGCGCTGCGGCGCGTTGTTACCTTCTCGCCGTGCCGCTGACGTTTCCTTCGCACGCCGCGGTGGTGGTCCCCTTCTGGCAAGGCCGGGCAGGCCGGTTCCTGTGGCCGGTGCCCCTCATGGTGGGCAGCGCCACGCCGGATCTGGCCTACGCCCTCAACTGGGGCGGCCATCTGGCGCACCGGTGGTCCACCTTCCTGCTCTTCTGCGTGCCGGTGGGGCTCTTCGTCTGGTTCTGGCTGGAGACGCTGGTCCTGCCGGGGCTGACCCGGAGCCTGGGTGAATGGCGGGGGGTTCGCCCCGGGAGGCTGCTGCAGACGCGCGGGTTGCCCAGGGATGCGCGCGGCTGGGTGTGGGGCGCGGTCGCGGTGGGGTTGGGCGCGACGACCCACCTGCTCTGGGATGGCTTCACCCACTACGACCAGTGGCCGGGGACGTGGCTGTATCCGCAGACGCACTGGGTCCTCTTCGGGCGCGCCTGGTACCTGGCCAACCTCCTCCAGTACGCGTCGTCGCTGGTGGGGCTGGGGGTGATGGGCGGCGTGGTGGCGCGGCAATACCCGCGGCAGCCGCAGGTCGAGCCCGGGCAGTGGTCTCGGCTCGTCTGGCTGGCGGTGGCGTGTGTCGCCGTGGGGGCCGTGGTGCTCGTCTTCGAGCGTCACCACTTCCGCGGGATGAACGTCACCGGCGTCATCTGGCTCGGGTTCTGGAAGTGGGTGGGCGTCTGCGGCCTGGTGCTCACCTGGGGCTGCGCGTGGCTGCTTCGGGAGCGCGGCGCCGCGCGCGCAGAGAGCCGGAGCCTGTAGGCGCTGCTTCAGCGGCGCTTCAGGGCCGCCAGCGCCTG
>CAZQVZ010000004.1:15491-41604 GCA_964596895.1 uncultured Myxococcaceae bacterium
GCCAGCGCCTGGATCCAGCGACGCGCATTCTCGGCAGATGGCTCGACCAGGATGTCGACGTCGTCGGAGAAGCGGATGTAGCCGTGGGCAGCCAGGGCGTAGGCGCCGACGAGCGCGAACCGCACCTGCGCGCGCCCGAGCAGATCGACGACGCGCAGGACGTCGTTCCACGTCGCCGGACGTGTGTACTCAGTCATGGCTCTGTCGCGAGACCATCAAGTCCACGCGCCAACGCTCCATGTCGGCGTTGGCCTCTTCGTGGCTTCGGTAGCGATAGACACCTTTGGGGGCGCGCGTTTCGTAGCGTGCCATCTGGGCCAGCGCGTCTCTCGCCGCCTTCGAGGGAGGGATGCCGAGCGGGGGCCGCGTACGCTTGCCCACGACCCTCGAAAAGGTCTCTCGGCTGAGCAGGTCCTTCTTCATCTCTTCACCCCGGACGACCTTAGCCACTTCAGAAGGGGCGCGCAGTGCCCTGCTCCGAAACGCGCGAAACCCTTCTCCTGAGCGGTTGCGAGCATTCCGCGACCGGCGACTCATGACTCCAAGTAGCCGAAGTTATTGCCGAGCCATGGGTTGAGTGGCGCAACTGACCAGATGAGTGCATTCAGTCAGTATGCCCAACGCGGGACTCACCTTCGATCAGATCCTGAACACGCTCGAGGAGTTTGCCGGCGGTCCGTTCGACCCGGAGGACCCCAAGACGCGCACGCGGATGCGAATCCTGAAGGCCGCCCGTCCGCTGTTCGAGCAGCTCGGCTACCGGCGCACCAGCATCGACGACGTGGCGCGGGACGCGGGGATCGCCAAGGGCACGGTCTACGTGCACTTCAAGAGCAAGGCGGAGCTGCTCTTCCACGTGCTCATCGAGGAGAAGCGGCGGCTGGTCGGCCCCTTCCGGGCGGTGTTCGACCCGTCCCTCTCGCCGGCAGAGCGCGTGCGGCTGCACGTGGAGCTGCTCATCAGGTCTTTCTCGGACTCCCCCCTGTCGGTGAAGCTGATGACCGGGGACCGGGAGCTGATGTTGTTCCTCGAGGAGCTCCCCCAGGAGCTGCGCGCGGCGGCCGTCAACCGGCAGGCCGAGGGCATCGAGGCCCTGCTCGAAGGCCTCGAGATTCCCTCCGGGGACCGGTCGCTCCGGGTGCGCGCCTTCCAGGGCGTGATGTACGCGATGGGCGCGCTCATCGAGGCGCGGTCGCAGACGGGGCTGTCTGTGCAGCAGTACGCCACCCAGCTCGCGAAGATCTTCGTCGACGGGCTGAGGTCCCCATGAACCGCGCGCTCCTGCTCATCGCCGTGCTGGCCACGGCGGCCGCCCACGCCCAGGAGGGCCGCGGCTTCGCGGAGGTCCGCGCCACGCTCTTCCCCGGCGCTGCAGGCGACAAGCTGCAGCTCGTGGAGCGGGTGCGCCCCACCCTGCACACCTCCCTGAGTGACCGCGTGAAGCTGGTGGCCACGGTGGAGGCAGGCTTCAGCCAGGGCCGCCGCACCGAACTGGAGGTGGAGCGGGCCCTGCGCGCGTCCGGGCTGGGCACGGTGGTGGACGCAGGCCTGTGCTGCACGCCGCAGTGGCGGAACGAAGGGCTGCGCATCTCCAACGCGAGCGACTACCTCGACGTGGACCGGCTGTACCTCGACATCTATTCGGACAACCTGGACCTGCGCGTGGGGCGGCAGGCCATCAACTGGGGAAGCGCGCAGTTCTTCAACCCCACCGACCCGTTCCCGGAGGTCCTGCTCGCCGAGCCCTGGCGTCCGCGGCGCGGCGTCAACGCGGCCCGCGTCACCCTGCCCTTCGGCGAGATGAACGACCTCTCCGCGGTGCTCGCGGGCAACGACGCGCTGGATGAGCTGCGCGCGGCGGCGCGGGTGCGCTTCAACTTCTCGGGGACGGACGTGGCCTTCGTGGGCGCCTTCCGCGGCGCGGACCGGGCGCTCGTCGGCGTGGACCTGCGCGGCACCCACCTCGTCGGCTGGTGGGTGGAGGCCGCGTTCCTCCCCGGCGAAGACGCGCACGAAGAGGTCGCCATCGGCGTCGACTACTCGTTCCCGGTGCTGGAGCGCGCGGTGCTCTTCGCGCAGTACTACCGCAACGGCGCCGGCACCTCCGACGCGCTGGCGGCGCCCGGCGGGCTGGTGGGCCTGGGCGGGCTGTCGCTCGCACCGGAGGCGCCGGGCGAGGGCGTGGACCTGGACGCCCGGCCGGATCCCTTCGCTCCGTTCGTGCGCGGGCGGGACTACCTGCTCCTGGGCGCGAGCCTCGGCGTGACGCCAGACCTGGGCATCAACCTCGCGGCGCTGCAGAACCTGAACGACGGCTCCGGCTTCGTGGTGCCCACCGTGAGCTACACGCTCCTCGACTGGCTCGACGCCTCGGTCTCCGCCCAGGTTCCGTACGCGCTCACCTCCGCGGGCGGCGAGTTCAAGCCGCGCCCCGAAGACCTCCGCCTCACCGGGGACCTGCCGCCGCCCCTGGGCCCGGTCACCCTCGACCTCTCTGGGCTGGTCCCCGCCGCCACCGTGACGGCCTGGACCCGCGCCAGCTTCTGAAGGAGCACGCCATGGCCAACGCCATCTGCGAAGTGAAGAACGTCACCAGGTCGTACGGCACCGGGCCCTCGCGCGTGGACGCATTGCGCGGGGTCAGCATCGACATCCAGCCCGGAGAGTTCACGGTCTTCAAGGGCCCCTCCGGCTCCGGCAAGACCACGCTGCTCAACCAGATTGGCTGCCTGGACGCGCCGAACGACGGGGAGCTGTTCGTGGACGGCAGGCCGACCCGGGCGCTGTCCTCGCGGGCGCTCTCGAAGCTCCGGGCCGAAAAGATTGGCTTCATCTTCCAGTCCTTCAACCTCATCCCCGTCCTCTCCGCGCAGGAGAACGTGGAGCTGGCGCTGGAGCTGGCCGGGCAGGGAGAGGACCGCCACGCGAAGGCGCGCGCGGTGCTGGCGCAGGTGGGTCTGGCGGGGCTCGAGGACCGAAGGCCCAACCAGCTCTCCGGCGGCCAGCAGCAGCGGGTGGCCATTGCCCGAGCGCTGGTGAAGCGGCCGCTCCTGGTCATCGCCGACGAGCCCACCGCGAACCTCGACTCGCAGAACGGCGAGGCGGTGCTGGAGACGATGCGGCAGCTCAACCGGGAGCTGGGCATCACCTTCCTCTTCTCCTCCCACGACCCGATGGTGGTTTCGCACGCCCAGCGGGTGGTGACCCTGCGCGACGGCCGCATCGTCTCCGACCAGCGCCAGACGCCGGCGGACGCCGCGCCGGTGGCCCCCGAGGGCACGCAGGAGCAGGCGTCATGACCGTGGCCAGGCTCGCGGGCAGGAACCTGCGCCGGTCGCCGCGGCGGACGGTCCTCACCACCATCGCGGTGGTGGCGGGGGTGGCGGTGTACCTGCTCGGGCAGGGGTTCATCGGCGGCATCGAAGAGAACATCCTCGCCACCGCCATCAACAGCCAGACCGGGCACGTGCTGGTGAAGCCGCAGGGCTACCCGCTGCAGGCCGGGCTGCACCCGGTGGACGCGCTGGTGACGCTGACGCCCGAGGCGCGCGCGCTGCTGGACAGCGAAGCCGAGGCCTGGACGGGCAGGCTCTACTTCGCGCCCACCGCCGCGTCCGGCTCGGACGCCACGCGGGTCGTGGCCATCGGCTACCACCCCGAGCGGGACGCGGCGGTGTTCCGCCGGGATGACTGGAAGGTGGACGGCGCGCTCCCCCGCGCGGACGCGCACGAGGTGGCGGTGAGCTTCCGGCTGGCGAGGCTCCTGGAGCTCGAGCCCGGGGACCCGCTGGTGCTGCAGGTGCGCACCCACCGGGGGGCGATGAACGCGCTGCAGGTCACGGTCTCCGCGCGGGTGAGCACCGGCAACTCCGCCGCAGACATGCTGGGCATGTTCGTGCCCGGCCCGCTGGCGCAGGAGCTGGTGGGGACGGCTTTGCCCAGCCACGTGGCGGTGAAGCTCCGGTCTCGCGACGCCGCGGAGGACTTCGCCGCGAGGCTGCGCGCGGCCCAGGGTGAAGGGGTGAAGGTCACCACCTGGGACGACGAGACGCGGGAGCTCATCGAGCTGCAAGGGGTGCGGCGGCGGGTGCTCAACGTCGCCGTGTTCATCCTGATGGCGCTGGCGGGCTTCGGCATCGCCAACACGGTGCTGATGGCGGCGTACGAACGCACCCGCGAGGTGGGCACCCTGCGCTCCCTGGGCATGACCGAAGGCGGCGTGCTGCGGCTGTTCCTCGTGGAGGGCGCGCTGGTGGGCCTGATGGGCGCGCTCCTGGGCGCCCTGCTGGGCGGCGGGCTCCTGTGGCACTGGTCGCGAAACCCCATCGACCTCAGCGCCTCGTTCGAGGCGCAGGGCTCGGCGCTGCCGGTCTCGGCGCTGCTCTACACGCAGTTCGAGGCGGGGATGTTGGTGACGGCGGTGGTGATGGGGACGGTGGTGGCCATCCTGGCGTCCATCTATCCGGCCAGGGTGGCCGCGCGGATGGTGCCTGCGGACGCGGTGAGGGCGTCATGATGCTCGGGACACGGGTGAGACTGGCGGCGCGCAACACGCTGCGGCGGCGGGCGCGGACGCTGTTCACCATGGGGATGGTCACCTTCAGCGTGGCCCTGCTCCTCCTGGCGCTGACGTGGATCCGCGGCGTCTTCGGCGACATGACGAAGACGGGCGCGGCCATCGCCGGGGACGTGCGGGTGGTGACGCAGGCCTTCGCGGACCGCGAGGAGCTGATGCCCCTGTACGAGAACGTGCCCGACGAAGGCGCGGTGGCGGACGCCCTGCGCAAGCTGCCCGGGGTGCGGTCGGTGGAGCCGCGCATCATCACGGGCGTCACCCTCACCACCGGCGAGGAGATTGGAGACACCTTCGCGCCGCTCGCAGGGGTGCGGCCCTCCTATCTGCGCGAGCAGCTGCGGGCGCATGAGCGGGTGGTGGAGGGCGCGTTCTTTTCGGGTGCCGAAGACGAGCTGCTGGTCGGCCACCGGGTGATGCGGCAGCTCGAGGCGAAGGTGGGCGACGAGCTGGTGCTGCTCGGCACCACCCAGGATGGCTCGCTCTCCTCCATCCGCGGCCGCATCGTGGGGGTGGTGCGCGGGGCCAACGGCGCGCTGGACAGCCAGGTGTTCGCGCCGCTGTCGCGGGTGCAGTACCTCACCGACATGCCCGACGGCGCGGTGGAGCTGCTCGTCTACGGTGACCACTTCCGGGACGCGCCCGCGCTCGCCGAGCGGCTGCGGGTCGCGCCGGGCCTGGAGGCCCTGCAGGTCTCCGCCTGGTCCGAGCGAGAGCCGTGGCGCTCCACCATGGCCATGGTGGACACCACGCAAGGCATCATCATCTTCATCTTCGTGTTCCTCAGCGCCCTGGGCATCTGGAACACCATGATGATGTCGGTGCTCGAGCGCACCCATGAGATTGGCGTGATGCGGGCCATGGGGATGAGCCGGCTCGGGGCGGTGGGGCTCTTCGTGGGCGAGGCGCTGGCGGTGTCGGTGGCCGGCGGCCTGCTCGGCGTGGCGCTGGCGCTCTACCCTGCCTGGCTCATCGAGAAGGTGGGCATCACCATCGGCGAGCAGACCTCCAGCGGGACGTCCCTTCCCATGCCGGAGGTCATCCACGGGGAGCTCTCGCTGGAGAGCGTGCTGATGGCGCTCGGGCTGGGGCTGGTGATGGCGCTGCTCGGGAGCCTTCTGCCAGCGCTGCGCGCGGCGAGCATTCAACCCGTATCGGCCATGAGGGCCGGGAGGTAGTGACGATGAAGACCTGGACGACGCTCCTGCTGGCGGCGCTCTGCGGCGCATCCGGCCTTGCGCTCGCGCAGAAGGCGCCGAGCGCGGACGAGCTGCTCGACGCGATGGACAAGAACCTCACCTTCGAGGCGCGCAAGACGCGGACAATCATGACCGTGGAGGGCCGCCGGACCCGGACCTACGAGATGGTGAGCTACGGCCGCGGCGAAGAGGACGCCGCCATCGAGTACGTGTCGCCGCCCCGCGACAAGGGCACCCGGATGCTCAAGCTCGGGGATGAATTGTGGATCTACCTGCCCGGCGCGGACCGGGTGCAGAAGATCTCCGGCCACATGATGCGGCAGGGGATGATGGGCTCGGACGTCTCCTATGAAGACATGATGGCGTCGCGCGAGATGCGCGAGCGCTACGACGCGAAGGTCACCGGTGAGTCCACCCATGACGACAGGCCCTGCTGGACGCTGGAGCTGAAGGCGAAGGACGACACCGTCACCTATCCGCGGCGGGTCACCTGCGTGGACAAGGCGACCCTCATCCCGCTCAAGCAGGAGCTCTACGCGCAGAGCGGCATGCTCCTGAAGACCTGGACCATGTCGGACGTGAAGCCCTTCCCCGGCGGGCGCCAGTTCCCCACCCGGATGGAGGTGCGGGACCACGTGAAGAAGGACTCGGTGACCCGCATGGAGTTCCGGGACATCGAGTTCGACGTGGCGTACCCGAAGGAGGTCTTCTCCCTCCGGTGGCTGGAACGGAAGTAGGGGGCGTGGATCCGTCCACCTACATCAGCTAGGTTGCTCGAACCCGCAGGAAGCGACCAGGCCGGCTGGGGCCGCGCGGGCTCGAGGATTCAAACATGGAACAAATGAGATGGGGACTCGCCGGGCTCGCGCTCGGGCTCGTCCTGGTGATGGCTCCCGCGTGTGGCGCGTTCACGGATGATGACTGTGGGCCCTCCTCCTGTCCGAACGGCTGCTGTAGCGCCGAGGGCCGGTGTGAGAGCGGCTCGCAGCTGGCGAACTGTGGCTCTGGCGGCCAGGCCTGTTCGACCTGCGCGGCGACCGACGTGTGCAACGCCGGCACCTGCCAGGGCATTGGCACCGGCGGCACCTGCAACAGCACCAACTGCAATGGGTGCTGCAGCAACGGGCAGTGCATCGGTGGCACCAGCCCCAACGCGTGCGGCGCGGGCGGCGCGGTGTGTAAGACCTGCGCCACGGGTGAGGCGTGCAACGCCGGCACCTGCGAGCCCACCACCACCACCTGCGATGCCACCACCTGCCCGGATGGCTGCTGCGATGCCAACGGCACCTGCCAGGCCGGCGACACCGGTTCGGCGTGCGGCACCGGCGGCGTGGCGTGCGGCGCCTGCAACCCGACGCAGACCTGTGACGAGGGGACCTGCACCGGCGGCGATCCCTGCGGCGCCGGCAACTGCACGGGCTGCTGCCAGAACAACGCCTGTGTCGAGACGCCCACCGCGAGCGCCTGTGGCGTCGGCGGCGGCGCCTGCACCACGTGTGCGTCGGGTCAGACCTGCACCGGCGGCGCGTGCGTGAGCGCGCCCACCTGCAACGCGCAGAACTGCGCCACGGGCTGCTGCCAGGGCACGACCTGCGTGGAGAACCCCACCGCCAATGCCTGCGGCACCGGCGGCGCGGCGTGCACCACCTGCGCTTCGGGTCAGACCTGCACCGGCGGCGTGTGCACCGGCGGCAACCCCACCTGCAACGCGCAGAACTGCGCCACCGGCTGCTGCCAGGGCAACACCTGCGTGGAGAACACCACCGCCAGTGCCTGCGGCACCGGCGGCGCGGCGTGCACCACCTGCGCTTCCGGGCAGACCTGCACCGGCGGCGTGTGCACCGGCGGGAATCCCACGTGTGACGCGAGCAATTGCGCCACCGGCTGCTGCAGCGGCAACACCTGCATCACCAACACCAGCACGGCGGCGTGCGGCACCGGAGGCGCGGCATGCACCACCTGCGCTTCCGGGCAGACCTGCACCGGCGGTTCCTGCCAGGGTGGGACGCCGACCGCTGCCATCGGCTCGGCGTGCACGACCAGCGCACAGTGCTCTTCCCTCGGTGCTGGCGCCTACTGCAAGACCTCGACGAGCCTCAATACCGGTACCTACCCCGGCGGCTACTGCACCCTCCCCTGCGCGGGGCAGGTGGCCGGCGAGTGCGGGAGTAGCGCCATTTGTTCAGGTTGGGCATTCGCCGAGTTTGGTGAGGCTGACTTCTTCTGTGTCTCCACCGACTGTGCTTTCTGCGGGACGCGTGGCGCCGACTACACTTGCTACGGCGACGGCACCGCCACCAATCCGTTGTGCTGGCTGACGACTTTTCCCACTCCACCTCCCGCACCGGCAAACGTCACCGGCAATACCTGCACGTCCGACACGCAGTGCGACAATGGCGGCGCATTCCCCGCGGGATGGTGCATCGCTGAGGCGGTCGACCCCGACTTCCTGGGCGGCTACTGCACGGCTGATTGCACCTCCACAGGCAACTGCGGCTCTGACGCTCTCTGCGTCGGCGTTGGCGACGACGGCCTCTGCCTCGAGCTGTGCACGGGTGCCGGAGGCCAGGGCAGCTGCCGCACCGGCTTCACCTGTCAGGCGCTGAGGTCGGGTCAGTCCATCTGCTGGGTGGCCCCGTAAGGCGCGGGTGACACGGCAGCAGGGCGCAGTGGAGTGATCCACCTGCGCGGCGCCGGCGAGGGACCTACCCCGCCGGCGCCGTTTCATTTGCGGGCCTCTTCGAGCAGTGGCCCGGGCGGAGGAGTAACGGGCGCTTCCCCGGTGCTGGCCACGAACCCGGCGTAGAACGACGGCCCGTACGCAATCGAGAACAGGTCCTCGCGGAAGGTCTGGTCCAGCGCGCCGCCGCGGCTGGCCACCTGCACCGCCGAAAAGCCCAGCCCTGCGCCGTCCACCACCGCGCCCGCGGTAGCCGTGAACCGCGCCTCCCGCTGCCCATCGCGCAGGTACAGCGTCCGGTCCGGAGGCACCGCCACCACCAGCGGCCGCAAGGGCTCCTTGTGGAAGTCGTAGAGCCGCACGCCGCGCTCGTCCTCCACCCAGAAGCGGCCGGAGAGCCCGGCGGGGACCACCAGGAAGGCCAATTCGCTCTTCCGGCCGAAGTCCGCCAGCGGCACCGCACCATCCTGCGCCGGCGCGCGCGCGAAGACCTCCGGGCGCCCACGCGGGTCCTTCACCCGGGCGCTCGCGGCGGCGACGAACGCGCGCAATTCCGAGTACTCCACGCGCCCATCTCCGTTCACGTCCGCCGCGCCCGACAGCGCGGAGAGCACCTGGTGCGAGAAGACCCCTCCCTGAACCCCCTCCCACTCGTGGCTCTCCTGCTCGCTCGCGGTGGAGAGGATGACGCCCACGTGCGGGAACTGCTCCAGCGTCCGCTCGTCCAGAAACCCCTTCACCGCGCCCGCGTAGCTCTCCGCCCGCGGCAGGGCCCCACGCGCGTTCACGAAGAAGTACGAGTCACACGCATCCACAATCAGATGGACGAAGCGCGCCCGGCTCTTCGCCAGCACCTTCTGGTACAGGTCACGCCGCCCGAAGTCCTTCCCGAGCAGGCTGATGGTCCCCTCCCCCGCGGCGCCGCGCTTGCCGTGTCCGGTGAACACGAACACCAGCACCGGGTCATCCCCCTTCGCGCGGTCCTCCTCCATCCGGGCGTTGAGCCGCTCCAGCGTCGCCAGGAGCTCCCGCTCCGTCGGCGGGCGCGTCTTCGCCGCCAACCCGGGGTGCCTCGCCTGCGTCTGTGCGTCGAGCACCGCCAACAGGTGCGCCTCCTCACTCTGCGGCGCGAGCAACCCGTGGTAGCGCGCGCCGTCGTCGTCCGCGAAGCGCAGGGGCGCGAGCTTCGGGTCGTTGCTGCCGTTGTTGGAGACGATGACGGCGTACTGCCGGGTCGCGGCGTCGGCCACGCCCGGCAGGCCTCCGAGCAGGAAGGGGAGGAGCAGGCGCGCGCGCATTCGAGGTAGCATCGGCATTCGGTGTTGCAGGATACCCCTGCAGCCGGATCACCTTCAGCGTGAGCGCGATCCCAAGAATCCATCCCGCGACAAGTACCGCCCAGACGGGTGGCGTGTGGGCAGGAGACCTCCTCCTGCGGTTTCGGGAAGGAGAGCCGAAGGCGCTGGGGGAGGTGTTCCGCCAGCACTCCGACCTGCTCGTGCGCCGTCTGCGCGCTGCGGCCTGGCGCGGAAAGGGGTTCGAGCGCTTGCGCAGTGAGCTGGAGCTGGAGAACACGGTCCTGGAGGTCTTCGCCCGCGCCTTCGAGCCGCGCGCGCGCTCCGTGTACGACGGCGTCCGCCCCTTCGAGCACTTCCTGATGGGCATCGCCCGGAACGTGCTCCTAGAAGAGGCCCGCAACCGCGAGCTGCCCACCGGGACCCTCGGCGAGCTCGAAGCCGAGCTCGAGACCCGGCTCGGCCAGGAGCCCCGGGCGACCGTCGAACAGCAGCTCGTGGACAGGGAGCTCGAGGCGCTGCTCGCCCAGTTCCGCGAAGACCTCACCGACGAAGAGCTGCGCATCTACCAGCTCCGCTTCACCGAGGAGCTGGCCCAGGAGGACGCCGCCGCGCAGATGGGCCTGTCCCGCATCCAGCTTCGGCGCCGCGAGCTGACCTTGAAGAAGCGGCTGCTCACCTTCTTGAAGGCGCGCGGGTACTTCAGGGACCTGCACGCCACCGGCTGGGGCTTCGCGCGCGACGGGAGCAGCGAATGAGTTGCCCGGAGAGCTGGACGGACAAGGCGCTCGAAGCGCTCGCGTTGGACGAACTGGACCCGGCGGCGGCCGAGCAGCTCCGCGCGCACGCGGCGGCCTGCCACCCTTGCCACGCGGCCTATGACCGGGTGACCCGCGTGGACGCGTTCCTGGCCGGCGTGCCCGGCGGCCTTTCCAGGTCCCGCCAGGACGCGCTGCAGGCGCAGCTTCTGGCGCGGCTCGGAAAGGCGACCGAGGCCGCGACGGCGACCGCGCACCCCTCCCAGGCGCGTCCGCAGCCGGCCCCGGTGGAACCCCGGGCGCCCTCCTTCTTCGAGCGCTTCCGCCTCGTCCTCGCGCCCGCCGGGCTGGCCCTCGCCGCACTCGCGCTCGTCGTCTACACCCAGAGGCCGGAGGAGCCGGGCTCGGACGGCTACCAGTCGCGCGCGGGCGCTGCGGACGTCACCTTCGGGGTGCGCGCCTTCTGCGTGGCCACGGACGGGAGCGGCCAGGCCGAGATCCTCGCTGAAGCGGGCCCCGGCGAGACCCTGCGCTGCGCGGACGGCAGCCGGCTGCAGTTCACCGCCACTTCGCCCCAGCGCGCGCGGCTGGACCTTGTGGCCCTGCCCCTCAGCGGCGAAGCGCTGCACTTCATCAAGTCGGACGAAGAGGACGCGGCGCTCGCGCAGGGTGTGGACATGGCGCTGCCCTTCAGCACCCCCGTCAGCGCCACCTGGCTGACCGGCCCTTTGACGGTGCGCGCGCGCTTTCTGGCCGCGGACTCGGACGCGGTGTTGGGCGAGAGCGAGCTGGTGCTCACGCCTCCGGACCGGCGCTGAACGCCGCCGCCGGAAGCCGCCCCAGCCCCAGCCCATAGACCACCGCCAGCGCGGCGAGGCACAGCCCGCCGAACACCACGTACGCGTCCACGAGCCCCACCTCCGTCCAGCCGTACCAGTCCACCATCCGCGAGGCGTCCGACAGGCCCACGCCTTCGATGCGGCCGAACGGAATCTCCCCGGGGTCCACGTCCGCGCGCCACCACGTCCGGTACGCGTCCGCGAACCCGATGGCGCCCAGGACGCCCAACCCCCACCGCAAGGCGCCGCGGTAGAGCACGCTGCCGGGCGCCGAGTAGAACGAGCACACCAGCAGCACGCCGAAGACCATGGCGCCGCCGTCACCGAAGAAGGTGATGAAGGCCTGGGCCTTCGCCGAAGGCAGGAGCCGCCCCACAAGCCCCGCCAGGGCAAGCACCGCGAACCCCCCCGTGCGCGCCCGCTGCTCACCGCGATGCGCGCGGAAGGCGAGGTACCCGAAGCCCGCCATCCACATCAGCGTGATGAAGAAGCCGCGGCCAGGGGAGATGGACGTGAACCACGGCAGGGGCACCGCCGCGTGCCCGGTGGACCAGGCCGCCACGGCATGTCCCAATTCGTGCAGCCACATCCCGCTGATGAGCCGCGCCACCCTTCCGCCGAAGCCGGTGGCGGTGAAGAGGAACGCGAAGAGCAGCGCGCCGGGAACGAAGAGGCGACGGAAGCGCTCCTCGGTGCGCGCGGCTTCAGCGCCCGGCTGCCACGTCTGCTCGCCGACCGCTCCGGCGATGAGCGCTGCCTCCGCGCCCCGCTCGCCTGGACCCGCATCCTTCGCTTCTGCCTTCAACTCCGCCTCGGCACGCGCCCGGGCCGCGGCCTCCGCGCGCGCGTAGATGACGCCGCACTGTGGGCAATCAGACGTGTCCCGGCGCGGGGCGCCGCAACGTGGACAAGAGGCAGTGGGAACCGTCACCGGCCCGACTCTATCGCCTGCCTGCCCTACAGGCGCTGGGGGCGAAAGGGAGGCCCGGGCGCTCGGCCGTTCCTACCTTTGGATCAGTGAAAGGAGACACCGTGCAGCAGCGCATCCGGGTCGCAACACTCCAGTACTTCATCCGCCCCGTCTCGCGCTGGCAGGACTTCGAGGACCAGGTGCGAGCGCTCGCGGAGACTGCGCGCGACTACCGCTGCCGCCTGCTGGTCTTCCCCGAGTACTTCACCTGCCAGCTCCTCACCCTGGGCAACGTGCACCGGCCCATCGCCCAGCAGATCCGGGACCTCGCGCAGCAGGTGCCGCGCTTCCTCGAGATGATGGGCAACGTCGCGAAGGAGACGGGGCTGTACATCGTGGGCGGGACCATCCCCAGCGTGGACCCGGACACCGAACGGCTGCACAACGACTGCTTCGTCTTCTCCCCGCGCGGCGACTACGCGCACCAGGGCAAGCTGTACATGACCCGCTTCGAGGAGGAGGAGTGGCTCGTCCAGCCGCGGGACGAGCTCAAGCTCTTCGACACGGAGCTCGGCAAGTTCGCGGTCACCATCTGCTACGACTCCGAGTTCCCGCCGCTCGCGCGACACGCGGCCCTGCGCGGCGCGGACATGCTCATCGTCCCGTCCTGCACCGACGACCGGAACGGCTACCTCCGGGTGCGCTACTGCGCCCACGCCCGCGCCATCGAGAACCAGATGTACGTGGTGGTCTCGTCCACGGTGGGCTCGTTGCCCATGGTCCCGGCGGTCTCCCTGAACTACGGCCAGGGGGCCATCCTCACCCCGTGTGACTTCGTCTTCTCGCGGGACGGCATCCTCGCCGAAGGCATCCCCAACCAGGAGACCATGGTCATCGGCGAACTGGACCTCGCGGACGTCCACGAGGCCCGCGAACGCGGCACCGTGCTGCCCCTGCGCGACGCGCGGCGCGCCCGTGAGATTGCCGCGGACACCGAGGTGGTGCGCCTATGAGCCTCGCCCCACCCAGGCCGCCGAGGCCGAAGGTCCGCGTCCGCAACACCCGACCCGACGACTTCGAGGGCATCCGCGCGCTCACCCGCGAGGTCTACAAGGAGAGCCCGCCGTGGAGTGAGAAGCAGTTGGAGTCACACCTCGACGTCTTCCCCGAAGGCCAGTGGGTGGCGGTGGATGAACGCGAGCGCGTGGTCGGCATGGCGGCGAGCCTCATCGTCTGCTTCCGCGAGTACGAGCACTGCGCCAACTGGGCCGCCTTCACCGACCGGGGCCGCTTCACCAACCACGACCCGGAGGGCCGGACCCTCTATGGCGCGGAGGTGATGGTCTCGCCGTCCATTCAGCGCGCCGGCATCGGCTCGAAGCTGTACGCGGCGAGGCGCGCGCTGGTGCAGGAGAAGGGGCTCCTTCGCATCGTCGCCGGCGCGCGGCTGCGCGGCTACCACCGGCATGCGGCGCGCCTGGACCCGGAGGCGTACGTGGCGGGCGTGGTCGCAGGCGAGCTCAAGGACCCGACCCTCACCTTCCAATTGCGCCACGGCTTCAAGGTGTTCGGCGTGGTGCCCGGCTATCTCGCCAACGACCCGGAGAGCCTCGGCTACGCGGCGCTCATCGAATGGCAGAACCCGGCCTTCGCCCGCGCCATGGACCGGCTGGTGCGCGAACGGCAGCTGGAGAAGGCCCAGGAGGGCGGACAGACGTTCACGCAGCCGGAACAAGCAGTGTGAACGTGGTCCCGGCGCCGGGCGCGCTCCTGGCGGTGAGCGACCCGCCGTGCGCTTCGATGATGCGGCGCGCGAGCACCAGGCCCAGCCCCACGCCGCCCGTCCCGCGGGCGCGGCTTCGGTCCGTCCGGAAGAACGGCGTGAAGATGGCGCCCAGATCCGCCTCGCTCATGCCGATGCCCATATCCGTGACCTCCACCCGCAGCGCCCCGCCCCCCTCCCGCCGCGCGCGCAGCGTCACCTTCGTCCCGTGGTCGGAGTACTTGCGCGCATTGTCCAGCAGGTTGTCCAGCGCGCGCCGCAGGAGCACCGGATCCGCCCGCAGCATCGGCAGGGGCTGGGTCACCACTTCTTCGAGGACCCGCTCCGGGAACAGCTCACGGAACCGCGCGGCAGCGGCGTTCAAGACGTCTTCGGCCGGCACCGGCGCGGGGTGCATGGGCAGGGGCTCCCCGCTCCTGTCCCGCGCGTCCAGCCTGGCGGCGGTGAGCACGTCCTCCACCAGCCGCTCCAGCTCTGCGAGGTCTCCGCCAATCTCCTTCAAGTAGCGCTGCGCCTTGTGCGCGTCGCCTTCTGCGCCCAGCTCCAGCGCCACCCGGATGCGCGAGAGCGGCGTGCGCAGCTCGTGCGACACGTTGGCGAGCAGCTCCCGTTCGCTCTTCACCTGTTGCTCGAGCGTGGCCGCCATCTCGTCGAAGGCCTGCGCGAGCTCCCCCACCTCGTCCCTGCGGCGGATGCCGCTGCGCACCGTGAGGTCGCCTTCACCGAAGGCGCGCACCGCCTGCCGCAGCCGCTCGATGGGCGAGATGATGGTCCGCACCAGCGGCACCGACGCGAGGGCCAGCGCCGCCACCACGCCGAAGAAGTACGTGGCCCCGCGCGCGAGCTGCCTGGGGCCCGGCCCCCGCCACTCCGCCACGGCGTAGCCGACGAGCGCTCCGTCCTCCTGCACCGGCAGCACCACCGCCCACCGCGGCTGGCCCACGTACAGAGGCTGTCCGCCCAGGGTGTCCACCAGCGAGGCGTCCACCTCCAGCGGCGGGTCCACGTTGGTGCCCAGCACCGCCCCGTCCGCGCGGCGCACGGTGACGTTCGCGTTCGCCTGTTCGCCAGCGCGGTGCAACAACACCTCCAGCTTCGGCCGGTCCTCCAGCAGCGCCCGGCCCCCTTCACGCAGCTGCGCGTGGAAGTGCCCCGCATGGTCCATGGCGCCGCCGCGTCTGCCGCCGAGCGCCCAGCCGAGGATCGCCACCGACGCGGCGGCCACGAAGAGCAGGAAGAACCCGTGCAGGTACACCCGCCAGAACAGCCGCCGGGGGTGGTGGGCGTGCGCGTGGGGGCAGTCTTCGCCCGGGCCGTGCCCGTGGTGCGGATGACCGCAGTAGCCGTGCCTCCGACGAGCGCGACCACCCGCGCCACCTCCCTTCTGGAGGTGAGCATGCCGCTCGTGAGGCCTGCGCCACGGCGGGCTCACCGCGCGCCCTCGTCCGCGTAGAGGTAGCCCACGCCGCGCACCGTCTTGAGCAGCCGCGGCCTTTTGGGGTCATCCCCCAACTTCTGCCGGATGCGCGAGATGTGCACGTCGATGGACCGGTCGAACGCGTCCTCGGAGTTGCCGCGCGCAAGCTCCATGATCTGCTCGCGCGAGAGCACCCGCCCCGCGCGCTCGGCGAGCACCCGCAGCAGGGTGAACTCGTAGCCGGTCAGCTCCAGCTCCCGGCCGTGCAAGGTGGCGCGGTGCGCGGTGGGGTCCACCACCAGCCCGCCCACGCTCACCGTCTTGCGCTGCGGCCCGGCCTGGCCTCGCGCCCTCCGCAGCAGCGCCTGGATGCGCGCCAACAGCTCCCGCGGCGAAAACGGCTTGGCGAGGTAATCATCCGCGCCCAGCTCCAGCCCCATCACCCGGTCCGCCTCTTCGCCCCGCGCGGTGAGGATGATGATGGGGACGTCGCTTCGCTCCCGGAGCGCGCGGCAGACCTCCAACCCGCTGCGCCCGGGGAGCATCAGGTCCAGGAGCACCACGTCGTAGCGGTGGCGCAGGGCCTCCTCCAGCCCCCGGTCCCCGTCCCCGGCCCGGGAGACGGTGACGCCGTGCCCGCCGAGGTATTCGGCGGTGAGCTGGGCCAGGCGCGCGTCGTCTTCCACGAGCAGCGCCGTGATGGGGGTCTGGTTCACCGCGGCGAGCATAGCTGCCGAGCCTAGGGGTGCCAGCGCGAGCGCCGGGACTCAGCGCGCTCCACCAGCTCCGTTCGCTGCTCGGGCCGCAGGGTCTGGTGGAGGGTCAGCCCCGCATCCACCACCTTGTGGGCGAAGGCGCGGACCTCGTCGAACATCCGGTCCACCGCAGCGTGGGCGGCGTTGGCGTCCGGCCGCTCCGACTTCCACTGGGTGAGCAGCTCGTCCCGCAGCGCCTGCTTGGCCGGATGCAGGGCGACACCTTCGTCGATGAGTTGGTCCTTGAGCCCGTGGAGGACCTCGCGCTGCTTCGCGTCCGCGTCGAGCTCATCGAGCAGGTCGTTCAGCTTCCAGGTGGCGTACTGCTTCGCCCGCTCCACCTTGCGCTGGGACAGCTCCGCCTTCGAGTCGTCCTGGCGGGTCTGCGCCCAGGTCAGCCCCGCCGCCATCGCCACGGTCACCGCCGCCGTCGCGGCGCCAAACAGAAGTCCCTTCTTCATTGCGCACTCCGTCACTTCCGTGCGGCGGTTCATTCCACCGGACGCTGACGAAGATGTCCGGGCGCCGTTGCACCCACTTTGGCGGTTCGTGAAGAAACGTTACGGGCGCTCGCCCGGGTCACCGCGGTGGGTGCCGGCCATGTCCGGAGCAGGGCGGCGAGCGTCCGGCTCCTCCAGCTCCCGGTCGTCCTCCCGGAACACGGCCTCCTGCCGGGTCTGCCTGGGGGAGTCCGTGTCGTGCTCGGCGTGGAAGGCGATGACGTCCCCCACCGCCTCCGAGTAGCCGATGGCGTACTCCTTGTGGCGCACCCTCACCGCGCCCGGGTACGGCGCGTCCGGGCCCACCCGGTAGGTGTCCCGCTCCACCGACAGCCGCCGCTGGGCGCTCCCGGTGGTGCGCAGCCGCTTCTCCACCCGCGCGTCCGCCGGGGTCAGAGGCGGCCCGGCCTCGGCCCACTGGCGCTCCCGGTTGTGCTCGAGCTGGTCTTCGAGCCTGCGCTGCTCACGAGGGTCCTGCGGTGCCTGCGTCTGCGGCACCTCCGGGGGCGCGGCGCCGATGCCCGCGTGGCGCAAGCCCCGGAGGAGCTCTTCGCGGCTCACGGTGAGGGTGACCTCGTCGCCCTGGACCTCGGAGACGTCCGCGTAGCGGGCCACGTATTCACGCGGGAAGAAGAACCCCTTCTCCACCTGGAAGGTCCGCTCTCCGGTCAGGACCACGCGGCCCAGCCGCGCGCCGTCCGAGGTCCGGACCCTCATGCCTTCGCGGATGGTGTGCGCACGCATCATTTGGATGACCTCCCGGGGGGAGACTGCTCGGTGGACGCTTCAAGGTAGGGATCTGGCGCCCATTCGAGACCTGGCGACCAGTCGACCGGCGGGTAGGATGCGCGGTCGTGAAAATCTCCCTCGTGATTCCTGTCTTCAACGAGACGAACACCCTCGCGGAGCTTCTGCGCCGGGTGGTCGCAGTCGACTTTCCGAAGGAGCTCGTCATCGTCGACGACTGCTCCACCGACGGCAGCCGCGAGTTCCTCGAGGAGCTGTCTCGCCGCGGGCTCGCTGGGCTCCCCGGGGCCGAACCGAAGAACACCCATGAGCTGCGCATCATCTTCCAGCCGCAGAACCAGGGTAAGGGCGCGGCCCTGCGGCGCGGCTTCGCCGAGGCCACAGGTGACGTGGTGGTGGTCCAGGACGCGGACCTCGAGTACGACCCGCGCGACATCGTCCGGCTGGTGCAGCCCATCAAGGACGGCGTGGCGGACGTGGTCTACGGCAGCCGCTTCATCGGCACGCCGAGGCGGGTCCTCTACTACTGGCACACGGTGATGAACAACCTGCTCACCACGCTCTCCAACATGGGGTCCGGGCTGAACCTCACGGACATGGAGACCTGCTACAAGGCCTTCCGCCGGGAGATCATCCAGAGCATCCCCATCCAGGAGGATCGCTTCGGGTTCGAGCCGGAGGTCACCGCGAAGATCGCCCGCCGCAAGCACCGCGTCTACGAGGTGCCCATCAGCTACTACGGGCGCACCTACGAGGAGGGGAAGAAGATCGGCTGGAAGGATGGGGTTCGGGCGCTCTACGCCATCGTGAAGTACTCGGCGCTGCGGTAGCCGGACGCGTCCGCTGCCGCACAGGTGCCTCGCTGCGCCGCCTGCCGTCCCCCCGCACGATGCGCAGCGTCATCTCGTGCTCAAGAAATTTCTGATCTACGGGTTCGCGGGTTGGGTGGTGGAGGTCCTGTTCACCGGGACCACGTCGGCGCTGAAGTCGAAGGACCGCGCGGCCACGGCGAAGACGTACCTGTGGATGCACCCCATCTACGGCGCGACCGCGCTGGGCATGGAGTGGCTGTCCCGCAGGCTGAAGCGACAGGGCGTTCCCTGGCCTGTGCGCGGCGCCGTCTACACCGGGCTCATCTATGCGGCGGAGTATTCGTCGGGCTGGGCGCTGAAGCGCTTTCTGGGCAAGTGCCCGTGGGACTACTCCGGCTGCGGGCGCGACATCCACGGGCTGGTGCGGTTGGACTACGCGCCGGCCTGGTACACGCTGGGCATGCTCTTCGAGCCGCTGGTGGAGCGCATCGAACCGCCGCGCCGCACCTTCCTGCCTGCCGCCTGGACCCGGGCTCCGCGCAGGGGCGGGGCGCTCTCGCAGCTTCTGGCGAGCTGAGCAGACGTCCCTTCACACGGGTGCCGCCTGTCGTCTGGAGGCGGAGGCACCCGCAGGCGGCGCCGGGACTTGCCTGGCCCCGAACAAGGGCGCCGGCCCAGCCGACGGCCCCGCGCCGGCGAGGAGGCATCACGCCCGGGCAGTCAGGGCGCCGGGAACATCACCTCGCCCATGAGCCGCCGCGCCGCGGCCTCCCCCACGAGCTTGTCGAGCAGGCGCAGCCCGCGGTCCTCCTCTCGATGATCCCGGGCATAGGCGGCATGGACCGAGGTGATGCGCGCGACCGCCGCAGGGTCACTGCAGTCCTCGGCGTGCAGCACCTGGGAAGCGTAGTTCCCCACCCGCGCCTGCAGCACAGCCCAAAGCGCGTCGGCCTGCTGGGGCAACCGCGCGCGGCCAACCAACGCGGAAGGCGAGCGCCACCGCTCGAACCACGCCGGCAGGGCGTGCCCCACTGGCTCCAGAGGCAACGTGGCACCCTCGCCCGGCTGACCGCGCTCGCCGTCGACACCCGCGCGGTGCATCAGCGAGGCGTCCACCGACGAGGCGTCCACCACCACCAGCGCCTCACCCGGGCGCACGGACACCAGCTCCACGCCCAATATCGGCGCCGGCCGCGACGGCGCCGGGCGCACCACCAGGTTGGCGATCTCCAGCCCGGACTCAGCGAAGACGGTCACGACCCGCGCGTGCGAGACCGAGGGCGCCTCGAGCAACAGCCAGCGCACCACGACCTCCGCGCCCCGATGCGCGCCGCGGACCTCGCCGCCGGGGACCACCGCTCCACCGAGCCCGCGCACCAACGCGTCCGCTGCGGCCTCGACTGCACGGATGAGGGGCCGCTCCCTCACGGCGCGCGCGCTGCGTCCCACAAGGCAACGGCCTCGGCATGACCGTCCTCGGCGAGGACCGCGCGCTGCGCGTCCAGCATCAGGTCGAGGTGCGCGCCCGGCACGCCCACGCCTCCGAGGAACCCGCGGATGAAGCGCAGGTACTCGGCGAACAACTCCGGCCGGGACGAGGCGAGCGCGTCCGCCGCGTACTCGAAGTGGTAGCGCGCATCGTCTTCGCACACCCGCCGCCAGTCCTCGCGGCCGCCGTACAGCGCCGGCTGCGCCGAGGCGATGCGCCCAACCGCCCGCTGGGACAACGAGCCCGCTGCTGCCTGCAACGCAGCCGCGGGCCCTGCCTCATGGCGCAGCCCTGCCGCCGCGGCGTTCAGCACCGCCACCGCACGCGCGCCGCCCGGCAGGCCGAGCCGCGCCACCTCCTCTCCGAGCAGCATCAGGTTCTCTTGCAGATGCCGCGTGCACATCCCCCGCGACACCAGCAGGGTCCTCAGCCACTGCGCGTAGTGGACCATCACGCCTTCGTCGCCCGCCCGCAGCGCCTGCGCGAGGTAGTCGAGGTGGAAGTGCCCGTCCTTCTGGCCGTGGACGTCCGCCCGCTCCCCGAAGCGCGCGTGCCAGAAGCGGTTCTCGTACATCCGCTTCAGCACCGCGTCCGTCAGCTCCCCCGCGCGCGCCCTCAGGGCCTGGGCCAACGCGCCTGTCCTCTCGTCGCTCACGTCTCCTCCCTCTTCAGCGCGCGCGTCCGGTAGCGGTTGCAGAGCTCTCCGAGCACCTGGACCAGCAGCAGGCGCCCCTCCTCCACCGCCACCTGGGCGCGCGAAAGCGGCTGCCCCACGGTCCTGGACCCCACGGCGCGCGCATGGGCGGTCACCACCTCCCGCGGCCCGACGCCCTGGCGGACGAGGTCCTCTGCGAGCGCGTGGACGCCGGTCGCGACCTCGTCCGCCACCGCCAGCACCCGCCGCTCCACCGCCCGGTCCAACAGCTCGCCGTAGCGTGCCTCCAACACCTGCGCGAAGGCCTCCTCGTCCAACACCGCCCGGGGACCCGCCTTCGCCAGCGCCGCCAGCTCCGCCTGCTGTTGGGCCCAGAGCGCCCGCTCCGCGTCCCGAAGCCGCAAGAGCGCGTTCACGTGCGCGAGCAGCGTCCTGCCCGACACCGGCTTGGTGAGGAAGCCATCCGCGCCTGCATCCAGCGCCTCCGCCTGCGTCGCGGGCGAGGTGGCCACGCCGGAGAGGTGGACGACCAGGGCCCGCTCCCGTGCCTGGGTCTTCAGCGCCACGCGCACCGCTTCACCGCTCATGTCCGGCAGCTCGACATCCAGCACCACCAGGTCCACGCCCAGCGCGCGCACGGTGGCCAGGGCTTCGGCGCCGCTGTTCGCCTCCAGCACCTCGTACCCGGCCGAAGCGAGCGTCCGCACCAGCGTGTAGCGAAGCCGGACGTCATCTTCCACCACCAGCACCTTCGCTGCCTCGACCGTCACGCCGCACCTTTGGGTAGGGTCCTCACCGCATGCTCCTGCCGCTCCTCAAGGAACGCACCGCCCACGCCCACGCCCGCACCGAAGCCGCGGTGCCGCTCTTGCGAGCAGGCCTCACCGTCCACGGCTACGCTTTGCACCTCGAGCGGATGTACGGCTTCTACGCGCCGCTCGAGCCGGCGCTCCGCCCGCAGCTCGAGCCTTTGAACCTGGGAGACCTGCGCCTCAAACAGCCCCTGCTCGAAGCGGACCTGCGCGCGCTCGGACGGACCGGTGCGCAGCTTGCCGCCTTGCCCCGCTGTTCCTCCGTCCCGCGCGTGGACACCTCCGCCCGCGCCGTCGGCTGTCTCTATGTGCTGGAGGGGTCCACGCTCGGGGGGCAGCTGCTGACCCGGGAGCTCACAAAGCGCCTCCCCGAAGGCACGCCGCTCTCCTTCCTCAACCCCTACGGCCCAGACACCGGCCGCCGCTGGCGCGCCTTCCGGGAGGCGGCCGAAGCGGCGGTGCCCGAAGCCGCCTTCGAAGCGGCGGTGGCCGCAGCCCTGCAGACCTTCACCTCGCTCGAGGCGTGGCTCACCCAGGCGCCGGCGCATCCGGCCCCTCCCTGAGCAGCGGCAGCTCCAGCGTGAAGCGGCTGCCTTCTCCAGGACGGCTCGCCACCGAGATGTCCCCGCCATGCGCCAGCGCCAGCTCCCGGGCGATGAACAGGCCCAGCCCGAGGCTCTCGCGGCGGCTGTGTGCGCTGGCGCGCTCGTAGGGTTCGAAGATGCGCCGCTGCGCCTCCTCCGGGATGCCCGCGCCCCCGTCCCGGACGCTCACCCTCACCGCGGCCTCGTCCCCCTCCAGCTCCACGGACACCGGCTTGCCGGCGCCGTACTTGAAGGCGTTGCTCAAGAGGTTGGTGAGGATCTGCTCGAGCCGGAGCGGGTCGGCCTTCACCGTCACCTCTGCCGGCGCGTCCAGGGTGAGCGCGCAGCCCGCCTGCGCGGCCAGGGGCTCCGTCCGCTGGACCAGCGGCTGCAGGTAGGCGCGCACCTCCAGCCGCTGAAAGTCCATCTCCAGCCTGCGGCTGCGCATGCGCGAGACGTCGAGCAGGTGGCTCACCAGGTCCCGCAGCGCCACCAGCTGCGCCTCCGCCGGGTTCAGCAGCGCGAGCGCCTGCTCCGACGTCACAGGGCCCTTGCGGTAGAGCCTCTGGATGCGCTGCACCGCCAGGAAGAGGGAGGTGAGCGGGTTGCGCAGCTCGTGGGCGGCGACCGAAAGGAAGTCATCCCGGATGCGCAGGGCCTCCTCCGCGCGCCGCTTCAGCCGCACCAGCGCGCGCACGTTGGCCACCAGCTCTTCGTCGCCAATGGGCCGGGTGAGGTACGCGTCCGCGCCGCCGTGCAGCCCACGCACCCGGTCCTCCACGTCGATGGACGCGCCGGTGAGATGCACCACCAGCACGCTCGCCAGCTCCGGGTCGGACTTGATGCGCCGGGCCACCTCCCGCCCGTCGAGGTCCGGCAGGTGCACGTCGAGCAGCACCAGGTCCGGCCGGGACGCGCGCACCTTCTGCAGCCCTTCCTGGCCGGTGGCGGCCTCCTCCACCTGGAAGCCCGCGCGCCGCATCAACTGCACGGTCATGTACCGCGCGCCCGGACGGTCTTCGACCACCAGCACCGTGGGCATGGCCTCCACCTAGCGGCCCTCCGGCGGGGGCGCTGCTGGAACCAGCCGCTGCAGGGTCTGGAGCAGCACGTCGCGGTCCACCGGCTTGAGCCAGAACGCGTCCGCGCCCAGGGAGCGCGCCTTCTTCTCCGCGTTGTAGAGCGTCACCACCAGCACCGGGATGCCGCGCGTCTTCGGGTCCGCCTTCAGGTCCGCGAGCAGCGCCCAGCTGTCTTCGCCCTCCAACATCACGTCCAGGAGCACCGCCTTCGGCCGCGTCCCCCCGAGCGCCTCGCGGGCCTCCTTCACCGACCGCGCCGGCAGCACCTGGTAGCCCCACGGCGCGAAGAACTGTTCGTAGCCCACGAGCGCCTCGCGGTCGTCCTCCACCACCAGCAGCTGCGCGCGCGACGGGTCCACCGGCTGGGCCTTGAGCGCGGCGACTTCGGAGGCGCCCGGGTGCCGCAGCGGCAAATCCAGCCGGAAGGTGGAGCCCTGCCCCGGCGTGCTCTCCACGTGCAGCCCGCCGCCGAGCAGCTCCGCCAGCCGCCGCGACAGGGGCAGCCCCAGGCCGGTGCCGCGCAGGGTGGACTGCAGGGGGCCCTCCACCTGTCCCCAGTCCGCGAAGATGTGTGGCAAGTCCTCCTTGCGGATGCCCACGCCGGTGTCCCGGACCGACAGCGCCAGCCGGCCCCCGGACACCTGGGCGAAGACGCGGACCTCGCCCTTCGGCGTGAACTTGAGCGCGTTGGAGACGAGGTTTCGGACCACCTGCGAGACCTTGCCGAGGTCCGTCTCCACCTCCACGTCCTCCGGCGGGTCTTCGAAGCACAGCTCCACCTGCGCGTTGGCCGGGACCAGGGGGCGCAACATCCCGCGCAGGGCGCCAAAGAGCTCGCCCAGCGTCTGCCGCTCCACCCGCAGCGGGGTCTTGCCGGACTCGGCGCGGGAGAGGTCCAGGAGGTCGTTGACGAACTCCACCAGCTCGTCGGCGGAGCTCTTGATGAAGGAGACCTGCTTCTCCTGTTCGGGGAGCAGCGGCCCGTCGATGCGGTCCAGGAGCAGCCGTGACAGCCCGAGGATGGTGTGCAGCGGCGTGCGGAACTCGTGGCTCACGTGGGCGACGAGCCGCGCGCGCACGTCCGCGGTGCGGCGCAGGGCCTCCGCCTTCTCCTGCAGCTCCGCGTGCAGCGCGAGGATGCCGCGGTTGGACTCCTCGAGCTCGCGCTGCTGGCGGGAGAGCTCGCGGTGCAGGGCCGCCAGCTCGGCCATCGCGTCCTGGGCCTCATCCAGCGCCCGCGCGTAGACCCCCGGCGGGAGCTGCCCCAGCAGCACGACCTCACCTTGCCCCTCCCCCTCCCCGACGGGCGCGGGCACGGCCGTGAAGGTGACGGAATGGACCTCCTCCCCAAACACCAGCGCCAGCTCCCAGTCGCGAACGGGCGAAGCCGCCGCGCGGGAGAGGAGGCCGAGGAGCTTGTCGGCGGTGCCGGGCGCGGCGCGCGAGCGGAGGTCCTCGCCTTTGCCCAGCCCCAGAAGCCGCAGCGCGCGGGCGTCCGCTGCGCGCACGGTGCCGTCGGGTGCGCAGCGCAAGAGCAGCTCGCGGCTGTGCGCCTCCCACTCGCCGAAGGGCCCCGTCACGGCCCCACCTTCAAGAGCGCCTCACCTTCAAGAGCGCCTCCACCTTCCGAACCACCTCCACCGCGTCCTCGCCGGTGACCTCCGCACCCACGCTCCCGCAGAGGCTCTTCTCCCAGCTGCAGGCGTGTCCGCCCACCGCCAGCTTCAGCGACGGGAACGCTTCGCGCACGGCCACCACCGTCTGGCGCAGGCTCGGCACGTTGAAGTTCAGGGTCACCGACAGGCAGAGCAGCGCCGGCATCGCCTGCCGGATGAGCGCGAGGAGATCTCGCAGCGGCACGTCCGCGCCGAGGAAGACGACGTCGAACCCGGCGAGGTCCAGCGCATCCGCGAGCAGCCGCGCGGGGAACTCGTGCTGTTCGCCGGGCACGCAGGCGACCACCACCCGGTGGCCGTTCGACGGCGCCGGGGTCGCCACCTGGTACAGGTGCGCGAGCGCCACGTGGGCAATGGCCGTCGCCTGGTGCTCCTGCGCGACGTTGATGCGGTTCTCCTGCCACAGCCGCCCAATCTCCCGCTGCGCCGCGGCGATGACGCCCTGCTGCAGGGAGAGCGCGTCGTGCCCGGCGCCGAGCCCGTCGTTCACCAGCAGGGAGATGGCCTCGCGCCGCGCGCCGCGAAGCTGCGCGTCGAGGAACCGGTCCCGAAGCCCGTTCAGGGGCTCGGCGGACACCGGCGCGTGCGCGGGGACCTCGGGGGACATGGGGCAATTTCTGGCACACAAAGCCCGGCGCGGCGCGGCCCATCCGCCGCCCCGCGCCGGGAATTGTCCATTGGCTCGCCGCTACTGCACCTGCTGCACGCTGCGGCGCAGCTCGGGGTTGAAGTCTTCGCGGACCTGGATGGGGTCGTTCGGTCCGCCGGCCTCGCGCTTCTGGAAGTTCTCCCTGCCCACCACCTGCGGTGGGTCCACGCGCACCACCTCCGGGAGGGAGCGGCGAAGCTGGGGGTTCTGCGAGGGCCCTGGCTCCACCTGGGGGACGACCACGGAGGGATCTGCCTTCGCGCCGCTCACCTGGGTGCCCCGCGGCTGGGTCGTTGGTTGCGTTCCCGGCTGCTGCGCCGGCTCTTGCCCGGCGGATTGCGCCCACGCCGGAATGCTCAGGGCCACCACCAGCGCGCCGAAAAGGGTTCGAATTCGCATCAGCACTTCCTCCCGTCGCATTGCTTCGTTGGCGTCTACACAAAGCTAGGGGCTCCGGAGCGGGTGGGCGGTGAGGCCCGGCCGCCCGGCCGCTCCACGAAGCGCCCAAGTGGCTCGAAAGACTGGCAGTTTCAGTTTCACTTTCCCCAGGGATGGGGCTACCTTGCCGCACCGCTCGCTACCCGGAAAAGGGGTCCATGCTCGACTGGCTCCACACGCTGATGTCCCGCGATCTGGCGATCGACCTGGGGACCGCCAACACGCTCATCTACATCCGGGGCGAGGGCATTGTGTCCAACGAGCCCTCCGTGGTGGCGGTGCAACAGGACGCCCGGGGCGGCAAGAAGGTCCTCGCCGTAGGCAAGGAAGCGAAGGAGATGCTCGGCCGCACGCCGGGCAACATCGTCGCCATCCGGCCCATGAAGGACGGCGTCATCGCCGACTTCGAGATCACCGCGGCCATGCTCCGCTACTTCATCCAGACCGCGCACAACCGGCG
>CAZQVZ010000005.1:0-41459 GCA_964596895.1 uncultured Myxococcaceae bacterium
TAGACGATGTAGGAGTGCCCCGTCACCCAGCCCACGTCGGCGGTGCACCAGTAGATGTCCTCCTCCCGCAGGTCGAAGGTCCAGCGCGTGGTCAACGAGGTGCAGACCGCGTAGCCGCCGGTGGTGTGCAACACGCCCTTCGGCTTCCCGGTGGAGCCCGAGGTGTAGAGGATGAACAGCGGGTGCTCGCTCTCCACCCACGCAGGCTCACAGGTCTCTGGCTGGTCAGCGACGAGCTCCTCCCAGAGCACCTCCCGCGGCTCCAGGTCCAGCTCCTCTCCCATCCGCGCCAGCACCACGGCCTTCTGAAGGCCCGGCGCCTGCGCCATCGCGTGCCGCGCGTTCTGCAGCAAGGGGACGACACTGCCCTTGCGCCACCCGCCGTCTGCGGTGATGAGCACCTTCGCGCCTGCGTCATTGAGGCGGTCCCGCAGCGCCTCCGCGGAGAAGCCCCCGAACACCACCGAGTGCACCGCGCCGATGCGCGCGCAGGCGAGCATGGCCACCGCGGCCTCGGGCACCATGGGCAGGTAGATGCCCACCCGGTCACCCTTCTCCACGCCCAGGCTCCGAAGGCCATTGGCGAGCCGGCACACCTCCTCGTGGAGCTGACGGTAGGTCAGGGTGCGGCGCTCGCCCGGCTCACCTTCGAAGAGGATGGCCGGCTTGTCCCCCCGCGCGTCGAGGTGCCGGTCCAGGCAGTTCCAGGCGAGGTTGGTCTTCCCCTCCACGAACCACTTCGCGCGCGGCGGCTGCCAGTCGAGCACGGTGTGAAAGGGCTCCTTCCAATACAGCTCCTCGCGCGCGCGGGCAGCCCAGTACGCCTCGGGGTCTCTCGCCGCAGCGTCGTAGAGCCTTTGGTAGTCCTCCATGCTGCGCAGATGGGCACGCTGGGAGAACGCCTCCGGCGGCGGGAAGACGCGCTTCTCCGCGAGGATGGAGTCGATCTCCCGGGGGTTGATGGCCATGTGCGGTCTCCGAAGTCCGTAGGGGGTTCGGACTTCTTAAGGATCCGCGTGGCGGGCGGCAACTCGCCAGGGTCGGGTGGCTAACCTCCCGCGCGCGTGGCGCGGTAACGCGCCCAGACCGAACACTCGCAGGTGCTCGCCCGGACCGGGAGGTAGTGGACGCGCACGGTGCCGGTGAAGGACTGGGCGGTCTGGGTGTCACCTTCGAGCTGGACGGTGACGGTCTCGAACGCGCACTCCTGCCCGGCCACGACTTCAGTGACGTTGGCGGCGGTGCCGTCCATCCCGAACGCCTCGACGTTGTACTTGTACTGCCCGCGCAGCTCCATCTCGTACAGCCCGTAGTCCATCCAGACCACGTCTCCGGAGACGTGCAGGCGGCCATCCCAGAGGGCGTCTGCGTCTGCGAGCAGCGCACAGTCGTCCCGGAAGATCTCTTCGGCGGTGAAGGCGTACTCCCCCGGCGCCTGCACGCGCTCGCACCCGAGGGTGAGGCAGCCCCAGACGACGAGGACGGTGGGCACCCGGAGTGAAGGGAGGGCCATGCGCGGCATCCTCACCTTTGCGCGGGCGCGCTTCAATGGAATGCTTCTGCGCATGGCCCTGCCCAAGACGCCCCTGTGCACGGTGGACTGCATCATCGAGCTCCCCGGTGAGCGGGTGGTGCTGGTGCGGAGGAAGTTCGAGCCCCTCGGCTGGGCGCTGCCGGGCGGCTTCGTGGACGTGGGTGAAGCGCTGCACGACGCGGCGGTGCGCGAGGCGAAGGAGGAGACGGGGCTCGTGGTGGACCTCTCCGAGCAGTTCTTCACCTACTCGGATCCTGCGCGGGACCCGCGGCGCCACACCGTCAGCACCGTCTACATCGGGTGGGCGGAGGGGGAGCCGCGCGGCGGGGACGACGCGGCGGAGGCGAAGGCGTTCCGGCTGGACGCGCTGCCGCAAGACCTCTGCTTCGATCACGGCACCATCCTTTCGGACTTCGTCACCTGGAGGCGGACCGGGAAGCGCCGGAAGATCTGACGCGTGCGCTACCTGGCGGCCATCGTCGCGCTGGGGCTGCTCATCGCCTTTCATGAGTGGGGCCACCTCGTGGTGGCGAGGCTCTTCCGCATCCGGGTGACGCGGTTCTCCTTCGGGGTGGGCCCGCCCATCGTCAGCGTTCGCCGGCGGGACACCGAGTGGCGGCTGTCTGCGCTGCCGCTGGGTGGCTACGTGGTCATCCATGGGTTCAACCCGCACGCGCCGGGCGCGGACCCCACGGACGTGGGCGCGTACGCCTCGCGGCCCGCGTGGCAGCGGCTGTGCGTGCTGGCGGCGGGCTCGGTCTTCAACGGCCTGTTGGCGCTGGGCGTGCTGGTGTGGCTCTTCTCCTCCGGCACCCACGTGGCGGTGCCGCTCACGGTGGGGGTGGTGGAGCCTGGCTCTGCTGCCGCGCGCGCCCAGCTTCGCCCCGGTGACCAATTGCGCGCCCTGGACGGCCAGCCGCTCGGCGAGTGGCGGGATCTGGTGGTCGCGGTCCTGGACTCCGGCGGCAGCCCGCTGTCTTTGGAGGTGTCCCGCGGCGCCGAGACCTTCACCCAGACCGTCACCCCTCGGCCCGGTCCGGAAGGAACCCCCAGGCTCGGCATCTCGCAGCAGTACGTCTACCGGGAACATGCGCTGGGCGAAGCGGTGGGCTTGTCCTTCGAGTACCTGGGGCGGCTGCTGCGCGAAGGACTCGGGCTCGGGCACAGGCTTCTGCTCGGCCGCCCCGGCGCAGACGAGGCCAGCCCCACCTTGCTGGTGAAGCAGGCCTCCGACACCGCCTGGCTCGGCTGGGACGCCTTCCTGAGGGTGCTGGTGCACCTCTCGGTGGCGCTGGCAGTCTTCAACCTGCTTCCCATCCCCTCGCTGGACGGCGGGCGGATGCTCTTCGTCGCCTTCGAGGCGGTCACCGGGCGCAAGGTGACGGCTCGCGTGGAGACCTTGCTGCACCTCGCGGGCTTCGGGCTCCTCGTCGCCCTGGTGCTCTGGGTGGCGCTGCGCGACGTGCGTGGCCTGTTCGGCGGCCCGAACGACGAACGCCCCGGGCTTTGGGGGCCCGAGGCGTCCGGTACGTCAGAAGGCGACCGGCATCCGGAAGATGCCGGCGCCGAGGCTACGGAGGACTGATGCCGCAGCCGAACGACGACGGCGGGCTGAACGGCTTGTAGACCGTCGCGTTCTGCGGCAGGCAGACGACCGACTGGACGCAGTACTGCTTCGTGTTGTCGGGCGCGTGGCGGCACACCGCCTGAATGCCAGTCTCCGGGTCCGCCGGGCACTGAGAGGCGTTGTTGCCCGTGCCATCCGCGTCACACAAGCAGGTGAGGATGGGATCCCCGTTCTCGTCCACATCGAACGGATCCGGCTCGCAAAGCCCATTTGGACCGCAATCGCTGTTTGCAGCACAGCGAATCTTCAGCGGCGTGGGCGTGAACCTCGCCGGGCAGCCACGGTGGGCGGGCGAGATGTTGTTGCTGTCCACCGACCATTCATTGTGGGTGGCGATGCCGCAGATGAAGACCGGGTCAGCGCCCATCTGCTGCGGCGGGATGCCCACGCACATGTTCGGCAAGGTCGAGCCAGACGGCCTGGGCAGACCCGCGCAGTCCGCGTGGGACTCGCAGGTCTGGCAGAACGGCGGCCGGCCCGCGAGGTAGCACTGGTCCGGGCCCATCCCCGTCGGCGGGCAGCCGTCGGGGACGCCGTCCATGTTCTTGTCTTCGCCACAGCAGTAGTGCGCTTCCGGGCAGGCGATGCGGCCGCCTCCCTGCTCGAGGCAGGTCTGCTGGACGCAGATGTTGTTGCCGTTGTCGTTCACGCACTTGTAGCCGGAGGTGCAGTCGTCATAGCTGCTGCCCGTCGTCGGGTCGATGCCGGTGCGGCAGGTGTCCGTCTTGCACTCGTAGGTCTCACGGTCGCAGTAGCCCAGGTAGACGGCGCCGGGCAAAGGCTGCGGGCACTCGAAGTCATCCATGCATTCGCCCTTGGGACGGCAGCGCTTGGGGCTGGTGCCGCCGCCAGCGAGCGCCTCACCCCGGCATTCGAGGATGGGGTCGATGGCCTCGCACTCCGCGTCACTCACGCACGCCGGACGGCAAACGCCGGCGCCAAAGAACGACGACTCCGGGTCCAGGTTCTCCGGGTCCACCCAGCAGGTCCGGTTGCCACACCCCGGCGGATCCGGCTGCTTGGTATCGAAGTTCCACCGGCAACGCGGCTCACACAGGCCGCAGGCGCCGGCCGCTTCGCCACCGCAGACCGACCCGAACGGACAGTCGGCATTGGAGGCGCAACCAACTTGATCACAGAAAGAGCCTTGCTGCGGCATGCAGAGGCCGCCCTGCTGTTGGGTCATTCCGCAGGGACAGTGATTGCCCACGGACGCGCGGAAGCAGTACTTGCGGGTGCCGCCATCCGGGAGTTCGCCGTTGGGATCACCCTGGAGCGCACGGCAGCGGCCGGGGGGGGTGAAGGTCGGGCCACTGCCGCACTCTTCATCGAAGTCGCACTCCTGGCACACATCGATTCGTCGCCGGCAGACGCCGCCGAATCCCTCCGGATGTGGTTCGGGCTTCACGCACCGGCACCCAGGCTGGCCGATGCCCTCACAGTAATCATTCGGTTCGAACATCGAAGGGCCGCAATTGGTGTCGTCATTGCAACCACGACCAAGGATGCAGTGGCCGGTGAGCTCCTCGCACCGCAGGCCCATCTGGTAGCCCTCGCACATGTCGTCGAACATGCAGCGCGGCACGCAGGTGTCGACGGTCGGAGACCCGTCCACCTTGTCGCAGACCGTGTCCGGGTCGAACTCGTTCTGACACTGCGAGTCCGTCTCGCAGAAGAAGGGCTCCTCACCCGCGTCTTCGGGGCCCGCGTCTTCGGGGCCGGCGTCAACCGGGGTGCCGGCGTCGGGAATCGGTTCCGGGTCCTTGGGACAACCCATGAAGAACAAGCCGCTCGCCGCAACTACGGCGAGGAGCGCATTCCACTTCGTCGGATGCATGTGGGGAGCCTTCCTGTGCGAGCACGCCCTACAAAATGACCGGCCGTCCGCGGGCGTCGAAAACGGGGCGCAGCCTACACAAATCAGGGCCCGAGGCCCACCCAGACCACGCCGTCCTCAAACGTTTCTTTCTTCCAGATCGGCACGTCCTGCTTCAGCCGCTCGATGGCGTGGCGACAGGAAGCGAAAGCGGCCTCCCGGTGCGGCGCGCCAGCGGCGATGACCACCGCGAGCTCTCCTGGCTGCAGCGTCCCCACCCGGTGGTGGATGGCCAGCCGCGTCCCGGGCCACTGCGCCTCGGCCTCCTTTGCGATGGCCGCCATCTTCGCCACCGCCATGGCCCCATACGCGGAGTAGTCCAGCTCCACCACGCGCCGGCCTTTGGTTTCGTTGCGCACCGCGCCAGAGAAGGTCACCACGCCGCCCATCCCCGGCCCGGAGACATGACGCACCACGGCATCGAGCGACAGCGGGGCGTCCTGTACGCGAAAGGCAGCGGGGTCCGGCGCAGCGAGGGCGCCCGAACCTCCGGCCACCGGGGGGATCAGCGCCACCTCCGCGCCCTCCGGCACCGGGTCCTCCAGAGAAGCGAACTCCTGGTTCACCGCCACCCGCAGGTGGCGCTTCAGCGGCGAGAGCGCCGGGTGCTTCGCACACACCGCCTCCAGCACCGAGCCAGCGGTGGCAGGCGAAGGAACCTCCACCTCATCTCCATCGGTTCCGGCGCGCTCTTTGGCGGCCGCGAAGAACAACACCCGCACCTTCATCTCAACGTCACCTTCGCGCGAAGCCGCGCGCCTTGTGGCGCGGGCGAGAGATCCACGAGCACCGTGTCCACCGCGGTGGCCTGCGAGAGGAACCCTGCGAGCAGCCCCAGCATCAGCGCCTCCTGTCCCCTCTTCGGCGCATCCTCCGCCTGCAGCTGCCGAAGCACCTGGCCGAAGTCCACTGCCAGGCTCACCCTGCCCGGCCCGAACGCGTCCGGGAAGCCCCGCTGCCTCAGCATGTCCTGCAGTGGCTCTGCCTTTCCGCTCGGGCGGGGACCTTCGCCGAAGCGCGCCTCCACTTTCTGGGCCCCGACGACGAGCATCACCTCGCCCGCCGGATGCTTCACCGCGAACCGGCCCTTGCCGTCGTGCGTGTACGGGACCGCCGCGCGCCGCAGCAGGTCGTCTACCAGCGCCGTCGCCGCCTTCGGATCCCGGATGGCCACCTCCGCCCGCACCGTCCCCGCTGCCCCCGGCCGGCCTTCCTGCTGGGCCATCCGCGCCGCGGTGCCGCCCGCATCCAGCCACGCTGCCGCCCACGCTTCGCCGGTGAGCACCTGCGCCAGCGCCTCCACCGCGCGCCGCTCCTCTTCGGTCCCAGCGTCCGAGGTGAGGAGGATCCGCGCCAGGGCCAAAGGCGGAACCGAGACCGTCAGCGCCGCCACCACGCCTTCGGGAGCCTTCGGGGCCAGGGTGCTCGCCGCCGCCTGCGCGTCTTCGGGCCACAGAGGCGCACCCTGCAGCCACAGCCCGTGGACCTCCGCCGCATCCTGCGCAAACTGGAAGCTGGCGAACCCTGCCTGCGGCGCCGAACGCATGAACAGATACGCCCCTCCCTCCGGCACCTGCGTCTGGAGCGCGGCGAGGGCGGTGTCCTTTGCGAGCCCCTCCGACGGCGCCCGCTGCACCGTGCGCTCCAGCCGCTCGGCTGCGCCCGCCTCCGAAAGCTTCGCATCCAACCGGGCGAGGTACAGATAGCCCCTGTCGACGAAGGCGAAGAGGCGCTCGCCGGTGTTCACGTCCTCGAGCAGGAGCGCGCGCTCATCCGACCGAAGGATGGCCAGCCCCTCCTGCGCGAGCTGTCTTCTGGCGAAGTCGAGCGCGCGCGCAGGGTCGGTGATGCCCACCGCGGCCACCAGCGCCGGCAACTCCGGCAGCACGAAGGCCGCCAGCCCCTCCTCTGGATCCAGCCCCATCTCCTCCGGCGGCGGACCCGCAGAGAGCTCCAGCGCATACCGCACGAAAGGCTGCTTCTCGGCGAGCCCCGCGGCCACGCCGGAGAGCGCGCGCTCGAGAAAATCCACCGCCGGCTCCAGGGTCCCGCGCGTCTGGGGCACGAACAGCGCCCATTCCGCGTCCGGCGGCACCGCGTGGAGCACCGGCCGAGGCCGCACCGTCACCTCCACCCGCTCGAAGGGCGCCTCTCCCCGCCGCCCGTGCACCAGGTAGGTGCCCGGGGTGGTGAAGGCGTGCGTGACCTCGGCCCCCTTCACCTCCGCCGCGCTGTCACCGAAGCGCCAGACGAGCTCAGGGCCCTGCGCGCTCCCGAAGCGGACCGGCACACCCGCCTCGACCGACAGGGGCTCGTGATGCACAGGCCTCGCCCGGTGCGCGCACGCGGCGCCCAGGAGCGCGAGGCAGAGGACCGGCAGCGCGCTGCGGATCAAAACTCGAAGGCGAGACCAAACGAGAAGTGCGAGCTCGACAGGTTCAGCCCCGGGCTGCCGAAGCCGTTGGCGTTCAGCAGGTTGTATTCGGCGAAGAGGAGGGTGTGGTTCACGCCCATCTCGTTGTCGAAGTCCCGCGCCATCCGCCGGTCGAGGATGTCCATCTGGAAGGCGATGCCGCCGGTGAGGCCGAAGCCCCAGCGCCCACCGCGGGCGAGCTGTCCGCCGTAGCTCTCGGTCTCCCCGCCCTTGCTGATCCGCCACGGGACGTAGGCCACGCCGCCGCGCACGTACGGCACCAGCGGGATGCGGAAGGTCTGGGCGAGGTAGTCGAAGTTGTACAGCGCGTCCAGGCGCAACGGGTAGACGTGCAGCGCCGTCACCACCGGCGACTCTGCGTCCGGCTGGCCCACCACCTGCGCCGCGCCATACTTCTCCCCGTAGCCGCCGGAGAGGCCCAGGCCCAGGGCGCCGAAGCGCTGCCAGAGGTACTGATCGTACTGGACCTCGAAGAGCAGGATGCTGCTCTGGCCGAAGGTGTCCTCGTACGGGTTGCCGCTCACCTCACCGTCGATGGACGCGCGCGGATCGTATCCACCCAGCTTGAGCTTTATCGCGCCGTAGCGCGGGCTTTCCCGGTAGATGATCTCCGCCTGCGCAGCGCCGGGCACGAAGGCCAGGACCGCTGCGAGCATCGCCGCGGCGAACAATGAGCGCCTCATGACCGCCTCCTCCCGAACAGGCGCGCCAGGAGCAGCCCGCCCAGCCCCAGCACGCCACCACCTGCCTGCGAGCAGCCGCCCTCCTCCTTGCCGCCCGCGTTCTTGTACGCCTGCCAGAAGCCGGCGGTCTCCACCGGAGTGACGGCGACGGCCTCGGAGGGCTCGCTCTCGTTACCGGCGAGGTCCCGGGCGCGCGCGATGAGCTGGTACTCGATGCCATTGGCCAGGCCGCTGATCACGATTCGCCCATTGCGGATGTCCTGGTCGGCGGTCCTCGTGGACTGCCCTTCGGCGGTGGCCTCGACTACCACGGAGGTGACCCCCTCCTCGGCGGTGACGTTGACCGCCGCCGCGCCATCGAGGGGTTGTGCGGAGGCGATGGTGGGGGCCCCCGGAGGCCGCGTGTCGTAGGTCACCCGCGGCGGCTGTCCGCTCAGGCCGAGCCGTCCGGACGAGCCGTCACAGGCCCCCACTGAGTTCGGCGTTTGGAAGGCCGCGCAGACCCGGTAGGTCCGCTCTTCGTCCTCGGCAGGGCAGGCGGGCGCGCTGGCGCCCTGAAACAGCGGCAGATCTGAGGTCGGGAAGAGGAAGTTCCCCGAGGTGGCGTGTGGCGCGCCGGCGATGGGGGCGAACCGCTTCAGCTCGACATCATCGGCGCCGGGCTCGTGGCTGCTCCCGCAGCTGGTGTTTGCGGTGAGCCAGAACACCATGTCGCTGCACATCGTCTGGGTGGCGAGGACGCTCCAGGTCACGGAGACGCTGCCGTTGCAGTCGTCCGGACCGAGCGACACCTCCTCCTGCTGGGTGTTGAGCGTGATGGTGAATTGCGCGAGCGCAGTAGCGGGGGCGAGCGCGAGGAGTGCGACGACGAGTGAACGCATGCGGGCGGCAGTCGTAGCAAGCCCGGGGCCATTCGCAAGAGGCGGATTCCGCTGGGGAATCCCCATTCAGCGTGCGGCGCGGCGCGGCCGGATGGCAGGCGCTCCCGCCCTGCCGTGTCAAATTGTCACGGACGGGAGAGCAGCGCCCTCAAGGCCCCCACCGCGTTCCAGGCGGCGCCGCGGCCGGCATTGTCCACCACGGCGTACAACAGGAGCTCCCTGGGCGCGCCCGGCACGGAGCGGATCCTCCCCACGTGCACGGTGGGATCTGCGGTGATGAGCATCGGCATCGGGTAGATGCGCTCCCCGGGCACATCCAGCACCTTCAGGCCCGGGGCCTCGCGCAGGACTTCCCGCGCGGCGGCCTCGTCCGCATCCGCTCCCAACTCCACCGTCATCGACAGCGCGTGACCATAAAAGGTGGGGACCTGGATGGCGGTGCCCAAAAGCTGGGGAACGTCAGGCACACTTGACCAGATCCGCGCGGCCTCCAACGGCCAGCTCCCCTCTTCCGTGGTGCCCCCGCCTTCGGTGGGTTCCCCCACCTGCGGGATGAGGTTGAAGCCGAGCCGGTGCGGGAACACCTCCGGCGTCTCCTCGCGGCCGGAGAGCAGGCCTGCCGTCTGCTTCTCCAGCTCCTTGATGCCGCGCTGACCGGCCGAAGACGCGCCCAGGAGCGCCGTCACCGTCGCGCGCTTGACGCCGAAGCGCGCGCGCAGCGGCTCGAGCACCATGGCCAGGGCGGCGGTGATGGGACCGGGCGTGGCGACGATGCGGCCCCGGAACGGCTGGGTCAGGACCGCGCCGTTGACCACCGGCACCACCAGAGGGACCTCCGGGTCGAGCCTGCGCGCGGGGCTCACGTCCACCACCCACGCCCCCTGCGACTGGGCCTGGGCGCTGAGGCTGCGCGCCGCGTCAGGAGGGACCGCCAGGACCACGCCGGCCATGCCGCGGAACGGCTCTCCCTCCAGAGGCTCCACCTCCAGCGTGTCGTCGCCGTAATCCACCTCCTCGCCGGCGCTGCGCTCGGTGCCGAGCACCGTCACCTCGTCGGAGAGGAACTCCGCCTCGTACAGCGCGGCCAGGACCTCGCGGCCCACCGTGCCGGTGGCGCCCACGACCGCGACCTTCGCCCGCTTCTGCATGGTCAATCCTCCTTGAGCCGCGCCGTCGGCGCAGGGCCGGGCAGCGGGGGAAACTTCGGGTTCCGCTCGGCGCCGGAGCCGCGCACGTAGTGCGGCTCGAGCGCGAACAGCGCCTGTGGGTCGTAGGCCTCGGGCCACCGGGCCAGGCTGCCCAGGTGCACCGCCGAGGGGACGGCGCCCACGTCCAGGATCCGCTCGGCGGGGACGCCCAGCCCTTCGAGCTGCGCGCGGTACTCCCCCACCGCCGGGCCGAGCAGGTACGCGTCGTTCGACTTCGCCCATACCTCCGCCAATTCGCCCGGCGTCATCGCGCCTTCCGGCGCGGTGGCGGTCACCGTCTGCCCCTCGCGGCGGTAGCGCCCGACATAGAGGTCCTGCACCCGGGCCACCGCGATGGTCAAGAGCTCTTGACCTTCCCGCCCATCCAGCGCCACCGCCGCCAGCGAGGAGACGCCCACCAGCGGAAGCCGCGCCGCGTACGCCAGCGCCTTGACGGTGGCGAGTCCGATTCGAAGCCCGGTGAAGGAGCCCGGCCCCAGCCCCACGGCGATGCCTTCGAGCTCCGCCAGCTTCACGCCGTGACGGTCGAGCAGCTCGCCAACCACGCCCGGCAACATCTCGCTCTGCTTGCGCGGCGGCCCTTGCAACACGTGTTCGATGACGGTGAGAGGTCCCTCGGCTGACGTCCGGCGCTCGAGCAGCGCCATGGACAAGGTCAGCGTGGAGGTGTCGAGCGCGAGGAACACGGGTGGGCCATGTATCCGCCACCTAGCGACAGGGCAAGAGCTCCACCTTCGCCACGCCGGCCTCTCGCATGCCCAGCTTCACCGCGGCGGCTTCCGAGACGTCGATGATGCGCCCCCTGGCGTACGGGCCGCGGTCGTTGATGCGGACCTGGACTTCGCGGCCGTTGTCCAGGTGCTTCACCCGCACGCAGGTCCCAAAGCGCAGCTTCGGGTGCGCGGCCGTGAACGCGTTCTTGTCGAAGTTCTCGCCGTTCGCGGTGGTCTTGCCGTGGTGGTAGTCGCCGTACCAGGACGCCATGCCCACCTGCCGTGCCGGCGCGCGCCCGTCTTCTGTTGGCCGCGCCTGTCGCACGCAGCCGGCGAGCAGGAAGGCGCCCAACGCAAAGGTGACGAAGGCGAGCTGGCGGCGAAAGACCATGCGGCGTGCGAGCTACCGGTACAGGTCGTTGCGCATCACCAGGACCATGATGATGAGCAGCATGGCCAGCCCCACCATGTTGGCGATCTCGCGGGCGCGCATGGGGATGGGCCTTCTGCGCACCGCCTCCCAGAGCGCGGCGAGCAGCGCGAAGCCGTCCAGGATGGGGATGGGGAGCAGGTTCATGATCCCCAGGTTCACCGAGATGGCGCCCATCAGGTTCAGGTAGTTCCGGTAGTCGTCCGAGGTCTTCTCGGTGAGCTGCAGCATCATGATGGGCCCGCCCACCGTGCCCAGCGGCATGTTCCCGGTGACCAGCATCCCAATCACCTTCACCGTCATGCCGATCACCTCCGGCACGCGCTCGAAGGACGCCTTGAGCGACTCCGCCACGCCGAGGTGGACGGTCACCCTCTCCACCTTGGGTGAATAGACGAACGCCCAGCCCATGGCGGTGAGCCCCACGCCGTGCATGGGCACCGGCTGCCCCAGCACGTCCGGGGTGCTGAACTTTCCGCGCGCCAGCGTCGCTTCATGCGGCTCGCCCCCGCGCCGCCACTGCAGCTTGAACGGCTGCTCCTCCTTTTGCGCCAGGGCGATCTGGAAGGACGTGAAGGAGGCCAGCGGTTCGCCATCCACGGACAGAAGCCGGTCCCCGCGCTTCAGCCCGGCCGCGTCCGCAGGCCCGCCGGGGATGGCGCGCGCCACATAGAGGTCGCTCTGTTCGGCGCCGAGCCGCGAAAGCCCTGCGCCGTCCTGCAGCGGCACCTCGAAGTCCAACAGCACCGGCTGCACGCCGCCCACGCCGGGCAGCTCCAGAGGCTGGAGCCTGACCACCGTGAGGGTCGCGGTTCCCTCCAACCCGGCGAGGCGCTCCGCCAGCACGTTCTGGTCCGGCACCGGCTGGCCGTTGACCTTCACCACCCGGTCGAAGGTGCGAAGCCCCGCCGCCCACGCGGACCCGTCCTGGGGGACGCCCAACACCGGCTCGAGCGGGACCCGGCCCACGCCGATCTCACCGCGGGTGGAGGCGAACACGTCGGTGGCGTGCGCCTCCGCGGGCGTCACCGTCAACCTCAACTGCTGTCCGTCCCGCTCGATGAGCAGCGGCGTCGGCACACCGGGCCGCTGCGCGATGCGCTCCTCGAACCGGTTCAAGGACGGGATGGGCTCGCCCGCAACCTCGAGGACCTTGTCGCCCGGCTGCAGCCCCGCCTCCGCGGCCGGGAGCCCCGGCGCCACGTGATTCACCACCGGCGCCAGCTCCTGGTGCGGCCCGAAGAAGACGAAGAAGTAGATGATGAACGGGAAGAGCAGGTTGAACGCCGGCCCACCCATGACGATCAGCGCCCGCTTCCACGGGGGCTGGGCGAGAAACCCGCGGGATGCGTCTTCAGGGGACTCCTCGTCGTGAGGCAGCTCGCCTGCCATCTTCACGTAGCCGCCCAAAGGGATCCAGGCGATGCGGTATTCGGTCTCGCCGCGGGTGAACCCGACGATCTTCGGGCCGAAGCCGACGGAGAACCGCAGGACCTTGACGTTGAGCAGCTTGGCGATGAGGAAGTGGCCCAGCTCGTGGACGGTGATGAGGACCCCGAGCAGGATCACGAACAGGACAATGGTCTGCGGCGACATGGAGGCCCTGACACTAATGGTGGGGGCGCGCCGCGACAACGCGCACACGCCGCCCGGCGGACATCACAGCCCCGCGATCACAGGACGGATCATCGCCACCCACGCGAAGACCACCGGCGCGTTGAACAGCAGGGCGTCAATCCGGTCCAGGAGGCCCCCGTGCCCGGGGATGATCTTCCCGGAGTCCTTCACCCCGTACGCGCGCTTGAGCATGGACTCCACGAGGTCGCCTACCGGACCAAAGACCCCGCCCAGCAGCCCCACGCCCACGACGTCCGCCCAGGTGAAGAAGTCGAAGAAGAAGACCTTGAGGACCACCATCCCCAACACCGCGCCCGCGACTCCGCCGAAGAACCCCTCCCACGTCTTGTTGGGGCTGACCTCGGGGTAGAGCTTGTGCCGGCCGAGGAAGCGGCCCGCGAAGTACGCGCAGGTGTCGTTGCCCCAGGTGATGACCAGCGCGGCGATGACCCAACCCAGCCCGGTCTCGGGCAGAAGCCGCAGCCACGCCAGCGTCGCCAGCCCGAGGCCGCCATAGACGAGCCCGCTCAGCGCATGTGCGGCGTGCACCGGGGCCTCCTTCAGCGGCCCGCGGATGAGGTGGTACGTCCAAGCGCCGAAGAAGCCCACCCCCACCACGAAGAACGCCCAGGACCAGGGGCGCGCGGGCGAAAGCACAGGAAGCAGCGGCATCACCCCCGCGCCCACGATGGCGAGCCACGCGGAGAGGCCCAGCCGCTTGTGGACGATGAGGAAGTACTCCGAGGCGCAGATGGCCGCGGCGCCCGCCATCAACCCCGCGCTCCACCAGCCGCCCAGGTGCAGGAGCACCAGCACCACAGGCAGGAGCACCACCGCGCTCACCACCCGGAGGAGGAGGTTCCGGTTCTTTTCGTTCACGCCTTCCCCTGCGCGGGGGCTCGGCCAGCCACCTGCGCACCGGTGAGGCCGAAGCGGCGCTCACGCGTCTGGTACTGCTCGAGGCACTGGAGGAACTGCTCCTGCCGGAAGTCCGGCCAGGCGATGTCGGTGAAGACCAGCTCCGCGTACGCCGCCTGCCACAAGAGGAAGTTGGAGATGCGCTGCTCGCCGCTGGAGCGGATGACCAGGTCCAGGGTGGGCAGCCCGTGGGTCCACAAGGTGGACTCGAAGGTCTTCTCGTCGATCTGCGAGGGCTTGAGCTCGCCTGCGCTCACCCGCTCGGCCAGCGTCCGGGCGGACCGGAGGATCTCCTCACGGCCGCCGTACGAGAGGGCCAGCGTCAGCACCAGCCCTTCATGGTTCGCCGAGTCCCGCCGCAGCGCGTCCAGCGGCTCCTTCACGTACTTCGGCAGCTTGTCCACCTCGCCGATGGCGTTGAGGCGGATCTGGTTCTCCATGATCTCTGGCCGCTCCTTCTCCAGGTATTCACGGAGCAGGTCCATGAGCGCCGCCACTTCATCCGCGGGCCGCGACCAGTTCTGCGAGGAGAACGCGTAGAGGGTGAGCGCCTTGAGTCCAACGCGGCGGGCGCAGCGGGTGACCTCGCGCACGCTGTTGGAGCCCTCCCGGTGGCCCTCCACACGCACCCTCCCCTGCTGCTCAGCCCAGCGACCGTTGCCGTCCATGATGATGCCCACGTGGGCAGGGAGCGGGCGCGACTTCACCTCGGCTTCGAGGCGCTGGAGAGACTCGGAGGGGGCCATGAGGGCGCGGAACATAGGGTCTTTGCGTGCGTCGCGTAAACAACTGGCGCGTAGTCGACGAAGTGACGAACCTGTGTAGGATCCGGGCCTCATGCCACCCAGGGTGATCGGCCCCTACCGCGTGCTCGAGACGATCGGGAGCGGCGGTGTCGGGACGGTGTATCGCGCGATTGATAGACGGACCGGAGAGTCGGCAGCGCTGAAGCTGCTGTCCACCGGCCCGGCGCTCGATCCTCGCGCGGCCCGCCGGCTCGCGCGCGAGTTCGAGACGCTCTACGAGCTGTCGCACCCGAACGTGGTGAAGGTCTTCGACACCGGCGTCTTCCAGGGCTACCCCTACCTGGCGATGGAGCTGGTCGAAGGCCTCACGCTCCGCCAGTACCTCTCGCTGTCCGGCGAAGAGCTGGCGCGCGGCGGCCACCGGACGTCCTCGCACAGCAGCGAATCCTGGGATGAAGACTGGAGCAGCGACGAGCACTCCGCGGAGCTCCTGCCAGGCACCTTCAACCTCTCCAGCTACGCGTCCGAGCCCGCCAGCGAAGACCTGGACGACTACGAAGACGGGCCGGACTCGGTGCGCGCCCTCGCGGACCGCGCGGACGAGCCGGACACCCACACCGTGGACAGCGACGTGCCGTGGGAGCTGCCCGCGGTGGGCGCGGGGAAGGCGCACGCCGAGAGGCTCGCGTCCAGTGTGGATCTCGCCGCGCTCAACCGCGCCGACCGCGTGGGCCGCCTGACGGACGCGCTGCTGCAGCTGTGCCAGGCGCTGGCATACATCCACGCGCACGGGCTCGTGCACCGGGACCTCAAGCCCACCAACGTGATGGTGGACGAGGACCACATCGTCCGGCTGATGGACTTCGGGCTCGCGAAGTTCCTCGCCGACGACACCGCGGTCACCGCCGACGGCCGCCTGGTGGGGACCTTCCGGTACATGGCGCCGGAGCAGATCCTCGGGGAGCCGCTGGACGCGCGCGCAGACCTCTACAGCCTCGGCGTCATCCTCTATGAGCTGTTGGCGGGGCGCCCGCCGTTCGACGCGCGGACGCCGTACGAGCTCTGGCAGAAGGTGCTCGAGACCGAAGCGCCGTCCCTGTTCTCCTTGAACCCGAAGGTGGACCCGAGGCTGGCGCGCGTGGCGCATCGGCTCATCCGCAAGGAGCCGGATGACCGGCTTCGCACCGCGGAAGAGGTCTACGAGGCGCTCGCGGAGCTGTGAGTCAGCATTCGCTCACGGTGCCCGAGTCCGACGCCGGCGCGCGGCTCGACCTCTATGTGGGCGCTGCCCTGGGGCTGTCGCGGGCGAAGCTCAAGGCCCTCTTCGATGCCGGGTCCATCAAGGTCAATGGGCGCTCGGCGAAGAAGGGCCAGACCGTGGCCGCAGGCCAGTTGGTGACGGTGGAGCTGAGCGAAGCAGATCCGCGCCCGCTGCCGGACCCGTCCGCGCCGCTGGTCGTGCTGCGTGAGACGCCGTCGCTCGTGTTCGTGGACAAGCCCGCGGGCTGGCCCTCACATCCGCTGCAGCCGGGGGAGACGGGCACGCTCGCGAACGCGCTGGTCGCCCGCTTCCCGGAGTGCGCGGACGCAGGTGAGGATCCACGCGAAGGGGGGCTGTGCCACCGCCTGGATGGACCGACCTCCGGTGTGATCGTGGCCGCGCGGTCGAAGGAGGCCTGGACCTTCGCGCGGGACGCCTTCACGCGGCGCGAGGTGGACAAGCGCTACTGGGCCCTGGTGAGCGGACCTTTGACCGACGAAGGGGAGATTGACCTTCCCCTGAGACACGGCGGACGCCACGCGGATCGGGTGGAGCCGGCCGCGGATGGCGCAGAAGGAGCGCGCGACGCGCTGACCACCTTCCGCGTGCTCTCCCGCAAGGGGCAATACACACTGGTCGAGGCGCGCATCCACACGGGGGTGTTGCACCAGGTCCGCGCGCACCTGGCGGCAGTGGGCGCGCCGCTGGTCGCGGATGCGCAATACGACGGGGAGGCGCTCGAAGGGCTGGACCGTCACCTCCTGCACGCGCGCGCGCTGGGCCTGCCGGGTGAACCGATGGTGGAGGCTCCAACACCGGCTGCGTTCGTGGATGTCCTCGCGCGGCTCGGCCTGCCCCTCCCCTGACGGCGCCCTGGGCGGGCGGCCATGCGGGCGTGACGCGCTGGGCGTGAGCGGCTGCGCACGCATCACCAACTTTGCGGCGGACGACTTTTCCGACCGGGAGACGGTGATGCACAAGCTCTTTGCAGCAGTGGTGGCGCTGGCGCTGATGGGCATGGGCCCCGTGGCGCAAGCGCAGCAGGAGAACTCCACCGAGATCGAGCAGAACGGCGACTGGGTAGACAGGAATGACTCGGGCATCGGCGGCGCGGGCGTGGACGAGAGCGTCGGCGACACGCCGCAAGCAGAGCCGATAGACAACCGGCACCTCCCCAACCGGGACGAGTTCGGCACCGGGTTCAATGACAACGACAGGGACGACGCGGAGGGCACCGGCGGAGCGGGGATGGACGGCGAGGGTTCGCAGCCCGGCATGGACGGTGAGAGTTCGCAGCCTGGCATGGAGGGCGAGCCGGACACGGGTGGCGCTGGCACCGGTGATGGCCTCGGCACCGAAGGAACCGGTGGCACTGGAAGCGACCTCGGCACCGACGGGACCGGAGGTACCGGCAGCGACCTCGGCACCGACGGCACCGGCGGCTCGGGCAGCGACCTCGGCACCGAGGGAACAGGCGGCACCGGCAGCGACCTCGGCACCGGCAGCGACCTCGGCACCGGCAGCGACCTCGGCACCGAGGGGACAGGCGGCACCGGCGGCACCGGCAGCGACCTCGGCACCGGCGGCACCGGCGGTTCGGGCCAGAGCCCTTCCGGCTCGGTGGGGCCCACCGACAGCATGACCGACGACGAGCGGCGTGAAGGCTGGGACCCGAACCGCGCGGGGACGCCCATGGGCAAGGGCTCCACCACCATCAACGGCCGGCCGCTGGGCTCCCTGGGCATCGACATCACCAGCGAAGAAGCGGCGCAGTAGCTGAGGCCGACCGCTACTGCCCAGTCGGCGGCTCGCCGCGGGCGCTCCAGCCCACCGACACGCCGCCGTAGATCATCCGGCCCGGCGCAGGCTCGAAGTACCGCCCGCCGGTGGCGTTGATCCGCACGTTCCCCGCGTACCTCGCGTCGAGCGCATTCTGCACGCCCACGAAGGGCGAGGCCTGCCAGCCCGCGCCCGGCATCTGGTACCCGAGCCGCGCGTTCCACACCTGGTACGCCGGCGCGACGTGCAGGTTCAGGTCGTCCGCGTAGATGCCCACCGGCCGCTGCCACTCGACGAGCGCGTGGTAGCCGTCCGGATGCGACCACTGAAGCTGCGCTCCCCAGACGTGTTCGGGCAGTCCAGGGACCCGAAGGCCGTCTGACCGCCGCGCGCGCAGCCACGTCCAGGCACCGCGGGCTTCGAACCGCAGCGGCAGCCGGGCGCGCAGGCCCACCTCCGTTCCCAGCAGCGTGGAAGACTCTGCGTTGCGGAAGTAGGCGCGGCCGCTCTCGTCCTCGAAGCGAACCAACAGGTCGCGGACCCACGTGTGGAAGGCGGCGGCCTCGTACTGCACGTCCCCTGCGAGGCGGCCACGGGCGCCGGCTTCGAGGCTGGTTGCGCGCTGCGGCCGCAGCTCCGGGTTCAGGCCACCGCCGCCGTCCGGCCGGTTCACCAGCTCCGTCGTCGTCGGCACCTCGAAGGACTGGCTCAAGCTGGCGTACGGCGCGAAGGCCTCCAGCCGCGCCCAGGACAGGCCCACTCGCCCGGTCGGCTGGGAGAACCGCTGCCGGCCGCTGTCGTCACCCTCCACCAGGAGCCGGTCCTGCACGTCAAAGAGCACCAGGTCGTAGCGGCCCCCCGCGTGCAGGACGACGTCCCGAAAGAGCTCCAGCGTCTCGTGGGCGAACAGACCGAGGCTCCAGACCCGCTCGTCCTGCTGCAGGAGGACCGTCTCACCCGGTGCGCCATTGTCATTCTCGCGGTTGCGACGCCGGTCATGCTGGCGCTGCAGCTCCAGTCCGGAGGCCAGCCGGCTGTAGCGGCCCCACAGCGGCCTCTGGAACGTGTGCTGGAGGATGGCCCCCGCGAAGGTGCGGTCGAAGTCGATCCACGTGAAGGGGATGGCGCTCTCGAATTGGCGCGTCGAGCCGAAAGCGGTCAGCCGCAGGTCGTGGTCCGGCGGGAGCTTCCGCCGGAAGGTCAACCCCAGCCGCGCATCACGGACGCTCTCCCCGGCGCCGAAGCGCAGGTTGAGCGGGGCCGCGCGCCTGGGTGATTCCCGCAGCTCCGCCAGGGTCAGCCCCCCTGGGTCCTCGGCGAACGGCGAGTCGTGCGCGGCGCCGATGACGGCCAGCGAGGTGAGCGGATCCACCTGCCACGTCGCCCGGGCGTTGAGCGTGGTGGCGCGCGTGGCGCTCTGCTCGCGGAGCCCACCGAAGGAGAGGAACGACGCCGTGGCGTGCAGCTTGAGCGCTCCCCGCTCCCCGCCACCGCGCGCGAGCACCTTCCACAGGTCACCTGCGCCGGTGGTGGTGAGCAGCTCCGCGCGCGGCGGGCCTGCGCCGTCCTCCGTCTGGATGTGCAGCACGCCGCCCGCGGAGTTCCCATACAGCGGCGACGAGAGGCCGCGGTGAATCTCCATCCGCTGCACCGCGCCCATCTCCAGCGAGTCCACCTGGCTCTGACCGTCCGGCAGCGTCTCCGGGATGCCGTCCACCACCAGGCGGATGCCCCGGATCCCGAAGGCGGACCGCGCGCCGAAGCCGCGGATGGAGAGCCTCAGGTCCTGCGCGAAGTTGTAGCGGTTCTGCGCGAAGACGCCCGGCACCGGGACCAGCGCCTCGTCGAGCCCCAGCGTGGGCTGGCCGCGGCGGACCTCCTCCGCTTCCACCACGGTGACAGCAGCGGGCACCCGGCCCACGGCGGTCTCGGTCCGCTCGGCGGTGACAGTGGTGGAGTACGAGGCGCTCCCCTCCTCTGCCCTCGCCTCGACGCCCGCGACGAGCGTCCACAACAGCGGTCCGACGAAGGCAACTCGGCGGCTCACCTGGTCCGCTCTCGCGTCAGCCCCTCCTGCGCGGTGGAGGCCACGAGCCGTCCGTCACGGGTGAAGTACCGCGCGCGGGACAGCCCCCGTGCGCCGGACGCAGACGGGCTCTCCACGACCTGCAAGAGCCAGTCGTCCATCCGGAAGGAGCGGTGGAACCACATGGCGTGGTCGATGCTCGCCACCTGAACCTGGCCGGTCATCCAGGACGCGCCGTGTGGATAGAGCGCCACCCCGATGAGGTTGAAGTCCGAGGCATACGCCAGCAGGTACCGGTGCAGCGCGGGATCCTCCGGGAGGCTGCCGTTGGCCCTCACCCACCATGCGCCGTGCGGCGCCCTCTTGTCGGGCTGCAGGGGGTTCATCGGGTCCACCGGACGGATCTCGATGGGTGACTCCGCCGTCAGCCGGTCCTTGAGGAACGCCGGCATCTTGTCCGCGATCTTCTGGACCAGCTCCGTCTGGGACGGCAACCCCTCCGGCCCCACGATCTGCGGCATCTCGTCCTGGTGGTCGTAGCCCGGCTCCTCTACCTGGAAGGACGCCGCCATGGTAAAGATTGCTTGACCATTTTGGATGGCCACCACGCGCCTTGTGGTGAAGCTCCGCCCATCCCGGATGCGGTCCACGTCATAAACGATGGGGCGGTCCACCCGCCCCGGCAGCAGGAAATAGCCGTGGAAGGAGTGGACCACCCGCGTTGGATCCACGGTCTTGGCGGCGGCCGACAGCGCCTGGCCGAGCACCTGCCCCCCAAAGACCTGACCCCAGCCCAGGTCCTGGCTCTGCCCGCGGAAGAGGTTCTCCTCGATGCGCTCCAGGGAGAGCATCTGCACCAGCTCTTCGAGCACCCGTGACATGCCGCCGCCGTAGCACACAGCGCCCCCTCCGGGTGCTAAGTCGCGCTCCATGGCACCAACGGAAGACTTCGCGAACGCGCAGGAGCGGGTGAAGACGCTCAAGCGCCGTCCTTCGAACGACACGCTCCTCGAGCTGTATGGGCTCTTCAAGCAGGCCACCGAAGGTGATGTTCAGGGCAAGCGCCCGGGGATGCTGGACCTCAAGGGCCGCGCCAAGTTCGACGCCTGGGCCTCCCGGCAGGGCACCGCGAGGGACGCGGCGATGAGCGCGTACGTGGCGCTGGTGGACCGGCTGCTGCGCGAGCAGGGGCTCGCCTAGCGGACGCTGGGCGGTGCCCCGGAAGCGATGAGCGCGCGCGCAATCATCCACGTGGACATGGACGCGTTCTACGCGTCGGTGGAGCAGCGCGACCATCCGCACCTCCGCGGCAAGCCGGTCATCGTCGGCGGGCACCCCACCCGCGGCGTGGTGACCGCGGCCTCCTACGAGGTGCGCCCGTTCGGGGTCCGCAGCGCCATGCCCATGGCCCGGGCGGTGAAGCTCGCGCCCCACGCCATCGTCGTGCCGCCGCGATTTGCGGCCTACGCCGAGGCCTCCGAACACGTCTTCTCCATCTTCGAGTCCTTCACCCCGCTCATCGAGCCGCTCTCGCTCGACGAAGCGTTCCTGGACGTGACCTCGTCCGTAGGCCTCTTCGGCAAACCCTGGGAGATCGCCCGGCAGATAAGGGATCGCATCGCCCGGGAGCTGTCCCTGCCTGCCTCCGCCGGCATCGCCTCGGTGAAGTTCGTGGCGAAGATCGCCTCCGACCACGCCAAGCCCAACGGCCAGTTCGAGGTCCCCCAGGCCGAGACCGTCACCTTCCTCGCAGGGCTCAAGGTCTCGCGCCTGTGGGGCGTGGGCCCGAAGCTGGAGGAGGCGCTTCACCGGCAGGGCCTGCGGACCGTGGGAGACGTGGCCCGGCGCGACTTGCGGTGGCTGGAGGACCGCTTCGGTCCCACCGGGCGACACCTGTGGGAGCTCTCCCAGGGCCTGGATGACCGGCCGGTGGTCCCGGACCGGGAGGCGAAGAGCATTGGCGCGGAAGACACCTTCGAGGAGGACCTGCAGGGGCTGGAGTCCCTGCGGCCGCACGTCCACGCCCAGGCGCTCCGGGTGGGGCGCAGGCTGCGGAGGGCGCAGGTGCGGACGAGGGTGGTGCAGCTCAAGGTGAAGTACTCGGACTTCGAGCTCGTCACCCGCCGCACCACGCTCGATGCGCCCACGGATGACGGCCAGACGCTCTACCGCGCCGCCGTGGAGCTGTTCGAGCGGGTGGACCTCTCCCGCCCCGTCCGGCTCACCGGGATCTCCGCTCAGGAGCTCGGCGGGGACGAGCGGCAGCTGGGGCTGTTCGACGCGGTGCCAGAAGCGAACGCGCCCCGCCGGTCCGACAAGCTCAACGCGGCGCTGGACGCCATCACCGCCCGCTTCGGCGTCCGGGCGGTGACGACGGCGGACCTCGTCGGCAAGGAGGTCCGCGCGCTCGAGGACGACGAAGAGGACGAAGCGCGACGGAAGGCAGGCGCCCCGGTGTTCGACGTCACCGCGACCGGCAAGCGGCGCCGGTAGGCGCCGTCGCCGTGGGGCGCATCTCCCCGGGCTGTCCGGCACCGGCCGTCCCCGGCGCCCTCTGCCGCCTGCCCTGAAGACGGTGGCCGTTGCGCGGGCTCCTCCAAGGACCCCACGTTCCGGCATGGCGGCGCCCCTGATCATGCTGGTGGACGACGACGGTGCCTCTCTGTCCGCGCTCTACGAGGCGCTCGCGCGGCGCTACGGCGCGGACTACCAGGTCGTCGCGCACGAGTCCGCGCGGGCGGCGCTCGAGGATCTGGAGCGGCGCCGAGACGCCGGGGAGGAGTTGGCCCTGCTCATCGCGGATCAGTGGATGCCGGAGATCGCCGGGCTGGACGTGCTCGTCCGCGCGCGCCCGCTGTTCCCGGACGCGCAGCGGGCCCTGTTCGTGGAGTGGGGAGACGCCGAAAGCGCGCCGGCCATCCTCCAGGGCTGCGCGCTGGGCCACCTCGACAACTACCTGCTCAAGCCGTGGCAGCCGGCGGAGGTCCACCTCTACCCGCTGGTCGGCGAGTTCCTGAGCGAGTGGACCCGGACCCACCGGCCCAAACTGGCGGTGGTCCACCTGGTGGGCCGCGCCCCTTCGCGCAGGCTCACCGAGCTTCAGGATCTGCTCGCCCGCAGCGGCATCCCCACAGGCGACGTGGACCCCGACTCTGAAGAGGGCCGCCTCCTGCTCGAGGGCGCTGGCCTCACCGGCGTCCAGGTGCCGGTGGTGTTCCTGCTCGACGGTCAGGCGCTGGTGGATCCGTCCAACGAAGAGGTCGCGGACGCGCTCGGAGAGACCACGGCGGAGGACACCCCCTATGACGTCGCCATCGTCGGGGCGGGGCCTACCGGCCTGGCGGCGGCGGTGTACACGTCCTCGGAGGGGCTGCGCACCGTGGTCATCGAGCGGGAGGCGGTGGGCGGCCAGGCCGGCACCAGCTCCCTCATCCGCAACTACCTTGGCTTTCCCCGCGGCATCAGCGGCGACGAATTGGCCCACCGGGCCTACCAGCAGGCCTGGCTCTTCGGCACCCAGTACATCCTCGCCCGCGAGGTGGTGCATCTTCGGGCGGAGGGCCTGTGGCGGGTGCTCACCCTCTCCGACGGCAGGGAGGTCACCGCGCGCGCCGTCCTCATCGCCACCGGCGCCGACTACCGGCGGCTGGGCATTCGCTCGGTGGAGCGATTCGACGGGATCGGCGTCTATTACACGGCGATGCGCGACACCCGGGTGATGCGCGGCCAGGAGCTCTTCGTCGCGGGCGGCGGCAACTCCGCGGGCCAGGCGGTGGTGTTCTTCGCCGCCAACGCGCGGAAGGTGACCTTGTTGGTGCGGGGAGACTCCCTGGAGCACGGCATGTCCGACTACCTGGTCCGGGAGATCCGCCGGCTGCGCAACGTGGAGGTGTACCTCCAGACGGAGGTGGTGGACGCGGACGGCGGCTTCAGCCTCGAACGCATCGCCCTGCGAGACCGCGTCTCCCGGGCCGTCCGCTGGGTGCCGGCCGGGGCGTTGTTCGTCCTCATCGGCGCGTCTCCCCACACCGACTGGCTGCAGGGTTCGGTGGCGAGAGACGACCGCCACTTCATCCTCACGGCAGACGCGGCGAACCCCTTCGCCAGCCACTTCGGCAAGGGCCGAAGTCCATCCCAGTTCGAGACCTCCCTGCCCGGCGTCTTCGCCGCAGGCGACGTCCGGTCCGCGTCGGTGAAGCGGGTGACCTCCGCGGTGGGCGAAGGGGCCATCGCCGTGCACTTCATCCACGAGTACCTGGCGCGGCCGGTGGCCTGCCAGGTGCCGGAGATGACGCTCCCGCCGCCGCCCATGCACTGACCCGCCGCGGGCGGGCTCACGCGTCCAGAGCGCCCGTTTCGTCCGCTGCGTCTTCGTCCGAGCCGGCTGCGTCTGCGCGGTCGTCCCCTGCCGCGTCTTCCTCACCGTTCGTCTCTTCGCCGTCGTCAGCCGCTTCGCCGTCGGCTGCGTCCGCCGAGCCTTCGGCGCCCGCTTCTCCCTTGGTCTTGCTCCCGCGACGGCGCCGGCGGCGGCGCTTCTTGCGCGGCCCTTCCGCGTCCGCTGCGGGCTGCGGCGCCGAACCCTTGCGCCACGCCTCGAGCGCCTCCTGGTGCTCGCCCGTGGCCTCCACCCAGATCTCGAAGACGGTGAGCGCCTCCGCGAACAGGGGGTGGCGGCGGAACTGCGCCAGCGAGCCCCGGCGGCGGCGCTGTCCGGAGAGCGTGCGCTGGGCCACGAGGATCATCCGGCACCGCTCGGCGATGCGCCGCGGCAACCTGGCCCGCTTCACCAGATCCGCCAGCAGGTCTTCAATGGCCTGCGCCACCGAAGGCGGCCGGCCCTCGTCTTCGTCCGGGACCGGCGCGTCATTGGCGATGGGCAGCAGGATCGCCGCGAGCAGCACCGCGTCCTCGAGCGCCTCGCCTTCGCGCACCCGCCGGTCCAGCGCGCGGGTGTACGCGTAGAAGTGCTCTTCGTTCTCCCGTCCTACCCGGGTGAGGTACTCGTGCACCGGTGGCAGGAGGATGCGCAGGGCGTCCAGCGCCGCGATGAGGCGCAGGCTGTCGGTGGCAATGCCGCCGCGGATGAGCCGGAAGGTCTCCTCCAGAAGCCGGGCCGGCGCGCACCGCGGCAGATCCTCCACCACCCCCTCCATGGCGGCGTAGGTGCGCGACTCGATGTCGAAGCCCAGCTTGCCCGCGAAGCGCACCGCGCGGAGGATCCGCACCGGGTCCTCGCGCATCCGCGTCTCCGGATTGCCGATGGTGCGGATGAGCCGCTGGTCCAGGTCCTTGCGGCCGCGGACGTAGTCGACCACCTGGCCGGACACCATGTCGTAGAAGAGCCCGTTGACGGTGAAGTCGCGCCTTCTGGCGTCCTCCTCCGCGGACCCGAACACGTTGTCGTGGGTGATGAGCAGATCATCTTCCGGCGCGGCGGCTTCGGAGGCTTCGGCGCCCTCCTCCCCTTCAGCCGCCTCGTGCCCGTCTGGCGCCTGGGCCGCCAGGGCGGCCTCCTCCAGCATCAGCTCGGTGGGGTTGGCGCGGAAGGTGGAGACCTCGATGATCTTCCCGCCCTTGAAGTACACGTGCGCGAGCCGGAACCTGCGGCCAATGAGCCGGCAGTTCCGGAAGATGGCGCGCACCTCGTTCGGGGTGGCGGAGGTGGCGATGTCGAAGTCCTTGGGCTCGCGGCCCAGGAGCAGATCGCGCACGCAGCCGCCCACGAAGGAGGCCTCGAAGCCGTGCTGCCGCAGCCGGTAGACGACCTTGGCGGCGTCGGGGTCCAGCCGCGCCGGGTCAATCTGCGCAACCTCCGGCGGCGCCGTCTGGACGATGGGCAATTCGCCCGGGGGTGGGACTTCGCTGGTTTGAGATGAAGTGGCTTCGGACGACGCGGCTTCTTCGGCGCGCGGCGCCTCGGGGGTGGAGGCGGCGTCTGACGCCTCCCTGAACGACTCCTGCATTGTGGTACGGCTCCTTCGGCCGCAAGGTCTCCCGGCGTCGCCTGATAGCGCCCGCGATGTCCGGGGGCGGTGGCGGCGCCAGGTGCGCGGCGCGGTGTGGCCCGTCTATACCCTATTGGCCCCGGCGAAAACCCCCGGGCGCTTTTCTGTCAGCCGAGCTCATGGTTGGCCGCTCCCCCTGCGCGCCTTGTGAGTGCGAGGCCGCGCGTCGTCGATGAGGGTGAGGTAGTCCACCACCTGCGGCCTCGGCGGCGGCGGCGTGGTCCCCAGCGCGGCGATGCGCTGGGTGAACGCCCGGAGGATGTCAGGCACCGGCCGCACCATGGACACCAGCGCCTCCGGCCCCTCCAGGAACTGGGTGAGGGACGCGGCCACCCGCTGCACCGGCAGCCCCCGGCGGAGCAGGTCCTGGAAGGAATTGGACAGGGTGAGCAGGTTGTAGCCGGCGGTCTGCACCATCTCCACCGCCACCCGGATCACCTGCGGCGCGGTGAGGTGGTTGTCCCCCATCAGCACCAGCGCGGCCTGGAAGTAGTTGAAGACCGGCACCACCCGGTGGCCATAGCGGGCGAAGTGGTGCGGCGGCGTCAGCCGGTCCAGGTGGATGAAGATGCGCCGCACCGGATCCGCTGGGCCAAGCCCCTTCCACGCCTTGATGATCCGCTGCGCGTCGTCCGGGTAGACCTCCGCGGCCTCGAGCACCTTCTCCAGGACCCGCTGGTCCACCCGGCCGGCGACGAGATCCGAATACAGGGAGTAGATGAACGCGTCCGCCTCCGCGTCGTCCCCGAAGAGGACCTCTTCGGCCTCGACCGGCGCCCGCAGACGGGACTCGAGCAGCGCCGGCAGCTTGTAGCCCACCTGCCCGCGCATGGCCTTGAAGCGGCCGCGCAGCAGGTTCTTCATGTTGTCCTTGAGGACCAGCTCGTCGAACTCGACGCCGTCGAGCTTGAGCTTCTCCTCCAGCACCGCCCGCATCTGCGTGGGGCTGCCGGAGATGATGCACAACATGGAGTCACCCGGGGCCCGGAGCTCCCGGATGAGGGCCGCCGCCCCCGGCACCGCGACCTTCTCATGGGCCTTCTGCAGGGCGGTGGTGACGAGCTGCCGGAAGGTGTCGAAGTCGGTGCGCAGGTACGTCTTGTCCAGGTCCCAGCGGTAGATGCGCCGCGGAGGCCTTGGATCAATCCGGTCCGGCAGGCTCACTTCGGCAGGCCTTCGAGGATCTGCCGGGAGAGGTCCTGGGCCACCGCCTTGGCCGCCACCTTCCCCGCGTTGGCGATGGCCCGCGCCTTCGACCGGCCGTGCGCCTTGATGAACAACCTGTCGAACCCGAGCACCGGCGCGCCGCCGTACTGCTCCCAGTCCACCACGCTCTTGAGCCGCTCGATGCCCGGCGCCAAGAGCCCCAGCCCCGCCTTGAGCCGCAGGCTTTCACGTGACGCGTGCCGCGCCAGCTCCACCGCGGTCTCCGCCACCCCCTCCAGCATCTTGAGCACCACGTTGCCCACGAAGCCGTCACACACCACCACGTCCGCGGTCCCGCGCGGGATGTCCACGCCCTCCACGTTGCCGATGAAGTTCAGGGCCTCCATCTGCCGCAGCCGCGCGTGCGCCTCCACCACCCGGGCAGGGCCCTTGGTGGGTTCGGTGCCGTTGGAGAGCAGCGCCACCGCCGGCCGCGCGTTCCTCGAGATGATCCGCGCGTAGGCGCTGCCCATCACCGCGAAGGCCACCAGGTCTTCGGCGGTGGCGTCCACGGTGGCGCCCACGTCCAGCATCAGCGCGAACGGGTCCTGCTTCTCACCGCGCGTCTGCCGCGTCGGGTACACCGAGCACAAGGCCGCCCTTCTCACCCCGGGCAACAGGCCGAAGCTCTTCGCGCAGGCGAGGATCCCCGCGCCGGTGTTGCCGGCGGAGACCAGGGCGTCCGCGTCCCCCGCCACCACCAGGTCCGCGGCCACGCAGATGGACGCGCGCGGCTTCTTCGCCACCGCCTCGCCCGGCTTTTCGTCCATGGCCACGAAGTCCGGCGCGTGGTGCACCGCGATTCGTTCGCCGTTGTGGCGGGTCTGGGCCAGCGCCGCTTCAATCTGCGCCGCGTCCCCCACCAGGAGCGCGTGCAGGTGCGGCGCCTCCAGGGAGAGGGCCGCCGCGCCCCGCACCACCTCCAGGGGGCCGTGGTCCCCGCCCATCACGTCGAACGCAATGGTCACCGTCCGCGCCATGCCCACATCCTACAGCGAAGGGCGGGCCGCCACGCAGCAGTTGCGCGGGGTTCTTTTACGGCGAGGCGGAGCCGTCCGCCACGTTGCGGGTCCCGGTGCTCCGGTCGATGCAGCCCTTGGTCAGCGTGTACTGGTAGGTGCCCAGCTCGTCGCGCCAATATTCGCCCACGTACGGCCAGTACAGCTCCGTGTCGGACACCGCCACCGAGTGCCGGTAGTTCTTCACGATGTCCTTCTTACCGCCGGCCTCGAGCTGCGCCTGCAGGAACTCCTTCTCCTGCTCGGTGGTCATGAACTTGATGCGCAGGCCGTCCGCCAAAAGCCGCTCCAGCTCGCTGCGCTCATACTGCAGCTTGCCCTTGGCCATGATGCCCGCCTTGGCAATGAGCCGGGTCCTTTGCACCTTGAGGTCTTCGTCCAGGGCCTTGACCAGGTTCGAGTACCGGAACGCGTCCGACCGCTGGTTGAAGTTGTCCAGCTCCCCCTCCAGCTCGAGGATGGAGTCGTTGGTGCTCTTGAGGTCCTTGTCCGTCAGCGCCAGCCGCAGCACGCGCTCCAGGATGAGGTCGGTGGAGCTCTTCTCGCCGCCCTCCTTGTTCTTGCGCTGCACCTCGGAGAGCACGTTGTAGTACTCGGTGGCGTCGAGGTTCTGCTCCACCATCCGCGCCAGCTCCTCCTGGACCGGGCCATACAGCCGCTCGAAGTCCTCCACGATCATGGTGGACTCCCGGTACCGGCAGTTCTCGTAATAGATGACCGCCTTGAGGATCATCGCCTCGGGGAAGTATTCGTCCCGGAAGAACGGCGAGGACAGGGTGATGAGGTTGCCCAGCGCCTGCTCGTACTGGCCCACCCGGTAGTTCGCCCAGGACGCCTCGAAGAGCGCCTCCAGCCACTGGGACGTCCCGCGCTCGATGCGCTTGAGGTAGTGGATGGCGTAGCGGTTCTGGCGGTGCTCGTAGTGCGTACGCGCCAGCTGCATGAACGCCAGTTCGCGAAGCTGCGAGGAGATCTTCTGGTCCGCGGAGGTCTCACCGGCCATCACCCGGCTCAGCCGCACCACGCCCTTCAGGGCCTCCACCGCCTGGTCGAACTTCTGCTCCCGGTAGAGGGCCAACCCCTCCAGGTACTTCGCGCGCGGGTGGAACGAGTCCGTCTGGGGGATCTGCAGGACGAGCCGCTTCACCTCGTCGAAGCTGGCGGAGGCCTCCTGGGTCTGCCCCACTTCGTCCAGGGCCCGGCCGCGCACGAAGTGGTAGCGCGCCAGCAGGTAGCGGAACTCGTTGCGGAAGCGCTCGGGGAACTCGTGGTTCGAGTACCGGGCGATGGTCTCCAGCACCACCGACTCGTTGACGGTCTTGCGGGAGATGAAGAAGAGCCACTCGAGGCTGGTGGCGAAGTACGGCGTGGACGGGCCCTTCTCCAGGATCTTCCCGAACTCCACCAGGGACGAGTGGTACGCGCCCATCCGGTAGAGCGACTTGGCGAGCAGGTAGTGCGCCTCGAGGTGCAGCCCCGCCATCCTCGGGTCGCTCATCAGGTCATAGGCGGAGAGCGCGGCCCGCTCGTAGTCCTCTTCCTTGAAGAGGTTCACGGCGGCGTCCAGCTTCTGCCGGTCCGCCGTCTTGCCCGACACGTCGATGGCCTCGAAGGACATGGTGGGCGCGGGCTTCTGCGCCTTCTGGGGCGGGGCCGTCTCCACCGGCTTCGCGTCGCCGCCGGTGAGGTCCAGCCCACCGAAGCCACCGGTGGCGGCCGCGTCCTCGGCGTCTTCGTCCTCCACCTTGTCCTGCTGAGCGGCCTTCTGCTTCTTGGGCGCGGCCCGCTTCTTCGTGGGCTTCTTCTTCTTCTTCGTGTCGCCGCCGAGGTCCAGGCCCTCGAAGGACATCTGGGCGGACGCCGGCGCGGCCAGGGCCAGCGCAACGGCGACGACGAGGTACCGCAAATGGGCGCTCATGTTGGCTACTCGGGGATGAAGGAGGTGGGGAGGAACATGGAGAACCCGAGCTCGAACATGAGCTGGTTCCGCAGGGCGCTGTTGACGCCGGCGGGGCCGGTCCGTTCCGAATAGACGAGGTCGCGCAGCTCCGCGCGCAGGGTCATCCACCGGGAGATGACCACGCGGCTGCCGACGCCGAGGTTGCCGCCCAGGGACATCCGCCCCACCGAGGCGCCACCCTCCGAGCGCGCGGGCCCCTGGTAGCCGACGGCCGAGACGCCGCCCAGCACGTACAGGTCGAAGTGGAGGAAGCGCTCGGCCAGCAGGCCCACCTTCCCGTAGAGGGGGGACCAGCTCACGTCCGCGCCGGCGAGCCAGGACATCTGACCGGGCGCGCGCCCGTCCAGATCCCGGAGCGCGGGCTTCTGGCAGGTGCGGCCGCCGGCGTCGTCGCGCGGGCAGATCTGCGCGGCGCTGGAGACGAAGGGCAGCGCGTACCCGCCGCGCAGGTGGAGGCCCACCTCTTCGGAGGGGAAGAACCCGAAGGTGCCGCCAAAGACGTACTTGGTGAAGAACGCGTCGTTCAACGACCGCGTGGCGGAGGGGCTGAACTCGAAGCGGCCGCGCTTCATGAAGAGGTGGCCGGAGACCGGCCGCACCCGCTCGCGCAGGGGGCCTGTGCGGTCCTTGTCCACCTCGGAGACGTCACCGGCCTCCTCTTCGGCCTGGGCGCGCGCCTCCACGGAGACGAGCAGCGCCGCAGCACACAGTGCCCACAGGAGCGCGCGCATCTATTCGGCCTCCCGGCTGGTGGACTTGAACGGCAGGAAGAGGGAGATGCCGGCGTTGAGCATCATGATGTTCTGGGTCAGGCCCTTGGTGGTGCCGCGCGGAGCGTCCACGTAGCTGGTGTTGATGAGCGAGGTGTTGAAGGCGAGGTAGTCCTTGGCCACGAAGCGCACCCCCACGCCCAGGTCCATGGCCGGGTTGGGGCCGCGCTGCGGCAAGGTGGAGGTCTCGGTGTTCACCACGCCGAGCCCGCCCACGAGGTACGCGTCGAAGTGGAGGATGTCGTTCCAGATGGCGACCTTCCCGTAGATGGGGCTCCATTCGACCGCGCCCATCGCTGCCCACTGCGGCACCGAATAGAAGATCTGGCTCTGGAAGGTCTGCTTGGCGGTGCGCACGTCGTCGGTGGCGTTGACCTGCAGGAGCGCGAACCGGGCGGACACCGCGAGCGTGTCCTGCAGGTAGTAGGCGCCGCGCAGGCCCAGCCCGAACTTCGAATAGAACGGGTCGTTGACCGCGTAGGACACGGACGGCGCCAGTTCGAAGCGGTTCCGCTTGAGGTAGAGCTTGCGCTGCACGCTCTTGACGCGGTCGTCCACGGTCACGTCGCGCTCGCCCTCGAGGAGCGACTCCCGGGAGGCCGCGGGCTTCCGCGTCTCCCCCGGGGGCTGGGTCCCGCTGGGGGCAGACCGTAGATCCAGCTCCTCGTCAGGAGGCGGGGCCTCCTCTTCTTCAGGAGCGGTGAGGTCGAGGCCGAAGCCATCTTCCTGCGCGGAAGCGGCCACCGGCAGGAGGGAGAGGACGGACACCATCGCGGCAGTGCGGATCACGGCCCGGCATCCTAATAGGGTGTCAAAGCGCGCGACAACCCTCGCACCAGCAGGCAAGCACAGGTGATCTCACGGTATTTCTTCGCTGCGGCCTTGGTGCTAGGTTGGCCGCGCCGTCGTCACGCGCGGCTTCGCACAGAGGAACTCCATGCAGCTGCAGCAGGGATTGATCGTCGTCGCCGCCGTGGCGGCCATCGGGATGACCGGGTGCCGCGTCAACACCGGGCTGGGCAATGAGTGCACCCTGGTGCGCCGGGACCCTACCGACACCGACACCTCCGACGGTGTGCGGTCCATCCCCCTCACCGAGGCGGAGATCGGCGCGGGGAAGGACTTCATCTCCTTCGGCGCCACCGACTGTGAAGACTTCACCTGCGTCCGGGACCAGTCGGACGAACCGGGGGCGGTCCCCGCAGCAGAGGCCAGGGGCTTCTGCTCGAGGTCCTGCCTCCAGAATGACCCTGGCTCCTGCCTGACCGGGAACGACGACATCGACAACGGGCCCAACCCGTTCGTCTGCCGGCAGCTCCTGCTGGATGAGGAGACCCTGGCCGCCATCCGCGCCGCGGACCCTGACCGCTACCAGGCCATCTTCGGGGACGCGCAGACCGCCTACTACTGCGCCCGGCAGCTGGCTGAAACGTCGCAGTAGCCATTTGACGTAGATCCTTTCGCGCGCAGGTCCGTTCCCTCCTCCCTCGAGGAGGAAACATGAACCGGACCGCCGCCTTTCTGTCGCTCGCTGCAGGCCTGGGGCTCCTGGCCCTGGTGCTCGCCGCGCCCCGCCCCGCTGACTCGTCGAGCCCGCCGCCGGTCTCCCCGCACGGCACGGTCGGGCACCCGCCCAGGGTCACCGCGCCCACGCCGCCTCCGCCCCCTGTTCCCCCTGCTCCCCCTGCTCCGGTCAAGGGCGCCATCACCCTGACCGGGCGGCTCTCGCATCCGGTGGTGGCGCAGGGCGCCTCTGACGTCTTCGTGACGGTGGACCTGGAGGGCGCGGAGGTGGACGGCCAGGTCCGCGCGCCGGTGAACCTGGCGGTGGTCATCGACCGGTCGTGCTCCATGGCCGGCGAGCCCTTGCGCCAGGCGAAGGGGGCGGCCGCGCACCTGGTGGACCAGCTGGGGCCCGAAGACCGGCTCTCCATCATCCACTACGGCTCGGACGTGCGGGTCCTGCCCGGGATGGCGGTCACCCCGGAGAACCGCGCCCGGATGTTGGGCTTCATCCGCCGCATCGTGGACGACGGGGGGACCAACATCAGCGACGGGCTCGCGTACGGGAAGCTGCACGTGCTGCGCGGCGCCGAAGGCTTCGACGTCAACCGGCTCATCCTCCTCAGCGACGGCCAGCCCACCGAAGGCATCACCCACGAGAAGGGCCTTCTGCAGCTCGCCTCCCGCATCCGAGGCGACGGCGTCACCATCAGCGCCGTGGGCGTGGGCACCGAGTTCAACGAGCGGGTGATGCAGGGCATCGCCGAATACGGCACCGGCGCCTACGCGTACCTGCGCCACGCCGGGATGCTGGCCTCCATCTTCGACCGGGACCTGCGGCAGGCCGCGTCCACGGTGGCGCGGGACGTGGAGCTCTCCTTCGAGCTGCCCGAGGGCGTCGAGCTGGCGGAGGTCCTGGGCTACCGCCACTCCCGCGCCGGCAACACGGTGCGCGTGCCCCTGACCGACTTCTCCGCCGGGCAGGTGGAGCGGGTGGTGGCCCGGGTCCGGGTGAAGGGCGGCACGCCTGGCCAGACGGTGGACGTCGCGGCCTTGCGGCTCTCCTACCGGGACCTGCTCGCCGACGGTCAGGGCAAGGCCCAGGTCCAGCTCGCCGCGCTGACCACCGACCGCGAAGAGGAGGTGGTCCGCCGCCGCGACCCCGAGGTGGCCGTGTTCGCCGCCCGCGCCCAGGCCGCCGCCAACACCACCCGCGCCGCGGACCTGCTCGCCACCGGAAGGCGCGCGGAGGCGAAGAAGGAACTGGAGAAGAACACGGTCGTCTTCGAAGAGGCCGCCCAGGTCGCAGGACCTGCCGCCGTCGCCGCGGACATGGCCGGCAATGACGGGTTCCTCGGCGGGTTCGAATCCGCCCGCGAGCCGGAGGCCGTGCAGCACACGGTCAAGGACGCCAAGGCCAACGCGCTGCGCGGCTTCGGCCGCATGGGCTCCACCTACTGACGCCGCCGTACCCGAGAGAGGAGCCGCCCATGACCACCGCCGTCCTTCAGCTTCACCGCCGCGAGTCCTTCGAGCGGAACGCCACCTTCGCGATGGGCGCCGGCGCTGCGGCCGGGCTCGTCCACCTCGCCACGGCCCAGGTGGGCCTCTCCGTTCCCCTGGCGCTCCTGGGGATGGTCGCCTCGGGGCTCGCCACCTTGCGCGGGGACCGGATGGACCGGGTGCTCGTGGGCGCGCTGGCGGTGCTCCTCCCCTGCGGCCTGTGGCTCCTGGGCCTGTCGCCCGGCTGGACGGTGGGCCTGTCCGCCGGCACCACCGGGGTGCTGATGGTCCGCGCCCACCTGTGTGAGCTCGGCGAAGAGGGCCAGGTGGGGACGGTCCGCCCCGGGGGCCTCAACTACGCCTGCGCCTTCGCCCTGACCGCGGCGCTGGGGCTGGGCGGCGCGCACGTGGCGAGCGTTCTGGGGATGAGGCTCGCGGAGCTCGACACGCCGGGGCCCATCGCCGCCATGGCCTGCGGCGCGGTGGTGGCGTTGTTCGTGGTGCTGGGCTCCTTGCCCGCGCACCTGGCCCTGCGGCCGGACCCGGTGGAGGCGAGGTGCGAGGCGCTCCTGCCGCAGCTCTCCGGGGACTTCCGCGTCCTCGCCGCGCGCGCCCTGGACCTCTACCGCCGCTGCGGCCACGCCCTGGCGCGGGTGCCGCGGACGGCCGAGCGGGAGGAGCTCGCGCGCACGCTGTCGCAGATGACGTGTGGCGCGGTGGAGTTGGCCAGCGAGTGGTCCGGGGTGGAGCACCAGTTGGAGGAGCGGACGCAGCGGGAGTTGGAGTCCGAGATCGCCGAGCTGGAGTCCTCCGCGCAAGGCTGCCGGGATGAGCTCGCGCGCAGGCAACTGGAGAGCGCCGCTGCGGCCCTGCGCGAAGAGCTGGAGCGGGTGGAGGGGCTCAAGCTTCGCCGAGAGCGGATCCTCGCCAGGCTGAAGGCGGAGGTGGCCCTGCTCGAGCGCGCGCGGGTGGCGCTCATCGGCATCCGCAGCGGGCAGGCCCAGCTTCGGAGCGCGGAGCTCTCCGCCGTGTGCCGGCGGTTCGCCTCGCTCTCGCAGTTGCAGGGGACCCAGGCGCAGTGGGCGGACGAGGTGGCCACCTCCGCGGAGCTCGCCCACCAGGAGACAGAGGCCGCTTCGCGCGTCGGCGCGTGAGCGCTACGGCTGCACTTCGATGCCGGCCGTCCCATGGAGCTGCGCCTTCTTGCCGGGCCGGATGCCCATGCGCTCCGTCCAGCCGCCGGGGACCTCGAGCACGTACTGCGAAGGCTTGCCCACCCCGCGGGAGGTGAGCGTGCGGGGCTCCGCGTTGGGGACGATGCCCACCACCGTCCCGTCGGACGCGATGAACACCATGTCCAGGGGGATGAGCGTGTTGCGCATCCAGAAGCTGCGGACCTCTTCCTCCCCGAAGATGAACAACATCCCCTGTCCGTCCGGGAGCGCGGTGCGCCACATCATCCCGCGGGTGCGCATGGCTTCGGTGGCGCAGACCTCCACCTCCACCACGTGCTTGCTGCCGAAGGCGTCTTCGAGCACCACCTTCGCGCGCGGCAGGGTGGGCGCGGGGTAGTGCTCGGAGGTGACGTCGGTCACGGGGGGGCTCCTGGAGGGCGGGGACGCGGGCGGAGTGCCCTGCTTGTTCTGCCCATCCGCCTGGCAGGCCGCGAGCAGGAGCCCGAGCGCGCACAGGCCGCGGCCCCACCGGGTCACGACGCGGCCACGCTCTTGTTGAGGAGCTTCTCCGCGAGATCCACCCCGAGGCTCTCCGCCATCAACTGCTCCACCAGGCCTTCGAAGGTGCCGCGCTGCGAGTCGTCCGAATAGATGAACCGGATGCCCATGCCGGGCTCTTCACCGTCCGCCTGGGACCAGACGACTTCGCCCAGAAGCTCGAACGGCGAGTCCCGCCGGGGCACCGTCAGCTTGAAGAGGAACCGCGTGCCGATGGGGAGCGGCTTGCGCGTCTTGATGAAGGTGCCGCCCTTGGAGATGTTCTTGGTGTAGTCGGCAAAGAAGGAGTTGAGCTTCTTGTAATCGACCTTCAGCTCAATTGGCGCGCGCGGAAAGTGTCGCCCTTCGGGTCCGCTCTTGGGCTCGGTCATGCGCGGCGAGTATAGACACGACGCATGCAGCAAGTCCTTATCCGCGCGTGGGCCCTCCTGCGCCACCCGCTGGTGGCGGTGGTGGCCCTGGCGCTCGGGGTTGGCGGCAGCGCCGCGGTCTTCGTCCCGCTCTTCAATGTCCCCGGATACGAACTGGGACAGGCGCTGGCCCTGGCCGTGGGGCTCCTGGGGCCGCTCGTCGGCATCGCCGCGGCGAGGCAGGAGCGAAGGCTCATCACCAGCCGGGACCCCAGACCGCCGGGAGCCCTGCGGTACGACAGCCCCGTCCGCGCGGCCGGCGCGGCGATGGGCGCGGCCACCGCCATCAACCTCCTGGTCCTCCTGCCGCCTTTGGCCACCGCGCTCGGCTGGTCGCTCTTCGGCACCCGCTGCAACCCGCTCGCGAACGTCGGGTTCTTCCCCCTGCTCACGGTGCCTTCGGCGGTGCTCGCGTCCTCCGTCGGAGTCCTCTGCGGGCTGTTCAGCGTCCGCTGGTGGCGCTCGCTCTTGCTCCTGCTCTCGGTGTTCATCGCCACTGGCGCATGGACGGCATGGCCCATCTACTTCGGGCCGCAGGTCTTCGCCTTCCACCACCTGCTCGGCTACTTCCCGGGCCCCCTGTACGACGAGGCCCTGGTCCTGCGCCCTGCCCTCTACTGGTTCCGGCTGCAGACCTTCCTGTGGGCGGCCGCGGTGTGGCTGCTGTGCGCGTTCTGCCTGGACATGAAGGCCGGGCGGATTGACCGGCCGCGGCTCCGGCCCGGGTCCGCGGCGCTGCTCGCGGGCCTGCTTGCGGCGGCGCTGGCCATCGAAGAGCGGGGCCCTGCGCTCGGGCTGCGGATGACCTACGCGGCGCTGGAGGAGCGGCTGGGCGGAGTCCGGGAGACCGACACCTTCCGCATCGTCTACTTCCGGGGGGAGCCGAAGGAGGAGTTGGACCGGCTGGAGCGGGACCTCGCCTTCCGCTACCACCAGCTGAAGGGGTTCCTGGGAGACGCGCCCAAGGACCGCATCCGGGTCTACGTCTACCGGAACGCGCAGGAGAAGGCGGGCCTGGTGGGCGCGGGCGGCACCCAGTTCGCCAAGCCCTGGCAGCTCTCCTTGCACATCAACGACGCGCCCTTTCCGCACCCGGTGCTCAAGCACGAACTGCTGCACGTGATGGCGGCGCCCTTCGGCACCGGCCCCTTCGCGGCCACCGCGCGCTTCGGGGTCCTCACCCAGATGGCGGTGGTGGAGGGGCTGGCGGTAGCGGGCGACAACCGGGTGGACGACCTGACCCTGCACCAGTGGGCAGCGGCGATGCGCCAGCAGGGGCTCGCGCCGGACGTGCGGGACCTGTTCGGGCCGGACGGCTTCTACCGCTACGCGGCGTCCCGCGCGTACACCCTGTCGGGGAGCTTTCTGCGCTACCTCGGGGACGCGCATGGCCCCGAGCGGCTGCGCGCGCTCTACCGGTACGGCGACTTCGCAGAGGTCTATGGCCGTCCCCTGGAGGCGCTGGCGCGCGAGTACGAGGCGTTCCTGGACACGGTGCCCCTGGACGCGCGGGCCCAGGCGCAGGCGGAGGCGCGCTTTCGCCGTCCGAGCCTCTTCGCCCGCGCCTGCGCGCGCGAGGTGGCCACGCTGGAGGCGGAGGCGTGGGGGTTTCTGCCGTCAGATCCGGAGCGGTCTTTGACGCTCTTCCAGCGGGCGGTGGCGCTGCAGCCGGAGGAGCCCGGCCATGCGCTGGGGGAGGCGCGGGCGCTGGCGAAGCTCGGCCGGGAGGACGACGCGGATGGGTACCTCGCGCGCCTGGTCTTCGCGTGGACCGAACGTCCGGACAAGCAGGCGGAGGCGGCGATGCTGCGAGGCGATCTCGCGTGGCGGCGCGGACAGGCGGCGCTCGCCCGCGAGATGTTCGAGAGGGTGCTGTCGCTGCAGCCGGGGCCGGCGCACGACCGGACGGCGCGGGTGAAGCTCGCCGCGCTGGGCGAAGGGGGGAAGGGGCGCGCCATCCAGGCCTACTTCAGCGAAGGGGCCGAAGACGTGAAGCTCTACCTCCTGCGAGAAGCGCTGGACGACGCCCCGGCCGACAGGGAGCTGCACTACCTGTTGGGCAGAAGGCTCACGCAGGGGGCGGCGCCGTCTTTGGCGCGCAGGCACCTCGACGGGGCGCTTGCGGGCGGGCTGCCGGAGCTCATCGAGCGGGAGGCCCTGCGGCTGCGCATCGAGGCGGCGTACCTTTCGGGGGACTGCGAGGCGGTGCGGACGGCCGCGCGGGCGCTGCCGGACCATGGCGCCGCCTTCGAGCTGTCCGCGCTGGAGTGGGCGGAGCGGTGCGACTTCGAAGACGCGGCGTACGACGGACCGCTGGTGCCGGAGGGGCCTTTCCGGTAGGAGGGCGCCCCAAATGCGATTCGAGTCCACGCAGCGGATCATGGGGACGGTGGACGAGGTGGAGCGCGCCATGCTCCACCCGGACTACCCGGCGTTCCTCCTCGAGCACCACGGCGTGCTGCTGGAGGTGGAGCTTCTGGAGACGAACGACGGGGGCGACACGGTGAAGCGCCGGGTCCGCTACCGGCCGCGGCCGGTGATCAAGAGCGTGGGCCCGAAGACCATCCCGCCGGAGTGGTTCGCCTTCGTCGAAGAGTCCACCTGGGACAAGAAGCGGCGCGAATTGACGTTCAAGAACGTCCCCACGTCGAACGCCATCAGCAACATGCTGGTGAACACCGGCACCTTGCGGCTGCGCGAGGCCGGCGGCGAGACCCTGCGGACCATGAACGGGGAGATCACCATCAAGGTCCCGTTCCTGCTGAAGCCGCTGGCGATGATCGCCGAAAAGTTGATCCAGCACGAAGGCCTGAAGATCCTCGACGCCGAGGTCCCGGTGCTCAACCGCTTCATCGCCGAGAAGCTGCGCGGCAGCGCAGCGTGACCTTCGAACCGGGAATGAACCCGCCCCCCCGTCGTTCCGAGGTCCGCATGAACGCCCGTCTCCTCGCCCTGTGCACCGCGGCGCTGCTCGTCGCGCCCGCGTGCGCCCCCAAGCGGATCCCCGGATCCGACATCGAAGACACCGAAGACACCCGCGCGGTGATCGCCCTGCTGGACGCCTACCGGAACGCGGTGCAGGACCGGGACACCCAGAAGCTGCTGGGGCTCATCTCGGAGAACTTCCAGGACACCGGCGGCACGTCCACCCCCGAAGACGACCTGGACCGGAGCAACGTGGAGGCGGCGCTGCAGGAGCGGTTCGGGCGCATCGACAACGTCCGGCTCGACGTGGACATCCGCAACATCGTCGTCCAGGACCGGGAGGACACCGCCTTCGCGATCTTCTACTACACGCTGCGCTACGAGATGCCGGGGCTGTCGGACAAGGTCCAGACCGCGTCCGAGCTCAAGCGGATGGAGTTCGTCCGCGAAGGCGGCGACTGGAAGATCCTGAGCGGCCTGTAGCCGGCCTCGCTCCCCTTCAGCCTGACCAGAGCCGGGTGAAGCCGTCCGGCCCGAGCGCGTCCAGCGCGCGCACCCGGGCGAGGTACGTGCGGAAGTCCTTCTGGAAGAGCCGGTCCGAAGGCACCTGCGACAGGTGGAAGTCGCGGATGCGCGAGGCGGTGAAGCGCACCGCCCCGAAGCGCGCCGCCGCATACAGCGCCAGGGGCTCCGCGGCGAGAAGCGGCCGCTCCTCCTGGTAGCCGGACAGGAGCGCGCGGCACAAATCCTCCCGGTAGGCGCCCCCGTCGAAGCACCACGCGTCGAGGGTGATGCCCAGGTCGAGGACCCACGCGTCCACGCAGGCCATCTCGAAGTCGAAGAAGGCGCTCACCCGGTCTCCCAGCCACTTCACGTTGTCCATGAAGAGGTCCGCGTGGATGACGCCTCGCGGGACGAGCCCGTCGTAGCCGGACGCGGCCTCCAGCGCCCTGAACAACTCCGGCAGCGCCGCCTGGACCTCCGCGTCCGCCTGGGTCGAAAGCGCCTCCAGCCAGCTGCGCACCACCGCCTGTGAGTAGGGGTTCTCCCGGTGGCCGGTGAAGCTGTTGGCGACGCGGTGGAGTTTTCCCAGCTCGCGGCCGAGCGCCTGCAGGTGGCCTCCCGTGAGCCCCGAGCGCGTCAGCTCTTCGCCGGAGAGCCAGCCGAACACGCTCACCCGGCCGCCGCGGAAGGGGACGAAGGGCCGGCCGTCCGTCGTCTCGTGCAGGGTGGGGGCGGGGAAGGCCTCTTTGTGCAGGTGCGAGAGCAGCGCTGCTTCGAAGGAGAGGTCCGCGTCCTCGCGGACGGTGGTGTGGCGCAGGAAATAGCGTCCGCGCTCCGTCTGCAGCGCGTAGTTGGTGTTGATGGAGCCTTCGGGGAGGCCCCTGAAGGCTGAGACCCGGCCCAGGCCGTAGCGCGCGGCCAGTTCGGCGAGGTCCTCAGTTGAAAGCTCCGTGTAGACCGCCACGCGCCCTCCTGGCTGGCTGCTTCGCCGCGTGGCGGCCGGTCACAGCCGCCCACCAGCGTTGACAGCCCTCTTTGGCGGACGCTATACCGGCCCGCCTTTAGTCCCCCAACCCATCGTAAATCCACGAGGATTCTTCATGGCAGCGGCCCAGAACAACAACGCCCAGCGAGACTGGAAGAAGCGCGAAAGCTTCGCCAGTGCGATGGTTCAGATCCTCGTGGTCGCTGCCCTTCTGGCGGGCGCGGTCTACTTCTTCTACTCCCGCGCGACGACCAAGAAGGAGATCGCGGACCGGATGAAGGAGGCCAAGGAGCTGGCCATGCGGGACAACCCGCGGGACCTCGAGAAGGCCTTCGCGGAGCTGGAGGAGATCTTCAAGCTGGACCCGGACGCCAAGGAGGCGCTGGCGCTGGCGGCGGACATCGAGACCCAGCGTTGGCTCGTCCACCGGCTGGAGGGCGCGGAGGCCCGCGCCCGGGACTACATCAAGCGGGCCGAAGCGCAGGAGTCCCGCACCGAAGACCGGTTCGCGGCGCAGATCCTGATCCTCGTGGCCGAAGGCAAGGTCGCCGAAGCCGAGGCGCTCAGCGAGGACCTCCGCAAGCGGGGCGCATCTTCGCCCAAGCTGTGGAACGCGCTCGGTGAGGCGCTGCAGGCGCGGGGCAACCTGCCGTTGGCGCGCACCTCCCACGCCAAGGCGGTGGAGATGGCCTGGCGCAGCCCCCGGCTGTTCTCGTCCTACGGCGAGGCCATGCTGGACCAGGCGGACTACCGCGCCGCGATCGACGCGCTGCAGAAGGCCGTCAACGTGAACCAGGACCACACGAGGGCGCAGCTCGGCCTGGCGCTGGCGCGGATCTACAAGGAGGACCGGGTCAAGGACGCCGCGGACACCATCCAGGCGGCGCTGGCGGATGACGCCCTCACCCCCGGCCTCAAGGCGCGCGCGCTGGCGGCGAACGCGGAGCTGGCCAACTTCGAGAAGCGCTACGACGACGCGGTGGCCGCCGCGGATCAGGCGCTGCAGATCAACCCGAACGAGCGGTTCGCCCTCTTCGCCCGCGCCCGCGCGCTGGCCATGAAGAAGGACCCGGGCGCGGCGGACGCCTTCAAGTCCGCGGTGGAGCGGAACAAGACCTCGCCGGTGCTCTACTTCACGGGCGCGAAGCTCCTGCAGGAGGCCGGCAACTTCGACGCGGCGCTGGCGCTGCTCGACGGGTACGA
>CAZQVZ010000006.1:0-37288 GCA_964596895.1 uncultured Myxococcaceae bacterium
CCTACGAGGAGATGCTGGAGCTGGCGTCTTTGGGCGCGAAGGTGCTGCAGATCCGGTCGGTGGAGTTTGCGATGAAGTACCGCGTGCCCTTGTGGGTGAAGTCGTCGTTCACCGACGCGCCGGGGACGCTGGTCTGCGAGGAGGACGAGTCCATGGAAGACGTGGTGGTCAGCGGCATCGCCTACGACAAGAACGAGGCCAAGGTGGCGCTGCGCGACGTGCCGGACGTGCCGGGGATCGCCGCGAAGATCTTCGGGCCCCTGGACGCGGAGAACATCGTGGTGGACCTGATCGTCCAGAACGTCTCCAAGGGCGGGAAGACGGACCTCACCTTCACCGTGACCCGCGGGGATCTGCCGAAGACCCGGGCGGTGATGAAGAAGGTGGTCAAGCAGATCAAGGCCGCGGACGTGGAGTACGACGACGACGTGGCGAAGGTGTCCATCGTCGGGGTGGGGATGCGCAACCACTCCGGCGTGGCGGCGAAGATGTTCCGCGTCCTCGCGGACGAAGGCATCAACGTGCAGATGATCTCCACCTCGGAGATCAAGGTCTCCTGCGTGGTCCAGTCCAAGTACACGGAGCTGGCGGTGCGGGCGCTGCACACCGCGTTCGGGCTCGACGCGCCGGCGAAGCTGGACGCGGACGTGAAGCTGGAGAAGGACGCGGCGGCCGGGTGAGGTGGGCGTGAGGTGGGATCGCACCGCGCTGCTCGGCGTCGGGCTCCTGGGCGCCATCGGCGCGGGCGTCTACTTCGCGTGGAGGGCGCCTTCGTCCGCCTCCGCGCTGGACTGCCCGCCGGACCGTGTGCGCTGGGTGCAGACGGGAGCGGGCGGCTACGCAACGTGTGACGCCCCAGACGTTCAAGGCGCGGGCTCCCTGCCTGCCGGGCAGGCGCTCACGGTGGGGCAGAAGCTGAAGCTCAACCAGGCCACCGCTCAGGAGCTGTCCATTCTCCCCGGCGTCGGGGCCTCCCTGGCCGCCGCCCTGGTGGAGGAGCGCGAGCGGCTCGGTGGGTTCTCCTCGTGGGAGGAGGTGGACGGCGTGCGAGGGATCGGGCCCGCGAAGCTGGACGTGCTGCGCGAGGCGACGACCCTGGAGCCGTGATACGTACGCGCGGTGCAGATCTCCTGTCCGCAGTGCGCCACGGTCTATGACCTCGACGAGCGCGTCCTGCCGCCCGGCGGGGCGCCTGTTCAGTGCACCCGCTGCTCCCACGTCTTCACCGCCTCGCCCGAGGCGCAGTCCGCGACCGGGGGCACGAAGATCTTCGGGATGCCGAAGTTCGACGGCGCGCAGGCGCCGGACGACGCGCCCGAGCCCTCCAGGGAGCCGACGCGGGTCTACGGCGGCCCCGTCCCGAAGGATCCGCCGCAGCCGCAGCCACCCCCGCAGGCCAGGGCGCCGGCGACGACGCAGGGGTTCGGCACTCCTTCCCCGCCGGCTTCTCCCCCTTCGAGCAGGTCCACGCAGATCTTCGGCGCCGCCGCCCGGACGCCGCCTTCCCCCGCGCAGCCGGACGTGAGGTCCACGCAGATCTTCGGGGTGCCCGCCGCGCCCGCGCAGCCGGACCTGAGGTCCACGCAGCTCTTCGGCGCAGCTCCCGCCGCGCCCGCTGCCCCATCACCCGGCCCGGACCCGATGCGGTCCACCCAGATCTTCGGCGCGGCGCCGCAGGGGAAAGACCCCCTGCGCTCCACGCAGATCTTCGGAGCCCCCACGCCTCCTTCGAGGACCCCGGTCCCGCCCCGAGAGCCCGAGCGCGCGACGCCGAGGCTGGGGATGCCGGCGGTGCTGCCCACGCAGGACGCTCCCGAGCGCCCGGTGGACCCGCTGCGGCAGACGCAGATCTTCGGCAAGCCGCAGGTGGCCATCACCCCTCAGACGCTGCAGCTGCCGTCGTTCCGGCCGCCGGACGCGCCGGGCACGGACGAGCCCGACTTCGCCGCCCCGCCCGCCGCCCCCCAGGCACCGCAGGCGCGGGCCACGCCCATGTTCGGCACGCCCGCGCACGCGCCCTTGCCGCCGTTCGCGCCCTTCGACGCCGCGGAGCCGAAGGTCGTGGTGTCCGAGCAGCTCGAAGATGACCCGGGCAAGGCCCTGCAACGAGGCCGGCGCCGGCGCACCTTCGCCACCCTGGCGGTGCTGGCGCTCGTCGCGTTGGGGGTGGGCGGGTACGCCGTCTTTCAGGCGCTCTCCTCGCGCCGCACGCCGCCGCCGGAGGAGGCCATCGCCGCGCACAGCGAGGCCCTGCGCGCGCTCCGCCGGGACGACCCCCGGTCGCTGGCGCTCGCCGTCTCCCAGCTCGAGGACGTGACCGCGAAGTGGCCGGACTATGCCGAGGCGCGGGTGACCCATCTGGTGGCGCTGCTCTTCGGCCTCGAGGATCTCAAGATCCGCATCGACCGGGTGACCGGCGAGGCGAACCGGCTCACGGTGGAGATCGCGAAGCTGAAGGAGCGGCAGGCGCCGGCGGACTGGGAGAACCGCGTCAACGCCCTGGTGGACGAGGTCACTGCGCTCAAGGCGGAGGGTGATCCGCTGGTGGAGGCGGCGACGGCGCAGGACGCCCGCGTGAACGAAGCGCGGCGCAACCTCCAGGCGGGGCCCCAACCCTTGCATCCCGAGGAGGAAGTGCAGCTCGTCCGCGCGCAGGCGCTGTACGCCGGCGTGAAGGGCTCGGACCAGGCGCTGGTGCTCTCCGAGCGCTTCCGCGCGCTCGGTGGAACCGACGGCTGGGGCGACGTGGCCTTCGCCGAATACGCGCTCAACGCACGGGTGGCGCCGGAGACGCGCCGGCAGGCCCGGAAGGCCCTGGAGGAGTTGCGCGCCACCGACAGCGCCTGGACGCGGCTGTACGTGATGGTGGGGCGGCTGGCCCTGCGGGACAACGAGGTCGACCTGGCGGTGACCTCCCTGGAGAGCGCCCTCACGCTCAATCCTGGACACCAGACGGCGAAGCTGCTGCTCGAGCAGGCCCGGAAGAAGCGGGCAGAGCTTTCGGCGCAAGAGGCGCAGTAACCCCCATTTCTACAGCCTGAGGGCCTCCTGCCCCGGACCGCCCGCTCTGGACGCTCCGGGCATGCGCCTTGCTCATCCCTCCCCGCGAGATTCAAACGGGGAAGGACGACGGACGATGGCGGAATGGATCTTCTGGGTGTGTGCCTTGCTGCTCCTGCACACGTACTTTTTCTACCCACTCATCCTGATGTTGTTGGACGCCGCGCAGCAGGCGGTGGGGAACCTTCGCTACATCAAGAGCGGGGACGAGCGGCGCAAGCCCCGGGCGGTGGACGTGGCCCCGCCGGTCTCCCTGGTGGTGGCGGCGTACAACGAAGAGGGGTGCATCGGCGACAAGCTGAAGAACAGCCTCGCGCTGGACTACCCGCAGGACCGCTTCGAGGTGCTGATCGGCTCGGACGGCTCCACCGACCGGACCAACGCCATCGTCGAAGGGTGCGCGGACGCGCGGGTGCGGCTGTCGGTGGCGGAGCGCGCGGGGAAGACCACGGTGTTGAACCGGTGCGTGCCGGCGGCGAAGGGGGAGATCGTCATCCTCTCCGACGCCAACACCCTGATCGACGCTGCGGCGGTGAAGAAGCTGGTGCGCCACTTCCGTGACCCCGAGGTGGGCGTGGTGGTGGGCAAGCTCAAGCTCTACAACCCGACCAGGAAGGACTACGAGGAGAGCGCGTACTGGACCTACGAGTCCCTCATCAAGTTCTACGAGGGCAAGCGCGGCGCGGTGATGGGCGCCAACGGCGGGCTCTACGCCATTCGCAGGAGCCTCTTCACCGAGCTGCCGCCGGGCACCATCGTGGACGACTTCGTCATCCCGCTGCGGATCCTGGACCGGGGCTTCAAGGTCCTCTACGACCCCGAGGCCTTCGCGCTCGAGGAGACCACCGAGGACTACGGCAAGGAGTTCGGGCGGCGGGCGCGCATCGCCGCGGGGAACTTCCAGAGCCTGCGCATGTTGCCGGGGCTCCTGTCGCCCGCGGCCGGCTTCCGCGCCTTCGCCTTCTGGTCCCACAAGGTGCTGCGCTGGTGCGCGCCGGCGCTGATGGCGACTGCGCTCGTGGCCAACGCGCTGATGCTCGCATCGCCCCTGTATGCGGCGCTGCTCGCGGCGCAGGTGGCGTTCTACGCGCTGGCGTTCGTCGGCAGCCGGGGCCTGGGAATCCCCCGGCCGCTCAAGCGCGTCGCCCAGGTGGCCTACTACTTCGTGAGCATGAACCTGGCGATGGCGGTGGGCTTCTGGCGCTTCCTGCGGAACTCCCAGCGCGCCGCGTGGGACCGCACCGCCCGCGCCGCCGGTTAGTTCATCCGTTCAGCGTGGGGTGTCGTTGACCCGGGTCAGGAGGGCCCCGGGAGGGTAGATAGTCGACACTTTGAAAAAAACGCTCCAGTAGTATCTCTCCATGCACAGCGGATGGCTTCGGCCGATCGTCGTGGCGTGGGGCGTGGCGCTGGGGTTGGCGGCGCCCTCCGCGTCCGCGCAGGCGCTCCCTTCATTCGACCTGGAGCGGTTGGAGCTCAGCCCCTCCGCAGAGGGCTCGCTTCTACTGGGGGGCGGAAGGCTCCTGTCGTCCGGGAGCGTGCGGTTCGGGCTCGCGGGTCACTACGAGCGCAATCCGCTCCTGGCCTTCCGCGGCGACGAGGCCCTGGGCGCGGTGGTGCGCGACCGGGTGACGCTGCACCTCACCGGCGCGTATGGCCTGGGAGACCGGTTCGAGCTCGGGTTTGCGCTCCCGGTGATCGCGCTGCAGCAGGGAGACGCGCTGGCGGTCGACCCGTACCAACCTCCGGCTGCCCGCGGGTTGGGGACGCCGCAGCTGTTCGGGCGCTTCGGCATCCTTCGCCAGGCGCGCGGCGCGCCCGTGGATCTGGCGGCGGGCCTGGGCGTGGGGTTGCCGCTGGGCTCCACCGCCGCGCTCGCCCGTGAGCGCGGGGTGACCGCTTCGCCTCGCCTGGGCGTTTCGCGCAGCTTCGGGTTCGTGGGCGTCTCTGCGGAGGCGGCGTTCCTCTACCGGCCCAACGCCCGCGTGGGGGGAGTGGACCTGGGAAGCCAGCTGGGCCTGGGCGCCGCGCTGGCCACATTGGAGGGCCCGCTGCGCGGAGAGGTCACCGGGCGCGCGCTCCTTCCGCTGGGCGCGCATGGCCCCGCCTACGAGCTGTTGGCCGGCCTCCGCTACGCGCTGCCGAGCGGGCTGGGGCTGTTCGCTCTGGGCGGTCCGGGGTTCGGTACACAGCCGGGCTCGCCCGCGTGGCGCGCCCTGGCGGGTGTGGCGTACGCGCGGCCGGGACAGGCTGCCCCGCCTGCCGCCCCGCCCCCGCCCAGGGCGGTGGACCCGTGTGGGCCGGAGGGTGCCCAGGAGGTAGCCCAGTGCCCCGAGCTGGACCGGGATGGCGACGGCGTGAAGAACGGCGTGGACCGGTGTCCGGACGAGGCGGAGGACGTGGACGGCCACGAAGATGCGGACGGCTGCCCGGACCCGGACAACGACGCGGACGGCATCCCGGACAACGAGGACGCCTGCCCGAACGAGGCCGGCGTACCCGAACACGGCGGCTGCCCCGTGCCGGACCGCGACCGGGACGGGGTGCTGGACGCAGACGACGCCTGCCCGGACGAAGCCGGCCTGCCCGAGCGGCAGGGCTGTCCCTTCCGTGACCGCGACGAAGACGGCATCGAGGACGCGAAGGACGCGTGCCCTGACGAAGCAGGGCCGCTGGAGGCGCGCGGCTGCCCGGTGAAGGACGAGGACGGCGACGGCGTCCCGGATCACGAGGACAATTGCCCGAAGGTGAAGGGCCCCCCGACGAACCAGGGCTGCCCGGCGAAGCAGAAGCAGCTGGTGGTGATCACCCGCGAGAAGCTGGTGATCAAGGAGAAGGTCTACTTCGCCACCGGCAAGGCGACCATCCTCCGGCGCTCACACCGGCTGCTGGACCAGGTCGCCAACGTGCTCGAGGAGCACCCGGAGATCCCGCTGGTGATGGTGGAGGGCCACACCGACAGCCGGGGCAGCGCGGCGCTCAACCGCACCCTCTCGCAGAAGCGCGCCGAGGCCGTGCGCGACTACCTGGTCAGGCGCGGAGTGGCGCCGGAGCGGCTGCGCCCGGTGGGCCACGGACCGGACCGGCCTTCAGACACCAACAGCACCGCCCGCGGCCGGGAGAACAACCGCCGCGTGGAGTTCAACATCACCGAGCCGAAGGCGCCTTCACCGACCGCGCCCCCGGGCGTGGACGGATTGATCGAGCCGCTCGTGCCGCAAGGTGACGACCAGGGAGAGACCCGATGAAGCGCATTGCCATCCCCCACGCGCTCGCCGCGCTCGTTGCGCTGCTCGGCTCCCACGCGGCCCTCGCCGGACCGGATGTGTACGGACTGGGGGCGGGGACCACGAACCTCACCGTCACCGGGACCAACCAGGTCATCAACAGCTACGCGCGGGTGACCGCCCCGCTCGCACCGGGCGACACGCAGGTGGCGGTGGGCTCCATCAACGGCACCTTCGCCCCGGGTGACCTGGTGATGGTGCTGCAGACCACCGGCGTGGTCCCCGAGCCCGGCAGCGGCGCGGCGGCGGACGTGAACCTGGGCGCGGATCCGGTGGGCGGCTGGGAGCTGGGCCGGCTGTTTTCGGTGCAGGGCAGCACCCTCACCCTGTCCGAGCCCCTGATTCGGAGCTACGCCGCGGACGTCACCCAGGTGATCCGGGTGCGCGAGTACAACGACGTCACGGTGAACCCGGGCGCGAGCCTCACAGCGCGCGCCTGGGATGGCGCCACCGGCGGGGTGTTGGCGTTCCTCGCCACCGGGACGGTGACCAACAACGGGACCATCCATGCCGACGGCCGCGGCTTCCGGGGCGGCGTGGCGACCAACGGCTCCGACAACGACGGCTGCACGGGGCTGGACCAGTCGTCGCCCAACGGCGCGCGCAAGGGCGAAGGCGTGGCGGCGACGCGCTACGGGTCCGGAGGGACAGGGCGGGGCAACGTGGCCAACGGCGCGGGCGGCGGCGTCTGCCACAACTCAGGGGGCGGCGGCGGAGGCAACGGCGGGCCCGGCGGCATCGGAGGGAACTCCTTCGACGGCGGCCGGGTGGTGGGCGGCATGGGCGGCGCGCGGCTCGTCTACTCGCTGCTGGATCACCTGACGCTGGGCGGCGGCGGCGGGGCAGGGCACGGCAACAACAACGTCTCCACCTCCGGCGGGGACGGAGGCGGTGCCATCTTCATCCGCGCCCAGGCCCTGGCTGGCTCGGGCGTCATCCGCAGCGTCGGCGCCACTCCTGCCCCCACGCCGGGCGGCGGGAACGACGGTGCGGGCGGCGGCGGCGCGGGCGGCAGCATCTACCTGCGCTTCGCGGGGACGGCGGCCTGCGGGACGGCGGTGGCGGCCACCGGTGGGAATGGCGGCAACGTCTCCACCACGGCGCACGGGCCGGGCGGTGGCGGCGGCGGTGGCCGGATCCTCCTGCAGTCAGCCGGCGGCGCCTGCGCGACGTCGGTGGTGTCGGGGCTTCGCGGCACGGTCACCGGCGGCAGCAACTACGGCGCAGGTCCCACGCCCGCGCAGCAGGGCGCGTACGTGGGGACGGTGGAGACGCCACCTGGCGGCTTCGTGATCCCGGCCGTGCCGGCGGTGGTTGTCCCGGCGGAGGGCGCCCGCGTGGGCACCCAGACCCCGACCTTCTCCGGCACCGCACCGGCGTCCGTCACCGTGATCATCCGCGTGGATGGCGTGGAGGTGGGGCGGGTCACGTCCACCGGTGGAGGGACCTGGGCCTTCACGCCGACGTCGCCGTTGACGGAAGGGCCGCACGTGGTCCGCGTGGCCAGCGAAAGGCAGGCGGTGCAGAGCGCGGAGTCTCCGCCGCGCAGCTTCACGGTGGATCTCACGGCCCCCGCGGCGCCGGTCATCCTCTCGCCCACCGCGGGGTCACTCACCGGGTCCACCCAGCCCACCGTCACCGGGACCAGCGAGCCCTTTGCCACGGTCACCGTGGTGGTGGACGGCGTGGTGGTGGGCAGCACCACCGCGGACGGCGCAGGCGCGTGGAGCTTCTCCCTGCCGTCGCCGCTCTCCCAGGGCGCGCACACCGTGCAGGCCAGGGCCACCGACACGGCGGGCAACGTGGGCCCCAACAGCGCGGCCATCTCCTTCACGGTGGACAGCGTGCCGCCGCCCGCGCCGGTGGTGACCTTGCCCGCGGACGGGAGCGTGACCTCCAACCCCAGGCCCCCGCTGAGCGGCACCGCCGAACCCGGTGCCAGCGTGGGCGTGAGCGTGGACGGCGTGGCCGTGGGCACCGTCACCGCCAGCGCGTCTGGGAGCTGGAGCTACCTGCCCACCCTGGCCCAGGCGCTCTCGGACGGGCCGCACCAGGTCACGGCGGTGGCCACGGATGCCGCTGGGAACACCGGGCCCATCAGCGCGGCGTCGGCGTTCACCGTGGACACCAGCGCGCCCTCTGCGCCGGTCGTCGTCTCGCCCTCGCAGGACGCCCAGGTGGGCACGGCCACGCCGGTCGTGAGCGGCACCGCGGAGCCGGGCGCGGACGTGGATGTGTCCGTGGATGGCGCGATTGTCGCCACGGTGACCGCGGATTCGAACGGCGACTGGAGCTACACGCTCTCCTCCGCGCAGGCGCTGGGGGAAGGGCCGCACACGGTGTCCGCGGTGGCGCAGGACGCGGCCGGCAACGCCAGCCCGCCGAGCCCCACCCGCGACTTCACGGTGGACCTGACGCCGCCTGTCGCGCCGGTGGTGCTCGTGCCCGCGGACGGGGCGCAGGTGGGCACCCCCACGCCCACCTTCAGCGGCACCGCCGAGCCAGACGCGCAGGTGACGGTGCGGGTAGATGGCGCGGTGGTGGGAACCACGACCGCGGATGGCGCAGGCAACTGGTCGTTCACGCTGGGCGCGGCGGATGCGCTGGCAGACGGGCCACACGGCGCCAGCGCGTTTGCGACGGACGAGGCGGGCAACGTGGGCCCGGACGCACCGGTGAACGGCTTCATCGTGGACACGGCCGCGCCGGACGCGCCGCAGATCGTCTCGCCCGCGGACGGAGCCTGGGTGACCACGGCCACGCCCACCGTGGTTGGCACCGCGGAAGCAGGCAGCGAGGTGGCCGTCCGCGTGGAGGGTGTCGTCGTCGGCACGGTGACCGCGGACGGGAGCGGCGCCTGGAGCTACACGCTCTCCGCGGCGCAAGCGCTGGGGGAGGGGCCGCACACTGTCAGCGCCACCGCCACCGACGTGGCCGGCAACATGGGACCCGCGGCGACCGCCAGCTTCACCGTGGACACGCAGCCGCCGCCGGTGCCGGTGGTGGCCTCGCCCGCGGATGGGGCGGTCATCGGGGATGACGCGCCCACCTTCACCGGCACCAGCGAGCCGGGCTCCACGGTGGAGGTCCGGGTGGATGGCGTGAGCATCGGGACCATCGTGGCGGATGCGTCCGGCAGCTGGTCCCTGCCGTCCGCAGCCTCGCTCTCCGAAGGGCCGCACACGGTGCAGGCGCACGCCGCGGATGCGGCGGGCCACAGCACGCCCGGCGCGGTGACCGCGTTCACGGTGGACGTGACGGCGCCCCCGGCCCCGAGCATCACCGCGCCCGCGGACGGCGCGCAGGTGGCGGACGCCTCGCCCACCTTCACCGGCACCGCCGAACCTCTGTCTACGGTGACGGTCAGCGTGGACGGCGTGACCCTGGGCACCGCCACCGCAGATGCGTCCGGCACCTGGAGCTTCACCCCGGGCGCGCCGCTCGCAGACGGCCCCCGCACGGTTTCGGCGACTGCGACCGACGCCGCCGGCAACACCGGACCTTCGGCGCAGGTCACCTTCACCGTGGACACGCTCGCGCCGCCTGCGCCGGTCATCCTGCAGCCGGGTGACGGCGACGCGTTGAGCGACTCGACGCCCACCGTGAGCGGCACCGCCGAGCCCGGCGCCGAAGTCACCGTCTTCGTGGACGGCGCACCGGTGGGCACCGCCACCGCGGATGGGTCCGGCAACTTCACCTTCACCCTCACGTCGCCCATGTCGGATGGACCGCACGTCATTTCGGCCACCGCCACCGACGCCGCCGGCAACGAAGGCCCGGCGGCGCAGGTCACGGTGGATGTGGACACCGTCGCGCCGGCCACGCCGGTGATCTCGACTCCCGCGGACGGCGCGCAGGTGGCGGACGCGACGCCCACCGTCACCGGCACCGCGGATCCCGGCAGCACCGTCACCGTCACCGCCGGGGGTGTGGTCGTGGGGACCGTCGTCGCGGATGGGGCAGGGAACTGGACCGTTACCCTGCCTCCGCAGCCGGAGGGGCCGGTGCAGATCACCGCCACCGCGTCCGACGAGGCCGGGAACACCTCCGGCGCTGCGCAGGTGGACGTGACCGTGGACACCGTGGCGCCGGCCGCGCCGCAGGTGACCTCGCCCCAGGAGGGGGACGCAGTCGCCACCAACATCCCCACGCTCACCGGCACCGGCGAGCCGGGCACCACCATCACCGTCGTGGTGGACGGGACCCCGGTGGGAACGGTGACCGTGGACGGCGACGGCGATTGGGCGTTCCCGCTGCCGCCGCAGCCTGAAGGACCTGTCACCGTCACGGTCACCGCCAGCGATGACGCGGGGAACACCGGCCCGGGCACCACCGTGACCTTCGACGTGGACACGCAGGCGCCCGCCGCGCCTTCCATCCTGCAGCCGCAGGACGGGGCCGTGCTCGCTTCCGCGGCGCCCACCGTCAGCGGTACCGCCGAGCCTTCGGCTTCGGTTCAGGTCCAGGTGGATGGAATCACCATGGCAACGGTGACCGCGGACGCCGCTGGCGCCTGGAGCTACACGCTCACTTCGGCGCAGGCGCTCCCGGATGGGCCCCATACCGCCCGGGCCACCGCCACCGACGCGGCCGGCAACACCGGCCCTTCGGCCAGCGTCTCCTTCTCCGTGGACACCAGCGTGCCGAGTGCGCCGGTCATCACCCAACCGGCGGACGGCGCGCACCTGGCGTCCGCGCAGGTCACCTTCACGGGCACCGCGGATGCGGGCGCGGCGGTGGAGGTCTTCGTGGACGGCGCCAGCGTTGGCACTGTCACCGCGGATGCGTCCGGCAACTGGACGCTGACGCCTGCGCAGGCCTTCTCTGAAGGCGCGCACACCGCTCAGGCGGTGAGCCAGAACGCCGCCGGCACCCCCACCCCGGGCGCGACGACGGGCTTCACGGTGGATCTCACGGTGCCTTCCCCGCCGGTGATCGTCTCGCCGGCGGACGGCGCCATCGTCTCCTCCGCCACGCCGGCCGTCACCGGCACCGCCGAACCCGGCAGCCTGGTGACCCTCTCCATTGGGGGCACCCCGGTGGCCACCGCCACCGCGAGCGCGTCCGGTGACTTCAGTGGGGTGCTCCCCGCGCAGCCGGATGGCCCTGTGACCATCACCGCCACCTCTACCGACGAAGCGGGCAACACTGGGCCCTCCACCCAGCGCACCTTCACCATCGACACGATGGCGCCCGGCGCGCCGGTCATCACCTCGCCACAGGACGGTGCGTTCCTCTCCACCGCGACCTTCAACGCCAGCGGCACCGCCGAGCCCAACGCCACGGTGACCCTGACGGTCTCGGGCGTGCTGGCCGGCACCGTGACCGCGGATGCGACGGGTGCATGGAGCGTGGGCGTGACCGTGCCGCAGGATGGCAGCTACGTGCTCTCCGCCACCGCCGCCGACGCGGCCGGAAACACCAGCGGGCCGTCCATGGACGTGACCGTCACCGTGGACACGCTGGCACCTTCTGCGCCCGTCATCACCTCGCCGCAGGATGGCGAGCTCGTCGCCACCGCGCAGCCCACCTTCACCGGCACCGCTGACCCGGGTGACACCGTGGAGATCGTCGTGGAGGGCGTCTCGCTCGGGACCGTCACCGCGGATGCGCAGGGGGACTTCTCACTGCCCGCGCCGTCCGCGCTGGGCGAAGGGCTCCATACCGTCTACGCCACCGCCACCGACGCGGCCGGCAACCAGACCACCGGTGTCACCCAGACCTTCCACGTGGACACCGTGGCCCCGCCCGCGCCCGACATTGCCGCGCCCACCGACGGCGAGTCCTTCGACACCCGCATGGTGTGGGTGAGCGGGATGGCAGAGCCCGGCGCCATGGTGGAGGTCTTCATCGACGGCGCGTCATTGGGTACCACCACCGCGGATGGGTCCGGCGCCTGGACGCTGCAGGTGACCCTGCCGGCAGACGGGACCTTCACCGTCACCGCCACCGCCAGCGACGACGCCGGCAACACCAGCCCGCCCTCCGCGGCCGTGACCTTCACGGTGGACGCCACCGCGCCCGAGGCGCCCCTGATCATCTCGCCGGAGGACGGGAGCCAGACTTCCAACACCAGGCCCACCGTGAGCGGCACCGCCGAGCCTGGGACCACGGTGGAGCTCTTCGTGGACGGAACCCTCGCAGCCACTGTCACCGCGGACGGTGCCGGCAGCTGGTCCTGGACCCCGGACGAAACCCAGTCCTTCGCGCTGGGCGCTCACACCCTCACCGCCGCGGCCATCGATTCCGCCGGGCACAGGAGCCCGGACTCGGCCCAGGTCACGTTCGAGGTCATCGAACAGGGCGGCACCGATGGCGGCACCGATGGTGGCACCGATGGCGGCAGCTTCGTGGAGGACGGCGGCGCCGACCCGCTGCTGGAGGAGATCCACTACGCCGGCGGCGGGTGCGGCTGCAGCGCCGGTGACTCGGGGGATCCCCTGACGGTGCTGGTCCTCGGAGCAGGCGCGTTGGCGCTGCTCGGGGCCCGGAGGCGTCGCTCGCGCGGACTGTAAGATGCGGTTACAGTTGGCGGCATGCCAGCCATCCTGTTGCTCTCCGGCCCGTCGGCGGGCCTGCGCTTCGAGGTCGTCACCGAGGCAACGCTGGGGCGCAGCCCCTCCTGCGAGATCCCGCTGGAGGATCAGAAGGTCTCGAGGCGGCACGCGAAGATCGTCCACGAGGACGGGCAGACGAAGATCACCGATCTCGGCTCTCGCAACGGGACGGTGGTCAACGGGGAGAAGATAGAAGCGGAGGCCATCCTGCTGCCTGGCGACAGGGTGCAGGTGGGCGAGACCACCGTGCTCTTCGCGCCGCCCGCGCACGCCGCCTTCACCGAGCGCGAGACGGGCGAGCTGCAGGGCGCGCTGGTGGAGGAGGTGCTCCCGCGGGTGGGCCCCGAGGCCGCGCTGTACTCCACGGCGGTGTCGCTCTTCAGCGCCACCAGCGAGGCCATGGTGCTCCGCCGCACGGCGGACGAGGTGGTCCGCAGCCTCAACGCCGACTCTGCGGCCGCGCTCCTCGGCGGCCCCGAAGGACTTCTCACCGCGGCGGTGGTGGGCGCAGCGTCGGTGGAGGTGCCGCGCTCGCTGGTGCGCGCGGCGATGGAGCGGCGTGAGGCCGCGCACGCAGGCGGGGCGGCGGTGGCGCCGCTCGCGTCGTCGGGCGGCGCGCCCTTCGGGCTCATCTACGTGGAGCGGCCGCAGGCCTTTGGAGACGCGGACACGCGGGTGCTGGCGGCCCTGGGCAGGCTGTGCGGCGAGGCCTACTCCGCGGTGCGCGCGGCGCATGAGCGGGAACGGCCGGAGGTGGTGCTCATGGGCTCCTCGCGGCAGTTCCGAAAGACGGTGGAGCAGGCGCGGCGGGCGGCGGCGGCGCAGGAGCCCCTGGTGCTGTGGGGCGAGCTGGGCGCGGGCAAGTCGCACGCGGCCTCGTACATCCATTCGCGCTCGTCACGGGCCCTGGGGCCCTTCGTGGAGGTGGACTGCAGCAAGGCGCCGGCGGCCGTGGACGAGGCGCTCTTCGGGCGGGCCAGCGCGCCGGGTGTGCCGCCCGGGCCTTCGGCGTTGCTGCGCGCGGACGGGGGCACCCTGGTCTTGCGCCACGCAGAAGGGATGAGCCGGCCCTCGGCAGAGCGGCTCGCGCGCTACCTGCACCGGAAGACGGCGCCGCAGGCGGGCGGGGGCGAGGAGCCTGTGGACGTCCGGGTCATCGCCACCCTGTCCTTGCCGCCGGACCAGCTGGTGTCGAAGGGCGAATTGTCCGCAGAGCTCGCGCGGGTGCTCTCCGGAGGGACGGTGGAGCTCATCCCCCTTCGCGACCGGCGCCCGGACGTCCCCGCGCTGTTCGAGTACTTCGCCGAGCGCGCGCCCAGGCCTTCGAAGAAGGAGGCGCCCACGCTCTCCCCTGACGCGCGCAGGCTCCTCACCGACTACGCGTGGCCCGGCAACGTGCGCGAGCTTCGGCTGGTGGCGGAGCGGCTGGCGATGCTGCACGCCGGCGGCGAGGTGACGGCGCTGAGGCTCCCGCCGCAGATCCAGGAGGGCGCGGGAGCTGGGGCGGGCGCAGGCACAGGCAGCGGTGCAGGCACAGGCGTCGGGGCCGGTGCGGCCCAGCCTGCCGCCGCAAAGGCCGCGCGGTCGTTGCAGGCGATGATCCAGAGGCTCGAGCGCGACGCGATCAGCGAGGCGTTGCGCGAGGCCCGCGGCAAGAAGATCCGCGCGGCGGCGCTCCTGGGGATCAGCCGGCCGACGTTGGACAAGAAGATCGAAGACTACGGGCTGGTCGTCGAGAAGCGGCGCGGCTAAGCCTCCCGGCCGTGAAGCTCTCGTATTCGGCCGAGGTGAAGGACGCGCAGGACCGTGGCCTGCCGCTGGTGGCGCTGGAGACGTCCGTCGTCGCGCAGGGGCTGCCGTATCCGCACAACCTCGAGGTGGCGCGCGCCTGCGAGGAGGCGGTGCGACGTGCGGGCGCGGTGCCGGCGGCGACGGCGGTCCTGGACGGCGAGGTGAAGGTGGGGCTCTCGCCTGAAGAGCTGCGCCGGCTCGCCGAGGCGAAGGAGCCCCTGCTCAAGCTCGGCAGCCGGGATCTGTGCGTGGCGGTGGCGGAGCGCCGAAGCGGCGGCACCACGGTGAGCGCGACCTGTGAGCTGGCGGCGGCGGCAGGCATCCGGGTCTTCGCCACCGGCGGGCTGGGCGGGGTCCACCGGGGCGCCTCCGAGCACTTCGACATCTCGCAGGACCTGGGCGCGCTGGCCCGGTTCCCTGTCGCCGTGGTCTGCGCCGGCGCCAAGAGCGTGCTCGACCTGTCGAAGACGCTGGAGCTGCTGGAGACGCTCGGTGTGCCGGTGGTGGGGGTGGGGACGAACGAGTTGCCCGCATTCTACAGCGCGTCCTCCGGCCTGCCGCTGGAGCACCGGGTGGAGGATGCAAAGGGGGCAGCCCGGTTGGCGCGCGCGCGGATCGACGCGCTGGGGCAGGGGGGGATGGTCTTCGCGCTGCCGCCGCCTGCCGCGTCTTCCCTGCCGAGCGCCACGGTGGAGCTGCACCTCGCCGCCGCGCTGCAGAAGGCGGCGGAAGGGGGCATCAAGGGCAAGGCGGTGACGCCGTTCCTCCTGCGGGAGCTGGTGGAGCGCACCGGCGGCAAGACCCTGCGGGCAAACGTGGATCTGCTCGTGAACAACGCGCGGTTCGCAGGCGAGGTCGCCGCCGCCTGGCGGGAGTAGCCAGACTCCCTCTCCCCTCGAGGAAGCGAGGGTCAGGGTGACGGGGGAGTGACGGCACTCCCGGGCGAATCGGCGCTCACCCCGGCCCGCACCCAGCGGGAGAGGGACCTTCTAGAACGCCACGCCCTCCGCGAGCGGCGGGGGCAGGGTGAGCGGGATCTCCTGCCGCGCCTGCTCGTCTTCGTACAGCGCCTGGTACAGCCAGTAGTCCGCGACCACCTGCTTCACGTAGCCGCGGGTCTCCTTGTAGGGGATGAGCTCCACGAAGAGGTCCAGAGGCAGGGCCCCGCCGTCCTTCACCCAGTTCAGCACTGCGGGCGGGCCGGCGTTGTAGGCGGCGGCAATCAGCGCCGGGTGCCCGAAGCGCTCCTGCAGCCGGCCCAGGTACCAGGTGCCGTAGCGGATGTTCACCTCGGGGGCGAAGAGCGCGTCCGGCGGCGGCGCGGCCTCCCCCAACTCCTTCGCGATGGCGCGCGCGGTGGGCGGGATGATCTGCATCAGCCCACGCGCGTCTGCGGGGCTCGCCACCTCCGGCTTGAACGCGCTCTCCCGGCGCATGATGGCCCACACCAGGTGCGGCGGGACGCCCTGGGCCTTCGCCTCGGCCTCCACCGTCCTCCGCCACGCGAGCGGGTAGAGCAGGGCGACCGCGGAGGGCTCCTTCTGCGTGTACGCGCGGCCCCACAGGTGCCGGACGCCCAGCGTGAAGGCGTGCCCATACGCGCCGATGTTCGCCAGCGCGTGCCCGTACTCGAGCGCGTTCTGCGCGCCGCGCACCGCGCCCAGCCGCGTCTGCACCTCCGCGTGCGCGTCCTTGAAGAGCCCCACCTGGGTCAGCCGCTGCGCCAGCGCCAGCGCCTTCGGGATCTCCCCCTCCAGCGGGGTCGGCCGTCCGCCGAGCGCCGGCGTCTGGGGCCTTGCGCCCAGCTCACCGAGCCGCACCCGCGACATGAACCCATAGAACGTGGCGCCGTGGGCCTTCGTCACCTGCTCGTAGCGTGAGGCCAGGTCCGCGCCCTTCGCCTTGCCGCCCAACTGCGCGGCGCGGGTGGACCAGTAGCGCGCCTGCGGCACCAGGGAGCTTTGCGGGTGCGCGGCCACCAGCCCGTCCAGCGCGCTCTGGGCCTGCGCGTACCGCTCCGCCCGAAGCTGCGCGAGCGCCAGGTACCAGCGGACCTCGTCCACCCGGCGGACCTTCGGGAAGCGCTCGAGGAAGCGCTCGAAGGTGGCCACCGCGTCGTCCGGTTCGTTCTCCTGAAGGGCGATCCACCCGGCGAGGAAGAGCGCGTCCTCCGCCGGCCGCTCGGCGGCGAAGTCCTCTGCGACGGCCTTCATCAAGACCTTCGCCTTGTGGCGGTCACCCTGCCGGAGCGCGCGCCGGGCGCGGGTCATCGCCGCCTGGGCGGCGAGCGCGCGCGGGCCCTTCAGCGCTTCGTCGATGGCCGCCTCCGCGCTCTTCTCATCCCCCACTGCGTACAACGCCTGCGCGCGGAGCAACGCCACCTGCGGCTTGAGCGACGGCGTGGAGAAGGCCTTCTGTGTCGCGACGGCGGCCAGGGCGTCCACCGCCGCCTTCGCCTTGCCGCCCTCTTGCAGCGCGCGGATCCGCTGCAGCGTCTGATCGGCCGTGGGCGTAAACGACGGCTTCTGCGCCTGCAGCGTTGCCCAGGCCTCTTCACCCAATGGATGTGCGGGATGGCGCAGCGCCAGCAGGATCCGGTCCGCCTTCGCCTGCGCCCCCTTGCCCGCGGCCTCGCGAGCGCGCGCGCGCAGGTGGAGCAGCTCCGGGGTCTGCGCCTTCGTGGCCGCTTCAATCAGCGGCAGCGCCGCCTTTGCCTTGCCCGCCTCCAGGAGCGACTCGCCCTGCCGCGCCTTCGCGCGCTCCGCCAGGGAGGGCGGCGCAACCTTGCGGACCTGCGCGAAGGCGGCCTGGGCCCCGTCGTAGTCGCGGGTATAGAAGCGCGCCTGCCCCAGGTAGAACCCGTGCCACGGAGCGAGCTCCGCCGGTGCCTTCGCTCCCTCCAACAGCGCCCGCGCCCCGCCCGCGTCGCCCTCGCTGAGCGCGAGGTACCCGGCCAGCAGCGTCAGCTCCGGCAGCTTCGGACAGGAGGCCTTCTCACAGGCCGCGCGCTCGGTGTCCGCCAGGGCCCGTGCGTCCGCCTTGTGCAGCCGGACGGCCTCCAGCAGCACCGCGCTCTGCGCAAACGCCTTCGAAGGCGCCCCCAGGCCCCAGCTCATCCCCACCGCGCAGGCCACCACGGCCCGGCCCCAACCACTCGCAATTGCAGGCATTGGCATCCCGAACCGGATCATCCCACGTCCTGTTCCGCTGTACGCATTCGGTCAACGGCTGAGACGGATTAGAGGAACTGAATGACTGCTTGAGGGGGGATTGTGCCCGAAAGGGCACATCACTATGTTGCGCCGCCGTCAGCATTCTCGCCAAAGGAGAAAGCGGGCGTTTGCTTGCCAGGCACCGGGGGGGCTGCAGCACTCAGAGGAGGGCCGTGCCTTATGAAGCCGTTTCCGACCGATTTGCCGCAGACCATCAACCCGGAGGCCGGGCCCAAGCGGGCCGGCGTCGAAAGCCACCGGAACCTGAACTGCCACCACTACGACAACTGCCTCGATGAGGCGGTCCGTTGCGGCTGGCAGAGCTTCACCTGTGCGAAGTGTCCGCTCTACGCCCAGGTGGCGCCGCCGCAGCAGGGCATCGAGGCGTACGCCACGCAGCGCCGCGCCGTGAACTAGGCGCTCAGCGTCACCACGCCGCGGCGCACCAGGTCCTTCAGGGTCTCCTCCACGTCGAGGGGAGACGCGTCCACGCGGGCGATCACCTCGCGCGGCGGGAGCTTGTCCTCGCAGATGAGCCGGGCGGTCTCCAGCCACGCCCTGGGGCCCACTTGCGCGTAGAGCGCGTACAAGTCCCCGTTCACCTCCACCTGCGTGGCGTGAACGAGCAGGCTCTCTCGCACCCGGCGTCCGTTTTCGTTGAGGGCGTCCACCGTCTGCGCGAGCAGCGCCTCCAGCGAACCTGAGAGGTTGGGGTGCGGCACCTGGGCGCCGGGAGCCCACGCGCCGTCCGCGCCCCGCGAGGCGATGAAGGCCACGAACGCGCGCATGCCTTCAGCGAGGTGGCGGCCGGATTGGGCGGAGGCGTAGGTGGGCACCCCTTCCCGAAGCCCCACCTGGTACTCCGCCCAGTTGTCCTTCGCCTCGAGCACCCCGGTTGCGCCCGAGGCCGCCAGCTGGCGCAGCACCCACTGGGGCCCCACCCTGGACACGGGCAGGGGGGCGCGCTCACCCGTCGCCAGCGCCTGCCGTGCCTCTTCCCGCGGTTCGAGAAGCCCGCGCACCTGCGCCGCGAGCGCGTCCAGCCGGGTGGACTTGGAGAAGTAGGCCTGGGCGCCGGCGTTGAGCGCCTTGAGGCTCTCCCGGTAGTCGTCATGGCAGGAGAGGAAGGCCACCGGGGTCTCGCGGGTGCGGTGATCATCCCGGAGCAGGCGCAGCATCCCCCAGCCGTCCATCCGCGGCATGTTCAGGTCCGCGACCACCAGGTCGAAGCTGCCGTCCCGCGCGGCCTCGTAGCCGGCGAACCCGTCTGACGCGGTGGTGACCTCGAAGCCGTGTTTGCGGAAGAGGATGGAGAACATGGCGCACAGCGCGTCATCGTCATCCACGAGGAGGATGGGGGTGCTCTTCGCCGCGCGCCTGGGCGGCTTGGCCACGGGGACCTCCTCTTCGCCGGTGCCCACGTCACCCACTTCGAGGAGGACCTCCGGTATCACTTCCGAGAGGAGGATCTCCTCGCTCACCGGCTCTGCGTGTTCGACGGGGACGAACGGCTCATCCTCCGAGCCCATCGCCAGCTCGATGTCGATGACCGCCTCGCCGCCGTCCGCGCCGAGCTCCGCGAAGGAGAAGCTGGCCTTCGGCTGGGCCACCATGGCGAACAGCGCCTCCGAGCCGGTCAGGTCCTTGAAGGCCGCGGACTGGAGGATCCCCCGCGCGAAGAAGGCCGTGCCACCGCCCGGCGGGCCGCCGTTCAGGGTGAGGGAGCCGGAGCGGCCGGTGCGCCGCAGGTGCTCCACCAGCGCGGTGAGCCCCGGGCTGTCGAGCGTGCCGGAGGTGATGCCGCTGCGGCGCGGGAGCCCCTCCCAGTGCGCGCGCAGCTCCCGGATGAGCTGGCCTGGGTCTTCGGGCATGGAGAGCACCGCGATGACGCCGGTGCGCAGCTCGCTGACGAAGTCGTGTTCGCTCACGTCGTCCGAGATGAGGACCATGGGCAGGTTCGCGAAGTTCGCGTCCGCGCCCAGCGCCTTGAGCACCCGCGCGAGGACGTCACCGTGGGAGGAGGAGCGGATGACCACAAGCCCGGGCCGGACCTGCCGGGCCGCGGTGAGGGCGCGGTCCAACTCGACGAGCGCGTGAAAGGACAGGTGCGCGGCCTCGAAGTTTTCGGACAGGGTCAGGCCGGTGAGGCCGTCGGGATCCACGTAGAGCAGGGTGGGCAGGCTGGTCACAGAGGGTCCCCGGAGAGTGAGGAGTGGCTTAACGCCGGGCTGCGTAGATCACAACCACCCAGTATTTGTCCGCCCCGTACCGCGCCGAGTCGCCCTTCACCGCGCCAATCCCCACCAGCCGGTTGTCTGCTTCGCCCGCCGCCTTCGAGGCCTCGATGAGCGCCGGGCTGTCGGCGATGAAGAAGTCCACCGACGCGGCCTTCACGTCATCGAGCTGCGCGAACACCCGTTCGTGCAGCCTGGGGTCCACGCGGTCCGGCTTCGGCTCTTCTGCGGCGAGCGCCTTCTTCGCGTGTTCGCGCGCGAGCGCTTCGAGCTGCGGGCTGCGCTGAAGCGGCGGCAAAGAGCGCTTCTGGCGGTGGCCATCCAGCACCTCGTAGGCGGCCGTGAGCGGGTCTTCGTCCTCTTCGTACGGTGCGATGAAGACCTGGGTGAGCACGGTGAGCGGCGGCCCTTCGGCCCGCGTCTGCGTCGCCAGGCCGAGCCCCACCTTCGTCCAGGAGGGATCGAGCAGGTTCTTCCGGTGCCCTGGCGAATGCTCGAGCCCGAAGTGGGCGGCGAGCGGCCCTGACGCAAGCCCGAGGTTCTCACCGGCGGACTTGAAGGGAACCTTCTGGGCCCGGAGCCGCTGGCCCACCGCGCGGCCGTCCGGGGCGACGTGGGCGAAGAAGTTCTCCTTCGCCATCTGCTCGCTGTAGGCCTGCGCGACGGCCGTCACCTGCGCATCCTGCGCCAGAGGCCCCACCCCGTGCGCCGCGCGAAGCGCGTTGATGCGCGAGAGGATCTCGGTGCGCGCCTCCTCCGGCGTCGCAGGCTCCATGGCCACCAGCGCGTCCGGACGCTTCGGCGGAGGGCCCACGTCCACGAAGAAGAGCGCGGCCACCTCCGGCCCCCTGGGGCCCCGGCCGAGCACCTCCACCGTGTGGCGGCCTTCGCTGCGAAGCGGCACCTTTCCGCAGAACCGGCCGCGCCTCTCCTCCAGCGCGAGCTTCTCCACCTTCCCGGACGGCAGGGTCACGAACAGCTCGGGCTGTCCCAGCGGCGGATGCAGCCTGCCGCACAGCTCCCGCGGCGCGGTGGGGCCGTCGTGCCGGCGGGCGAAGTCCCCCTCCACCGTCAGCTTCCGGTGCGCGAGGAGCAGCACGTACGCCGCGGTGTCCCCGCGCACCGCCACGCCCACGCCCAGGTGGCTCGCGGCCTCGTCTGACAGGTCCCGCCGCTCTTCGAGTGACTTCAGGGGGCTGGTCCTGGGCGAGCCGCGGACCACCAGCGCGCGCGGCGAGGCGTCCCACCCGCCGGCGGAGGACACGGCTTCGGTCAGGGTGACGAGATCCGCGGCGGCCTGCGCGCCGTCCATGAGCGCGACCTCGGCGAGCCTTCGCGAAGCGGCGTTCAGCGCGTCGTCGGCCATGGGCGTTCGCCGGCCCACCCGTTCAAAGGAGAGGGCGACCGCGCGCAGGGCCCGGGCCTCCAGTTCGGAAGGAGGCGGCGGCGCGGCGGCAGCGGCCACGGCGAGCAACGATGTGGCAAGTCCCAGCAAAACGGCGAATCTCACCTGGGCTCCACCGCCCGGAAGACGAGGCGGTCCACGGCACCTTCACCGAGCGAACGGGCCAGCCGCTCGAGGATTCCCGCCGCTTCGGCCTGCAGCGCCTGCGACCAACGGGGGGAGGGGACTTCGATGATCAGCGTCCTGCCCTCCAGATAAAGGACCCGGCTGTTGCGCGCGGAGACCTCGCCCACGCAGGCCGCCCACACCGGCTGAAGGCTCTGGGCGTCCCCCTTGTCTCGGGCGAGGCGGAGGAGGATGCCAGGCAGAAGCTCCTGGGCGCTCTTGAACTGTTGGCGAGCCATGGGCAGGTGCGCAGCGTAGCCCCCTGTGTGCTCCACCTGCGACACCCATGTCGCGCCGCGCTGGGCGTCCGGGCCGTCAACCGCCCGAAAAGTCGACGGGCACGCCGTTCGCTAGGAGTCGCCGCGAAAGCCTCGGAAGGACGGGCGGTTGGCCGGTTACCTGCCTTGACAATCAAGGGACCGCTCCGTTGAATGCCGAGGCTTTTGTCGTGCAGGTCCCTACATCCGACCATGGAGTCAATTGAATGAGAGCAGACAAGCGTCTGGCGCTTCTGGCCAGCCTCGCCGCGGGTGCGTTCGCCCTGGCGGCGTGCGGCGGCGACGACCCGGACAACACTGACGGCGGACCCGGTACGGTCACGTGCAATCCCATTGAGGAGGAGTGCGAGTGCATCGAGAGCACCGACTGCATCGATGACGAGCTGTTCTTCTGTAACCAGACGACCTTCACCTGTCAGCCTTCGTGTCGCAGCAAGGCGGACTGTTCCGCGGAAGCCCGCGGCGAGTATGCGCTGAGCTTCTGCGAGGGCAACCTCGGCTGCGTCTGCGACGAGGGCACCTGCATGGCGTCCCTGTGTTCGGCGGACGCGGACTGCGGCCAGGGCAACGCCTGCCGCAACGGCACCTGCGTGGCCGTCCCCGCAGCGTCCGCGGCGACGTCCTGCCGCATCACCCCCGACTACGCCTTCATCAAGGAGGGCGAGAAGGCGAAGTTCTGGGTGTCCTTCTGGGCTGGCAACGAGCCGCTGGTCCTCTCCCAGGGCATCGAGTGGAGCGCCGCCACCGACCGGGTGGCAGCCCCCACCGCCAACGGCGCCTCCGCGGAGTTCACCGGCCTGACCGCCGGCGACGCCAACGACGCGGTGAAGGTGACCGCCGGCGGCGCCGAGTGCTTCGCCCAGGTCCGCACCCTGACCGCTTCGGTGACCGCGACGGACGTCCGGGTGTCGGTCATCAACGAGCTGACCGGTCGGCCGGTGCAGGGCGCCACGGTGCTCCTGTCCAACCCGACCAACGGGAACGAGATCACCAGCGGGACCACCGCGGCCAACGGGAGCGTGTCGCTCGACTTCAGCGGCGCGGCCAACGTGACCGTGTCCGCGTTCCACAACGACTACACCTACGTGACCCTGGCCAACGTCCCCACCGGCGGCTCGCGTGACTTCGTGATCGCCACCCGGCGGAACCAGGTGGACCAGTACGGCGGTTACAAGGGCACCTTCCAGAACCGCCCGCAGACCCCGAACGTGCACGCGGCCATCGCCGGGATGTCCATCCCGGGTGCGGTGACGGACCTGTCGGTCACCCAGCTGCTCGGTCACTCCGTGCCCACGGACGTGGTCATTGGTTCGGCCATCAACCAGGAGGACGTGCCGCTCCCCGCGGGGGTCTACCTGATGTTCTCGGACAGCGCGCCCATCAAGGACCAGGTCTCCGCGCAGGGCGTCGCCGGTGTCTGCTACGACGCCAACGGCCAGCCGCGTGAGGCGGACATCCTCGCCGGCACCTGCGGCACCCGGACGGCGTGGGGCCTCGCGGGTGACGTCCCCATCGGTGAGTTGCCCATCGACGCGGTGGCGGGCGGCCTGGACAACCTGGACTTCGGGAAGATCCTCGCGCGGGTCGTCCCCATCTTCCGGCGCTTCAGCTCGTCGGTGGTCCGTGACGTCCAGTTCGACCTGCAGGACGTGACCAACCCCAATGACCCCGACTTCAGCGACGTGTCCCACTTCACCGAGGCCAACCACCAGTTCGGCCAGATGCCGCTGGGCTTCAGCTTCGCGGTGAAGATCCCGGACCTGCCGCAGTTCCGGAACTCGTACGCGGACGGCGTGCTGGTGCTGGGCGGCGCGGACGTGAAGGGCCGCGGCGTGGTGCCGCTGGGCCTCGGCGCCGGCGTCAACACCACCGAGCCGAAGGACGCCAGGGTGGATGCGGCCTCTCCGCTGCCCGCGGGCCACGTGCTGATGCGCATGGCGCCCACGCACCACGGCCTCGAAGGCTCGCAGTACGGGATCACCGCGCTGGCGGTCTCGCTGCAGAGCCTCAACGACGCGTCGGCGGGGCTCGCGGTGTCGGCGCTGTACCACCGGCTCGCGGAGAACCGGCTGGTGTTCGACCCAACCGGAGAGACCCCGGTGGACCTGGGCACGCCGTTCATGGCCTACCCGGAGAACGCCCGGTACAACTTCACCGACTCTGCCAACCAGGGCCTGGCGGCGCGGACCTTCCGGTTCACCACCGGTGGCGGCGTCTCCGGCGCGGACGTCATCCGCGTGCAGTTCAGTGACATCGCCGACCGGCGCTGGCAGGTGCTCTCGACCGCGGCCGACGCGGCCGCGGGCATCCGCATCCCCGAGCCTCCGGGTGGCTACGAGGACCGGACCTTCGAGCAGGGCAACGCCAGCGGCGAGCGCTCGCCCCTGATGGTGCAGGCGCTGCAGCTGCGCGACGGCACCACCGAGGTGTCCCTGCAGACCCTGGCCCAGGCCAACGGCACCAACATGGACCGGATCGGGGACTTCCTCACCGCGTTCAGCGCCATCGACTACGGCCGTCCGGAGATCGACTGGGTGGAGCCGGCCGAGGGCGCGACCATCGCCCCGGGCAGCACCCTCCGCATCGACGTGTCGAACTTCCGGGTGGGCACCGGCGCCGAGGCCGACGGCCACGTGCGGATCATGTTCGCTGGCGGCGCGGGCTGCACCGAGCAGCGCATCGAGCAGGACGCGTCCGGCGGTGCGGGTGAGCTCTCCCTCACCCTGCCCACGGCGTGCACCGGCGCGGGCATCAGCATGACCGCGGTGCTGTACGACAACGCGAACCAGCCCATCGCCCCGGGCGTGTCGGCGCAGCGGACGGTGACCATCCAGTAGCAAAGGGTCTCGGGCAGAGGTCGTAGCCCCGAAGGGGGGAGCGCACTTCGAAGCGTTCCCCCCTTTGCCTTTGCGGGCGGATCCTCCTTCGCGGGCGCGGGAATTGATCTAGACCCGCGCGCAAGAGGAGGGATTGGACATGGCGGACAGGATTCAGCTGGATCTCAACCTGGCGACGACGGACGGCATCGGCGCAGGGGGGCTCACCCGGGACGACTTCGCGACGGTGGCCGCCCGCACGAAGGAGATCCACCGGGACCTTCAGCACAAGCGCAAGGACGGCACCCTGCGCTTCTTCGACCTGCCCTCGGACAAGGCGGCGGCGGACGCGGCGAAGGCGCTCGCTTCCGAGCTGCAGCGGGACTTCGATGATCTGCTGGTGCTCGGCATTGGCGGGTCGTCGCTCGGCGCCAAGGCGCTCTTCACCGCCCTGTGCCACCCGGCGCACAACCTGCTCCCGAAGGAGAAGCGCCAGGGGATGCGGCTGTTCTTCCCGGACAACGCGGACCCCTCCACGTTCTCGGGACTGCTGGACGTGCTCGACCTGCGGCGGACCGCGGCGGCGGCCATCACCAAGAGCGGCGGCACCGCCGAGACCTGGTCCCAGCTCCTGGTGCTGCGGGACCGCTGGCTTGCGCAGTGGGGCGAAGAGGCCCTGAAGCGTCACATCGTCGCGGTCACCGACCCAGACAAGGGCACGTTGCGGAAGGTGGCCTCTGCCTCCGGCTGGCGGACCCTGCCGGTGCCTCCGGCCGTGGGCGGGCGGTTCAGCGTGCTCACCGCGGTGGGCCTGCTCCCGGCGGCTGCGGCGGGGATGGACGTGGACGGGCTGCTCGCCGGCGCGGCGGACATGGTGCAGCGCTGCGAGACCGACGAGGTGCTGAAGAACCCCGCCTACGCGCTCGCGTCCGCGCTGTACCTGATGGACACGAAGAAGGGGCGGCGCATCCACGTGTTCATGCCGTACGCGGACGCGCTGCGCGAGACCTCTGATTGGTACGTGCAGCTGTGGGCGGAGAGCCTGGGGAAGACGAAGGACATTGGCCCCACGCCCATCCGCGCGGTGGGGGCCACGGACCAGCACTCCCTGGTGCAGCTCCTGATGGAGGGCCCGGACGACAAGGTGACGGTCTTCGCGAGGGTGGAGACCCAGAAGGCGGACCTGCCGTTGCCCTCCGGCTGGGAGGACCAGGGTGACGTGAAGTACCTGAACGGCCACCGGATGGGGCACCTGCTCAACGTGGAGCACCAGGCCACGGCGGCCGCGCTGGCGGGGGCGGGGAGGCCGTCCATCACCCTGAAGCTGCCGCGCGTCGACGCCCACGTGATGGGGCAGGTGCTGATGCTCTGGGAGATCGCCACTGCGTACGCGGGGCCCTTGTACGGCGTGAACCCGTTCGACCAGCCGGGGGTGGAGGCCGGAAAGCGGTTCATCGGCGGGCTTCTGGGACGCGCAGGCTACGAGCAGTACAAGGCGGAGTTGGAGCAGCGGCCGGCGAAGCCGGACTGGGTGCTCTGAGGGAGACGTCTTCGGGCCAGCCCCTTTTGGAGCCGGCCGGGCCCGCGGCTACACTCCCGCGGGTGACCCGGACCAAGACCGTCGTCACGGTCATCTCGAAGATCTCGGAGCGCCCGGCGAACCCCCACGCCGCGCTTGTCGTCATCTACGGCGTGGAGCTGGGGCGGAAGTACGACCTGGCGGATCAGACGCTGGTGATCGGTAGGTCCTCGAAGGCGGACATCCAGGTTGACCAGGAGTCGGTGAGCCGTCACCACGTGAAGGTGGTGGCAGAGGGCGGCGCCGTCACCGTGGAGGACCTGGGCTCCACCAACGGCACCATCGTCAACGACGAGCCCATCGAAGGGCGGGTGCAGCTGCGCAACGGGGACCTGATCAAGGTCGGCCGGACGATCTTCAAGTTCATCGCCGGTGGGAACATCGAGACGGCGTACCACGACGAGATCTACCGGCTGACCACGGTGGACGGGCTGACGCAGGTCTTCAACCGGCGCTACTTCGAGGAGGCGCTGGAGCGGGAGATCAGCCGCTGCAACCGCTACGGCAGGGTCTTGACGCTGGTGCTGCTCGACATCGACCACTTCAAGGGGATCAACGACGCGCACGGGCACCTCGCCGGAGACCACGTGCTCAAGCAGCTCGCTTCGGCGGTGAAGGGGAAGATCCGCCGGGAGGACACCTTCGCGCGCTACGGCGGCGAGGAGTTCGCGCTGCTGCTCCCGGAGGTGGAAGGGGAGGGCGCGCTGCAGATGGCGGAGAAGGTCCGCAGGCTCATCGAGGCGCAGACCTTCCGCTTCGACAACGCGGACATCCCGGTGACGGTGTCGTTGGGGCTCGCCACCCTGCAGCCGGAGCAGGAAGGGGCCGCGCTCATCCGCGCCGCGGACACGAGGCTCTATGCCGCCAAGGGCGCGGGCAGAAACCGGGTGGTCGCCGCCGGTTAGCTGAAGACGCCTTGGCGCGCCTCGAGCATCGCCGCGAGCATCCCCTGCACGGACTCGCGCGTACGCTCGTTGAAGCGGTGGACGAGCGCGATGTCATTCTCGGCGCCAGGGGGCTCGTCCTCGACGCGCAGGGGCTCCCCGAAGCGGATGGTCCAGCGCGCGGGCAGCGGCAGGGGCGAGGTGATGGGCAGGTAGGGCAGCCCCAGCAGCTTCGCGGGGAGGCGGGCCAAAAGCGGCATCGACTCCTCCGCACCGACGATGGCCACCGGGATGATGGGCGCGCGCGCGCGCAGGGCGATCTTCACGAACCCGCCGCGGCCGAAGCGCATCAACCGGTAGCGCTCCTTGAACGGCTTGCCGATGCCCTGGACGCCTTCGGGGAAGACGATGATGGGGCGGCCTTCATCCAGCAGGCGCAGCGCGTTCTCCGGGCAGGCCCTCACTGCGCCGAGCCGGTTGAGCAGGGTGCCCAGGAACGGGGCGGTGAGGACCTGGTCCTCCACCAGCCAGCGGGCCTGCCTCAACTCGGGGCGCGACCTGGCGATGGCGGCGTGGAGCACCGGGCCGTCCAGTGGCAGGGCGCCGGAGTGGTTGGCGACGAGGATGGCCGGGCCTTCGGGGAGGAGGTCGGCGTTTTCGACGCGGACGCGGAAGTAGCGGTCGTAGAGGAACTCGGCCACGGGCCGCAGCTCGCGGGCGAGCGCGTCGTCTCGTCCGTACGCGTCGAGCTCCACTGGGCCCGCATTGCCGACGCCGGTGCGCAGCGCGCGCCAGACACCGGAGGCGCCCCCGAAGAGCTGCGAGAGGGTGTCGCTGGAGGCGGCGCCGGCGAGGACGTTGCGGCCCAGCGCGAGCGCAGTGACGGCCCGCTCCCTCAGGGTTCCGGAGGTCGAGACGTCCCGGGCCGCAGGGGCGGGGTCCGGCCAGGGGTCCTCCGCCGCGGACCGATGATCGGAGGCCTGATCATCGGATTCCCCCGTCGCGGCAGTCTGATGATCGGAGGTCCGATCATCAGGCCGCGTCGCCGGAACCGGCCGGAGCCCCGGGGCCTCGGCCGTGCGGTCCTGAACAGTGTCGTGGTCCCTCGCGCCGGCAGGCGGCGTTGGCGCGTCCGCAACAGGCGGCGGCTCTGGCGCTGCCCGGAGCCCGGATGCCTGGGCGGGCGTCTTCTGTGAAGCCTTGCTCCTGGCCTTGCCTCTCCCTGCTCCGGCCGCTCGGGGCGGGGCGGCGGCTTCGGGGCCCGCGGACTTCGCCGGCGCGGCTGCCTTCGACGAAACCTTCTTCGCTGGCTGCGACGGCGCCTTCGCGGCGCCCTTCTTCGTCTCGGCCCTGGCCTCGGCAGCGCGTGGCGCGGCGGCTCCCTTCGCCTTCACCTTCGCCTTCTGCTTTGACCCGGGCTCCGGCGCCGGGACGGGGGCAGGCTGCTCGGCCGCGGCGTTTACAGGATCCCTGGAGGCCGCGGCGCCGCGCTTGAACGGATCATTTCCCAGAACGCCTCGGGCCATCATTCACCCCCCTGTACCGCAGCCACCGCCTGCCGGGTCTCATACCTCGGGATGAACCCGAGCGTTTCCCGGGCCCGGGTGCCGTCCGCCACGAACGGGTAGCGCAGGTAGTCCAGGAGCCCCGCCTTCACCGTGGAGAGCCCGAGGTGTTCGAAGAGCCTCAGGCCCGCGCGGGCCATGGGCGCGGGGATGGGCACCACGTACCCGCCGGCGAGCCGCACCACCCCCGACAGTGACACCACCCCTTCACCCACCACGTTCACAGGCCCTACCGCGTCCGCGTGCACGGCCCGCTGCAGCGCGTCTACCGCGTCCTCTTCGTGGACTGCCTGCATCACCGGGTCGAACCCCAGCAGCGTGGGCACCCGCCGCAGGCGCAGAAGCCGCGTCATCGGGTTGTCCATCCGCGCGCCGAGCAAGGGAGCGAACCGGAGCACCATCACCTGCGTGTCCGGGTGCGCGGTCCGGAAGGCCTCCACCTGCCGCTCCACCTCCACCTTGTCGGTGACGAAGCGGCTGTGCGGGCAGCCGTGAAGGACCGCCCTTTCGGCCAGGTACGAAGGGTTCTGCCCGCGCGCGCCGTAGACGACCGTGAAGGAGGAGACCACCAGCCTGCGCACCTTCGTCCGGGCCACCGCCGAGAGGACGCTCAAGGTGCCCGCCACCTCCAGCTCATGCGCGATGGCGCCCATCCCCGCGGGCGACAACGGCTGGGCGAGGTGCACCAACACGTCCACCTTCTCTTCCGTCAGGAGATCCGTGAGCAGCCGCTCCGCCTCCGGCCGCGCGAGGTCCAGCCTGCGGTACGTGGACTTGAACCCGAGCCGCTGCGGCCGCGACACGTCCAGCGCCAGGACCGCGGCCACGCGGTCATCCGCCTCCAACTGGGGGAGGAACAAGGACGCCAGATCGCCCGTGGCGCCGGTGACCGCCACCCGTGCTCCCGCCTGTCGTCCGCGCCGCGCCATGGGCCGGGCGTGATACCCCAAAAGCACCCCTCTTTGGAGCGAAGGCGCAGGGCTATAGTCCGCCCGCTCATGGCGCAGGTCCGCGTCCTCACGGATGCCCTCATCAACAAGATCGCTGCCGGTGAGGTCGTGGAGCGGCCGGCCTCGGTGGTGAAGGAGCTGGTGGAGAACGCGCTCGACGCGCAGGCCACGTCCATCCGGGTGGGGCTGTCCGCCGGGGGCCTGGGCCTGGTGGCGGTGACGGACGACGGCGTGGGCATGTCCCGCGAGGATGCGGTCCTGGCGCTCACCCGGCATGCCACCAGCAAACTCCAGGATCTGGACGGGCTCTTCACCATCCGGACCATGGGGTTTCGCGGCGAGGCCCTTCCGGCCATCGCCTCGGTCTCGCGCTTCTCCCTCACCACCAGCCTGCGCGGCGCAGCCGTGGGGACCCGCATCTTCGTCGAAGGCGGGAGCGAGCCTCTGGCCGAGGACGCGGCCCCGGTGGGCGGCACCCGCATCCGGGTGGAGGACCTGTTCTTCAACACGCCCGCCCGCCGGAAGTTCATGCGCGCGGAGCAGACCGAGCTCAAGCACTGCGAGGAGGCGGTGGTCCGGGTGGCGCTCGCGCACCCGGAGGTCGCCTTCCACGTCGAGCACGACGGCCGCCCGCTCTTCACGAGCCCCGCCTGCCCGGACGACGTGCGCGAGCGCATCGCGGTGGTGCTCGGCGCGGACGTGCACCGGCACCTGCTGCCTGTGGACGAGCGGCGCCTGGGGGTGGCGGTGACCGGCTTCGTCGCCGGGCCCGGCTACAGCCTCTCCAACGCACGCGGCGTCTACACCTTCGTCAACGGGCGCTACGTGCGCGACCGCGCGCTGAACGCCGCGCTCTCCCGCGCGTTCTCGGAGGTGCTGCCGCCTGGGCGACAACCGGTGGTGGTGCTGCACCTTTCGCTCGACCCGCGGGACGTGGACGTGAACGTGCACCCGCAGAAGATCGAGGTCCGCTTCCAGGACGGGCGCGGCGTGGCGGACGCGCTCTTCCATGGCGTGGTCCGGGCCCTGAAGTCGGCGCAGGCGGCGCTGACTGCGGACTACGAGGCGGCGGTGGGACAGGACGCGGCGCACTACGCGCTCGCGGTGGACCGGTTCCTCGCGCGGGCGCGCGCAGAGGGCGCAGCGCTCGCGAGCGACGGACTGCCGGAGGCCGCGCAGGATCGCTCGCCGTTCGCGCCTGTGGACCCTTCGCGGGCGCCGGCGTTCGGTGAGGCGCGCCCGGACCTGAATGAAGCCCCGCCGCCGGGGTTCTTCTCGAAGCTGCGGCCCCTGGCCCTGCACGCCCGCCGCTTCTGGCTGTGCGAAGGGGAGGGCGGGACGCTGGTCATCGTGGACCCGCATGCGGCATGGGAGCGCGCGTTTCTCGATGCGGGGCTGCGGCGGCTGGACCTCGGCACGCGGCCTTCGGCGGGGCTCTTCTCGGCCACGGTGGCGCTCGCGGGGCCGGAGGCGAAGCTGCTCTCGGCGGGGCTGGGGGCGCTGGGGGATCTGGGCTTCGAGGTCGAGCCCTTCGGCGGAGACAGCTTCGCGGTGCGGGCGGTGCCGCCGGGTGCGGACGGCGTGGATCTTCAGGCGCTCTTCACCGAGCTCGCCGCGGCGCTGCCACCGGGAGAAGGGCCGCATCCGCGCGCGTCGCTGTTGCCTGCGCTCCGGGTGCTCGCGTGCGCGTGCGCGCAGGCCGCGCCGACAGAGCCCTCGGCGGAGGCGCGCGCCTCGCTGTTCCGGCAACTGGACGACGGCGGCTGGGACTGCGCGAGCCGCCACCCGCGGGTGGTGGTGAAGGAGGTGCCGCTGCTGGAGCTGGAGCAGCGGGCGCGAGGCTTCTGGTCGTGACGCCGCCTTCGAAGTGGCAGGCGCCGCCGTTCGTCCCCGCCCGCGGCATCGCCTCCGCGCATGCGCAGACCATCCTCGGATCGCTCCTGCGGCCTGGCCGGGCGGTCCCTGTCGTGCGCGAACGGTGGGGCACGCCGGACGGCGACTTCGTGGATGTGGATCACGTCCGGGCGCCGAAGGACGCGCCGCACCTGCTGGTCCTGCATGGACTCGAGGGTTCGTCCCGCGCCGGGTACGTGCTGGAGGTCCTGCGCGGTGTGGCTTCGCGCGGCTGGGGTGCCCTGGCCTTGAACTTCCGCTCCTGCAGCGGCGAACCCAACCGCCACGCGCGCTCCTACAACTCGGGCGACCCGTCCGACGCGCTCTACGCGCTGGCGCGGATGCGGGAGGCGGGGATCACAGGTCCCCTCTATGGCGTCGGCTTCTCGCTCGGCGGCAGCGTGCTTCTGAACCTGCTCGCGCAGACCGCACAGACCTGCCCGCTCGCTGGCGCGGCCGCGGTGAGCGTCCCGTTCGACCTCGACCTGTGCGCGGACCTGCTGGACAGGGGGCCGGGGGCGACGCGGCTGTACAAGCACCTCTTCCTGCGGTCCCTGCGCCACAAGACGCTGCGGCGCTGCGCGGAGGATCTGGAAGGGGCAGGGCGCATCGACGCTGCGGCGGTGCGGCGGGCGGATGGCATCCGTGCCTTCGACGCGGCGGTGACAGCGCCCCTCTACGGGTACGCGAGCGCCGAGGACTACTACCGCCAGTGCTCGAGCGGCCCGAAGCTTCACGCCATCCGGCGGCCCACCTTCATCCTCACCGCCGAAGACGATCCCATCGCCCCCGCGAGCGCCCTGCCGGAAGACGCGGGACAGAACCCGTGGCTGTCTTTGGCCGTGACGGCGCAGGGCGGCCACGTGGGCTTCCTCGAAGGGAACGCGGTGCGGCCGCGCTTCTGGGGCGAAGCGCAGGTGCTCGCGTACTTCGACGCGCTGACGGAAAATTGACCGGCCGATCCTCGCTGCTACCGTCCGCCACACACCTGTAGCGCAGGAGGGGCCATGCGAGGGGTGATCACCGGCCGCGACGTCGTGGCCAACCTCGGCGTCGTCTGGCGCGAGTTCGGGCCCCGCTGCGTGTGGCGGTGCCTTCTGGCCTGCGTCACCGGGCGCCGCGCGACCTTCCTGTCGCTCGCGCTCGGCCTGCCCCCAGCCCCGCCGGATGAGGAGAGACCATGACGGCCGCACCCCCCGAGGACCCCATCGCCCTTCACGCCGCCGCGCAGGACCCCAGGGGGATGGTCCCTGCAGGGTTTGCCGAGAAGGCGATGGCGTCCCTGATGCAACTGCACGGGGAGCTGATGGAGGAGAAGGAGCGCCGGGTGCAGCTCCACCGCCAGCTCATGGAGAAGGAGCAGGCGGTGGCGGAGCTGCGGATGTACGTGCAGATGCTCGAAGAGAAGCTCGGGTCCGCGCCGGCTTCCCCTCCTTCACGGCATGCGAACCCCACGCGCGAACCCACCGGGGGTGGGGTGGTGGAGGGACGCACGGGGGCGCCAGGTCCCCAGAGGTCTGCCCCCGCCACCCGCGGGCCCTCCGCTGCGACTGCGCCGCCGCGCGCGCCCACGCAGGCGCCCAGGCCGCCGGCGGTCTCCGGTGCGAACGGCGGGGCCTCGGGACGCCCCCACCCGGACGGCTGGAAGGTCTGGTGAGGGCGCCCAGGAGCGGAGTTGGGGTGGGCGTACTCGCCGCCCTTCTGTGTGCCGGCGCTGCGCAGGCGGCGTATCCCGAAGGCACCGGCCGCATCACCCTCACCGGCGGCTGGCGCTACACGCCCAATGATCACTTCCTGCGCAGCGCGCGCGCAGCGGGGCTGGAGGGCACGCCTTCACCCGGCGGACCGCAGCTCACGGGCACCTTCGCCTATGCCGCTACCGGCGGCCTGGAGGTGGCCGTCGACCTCTTCGGCGGGACGGAGCGGATCTCGCTTCAGGGGGCGGACGCGGTCTCGTCGACGACCTACGGGGCGCTCGTCGGCGCGCGCGGGTTCTGGCCGTTGGGGCGGTGGGTGCCGAACCTCGGGCTCGCGCTCGGGCCGGCGCTCGTCTACACGGCTGGTGGGCCGGAGCAGGAGAGCGCTGAGCGGCTGATCACCTGCTACGCCGCCACCGCCGGCCTCACGTTCCTCATGAGCGACACCTTTGCGCTCTCGCTCGATGCGCGGCTGCTTTTGGGGCGAGGTTGGGTGCCCGGCATCAGCGGCATCAATGGAGGCGGGGTCTGGGCGGGGATCGGCGCGTCCTGGCTCTTCCCAGGCGAGCCCTCACGCCCTGGCGCCATTCGCTGACGAAGGGCCGGGAGTGCTTCCCTGCCCTCCGGCCATCCAGTAGAGGAATGGGCGCCCTTGAAATCGTTTGGCGTCCCGCGGGGTTTTGGGCATCCGAACCCCGTCCCCGGAGCCGCCGTGGCGCGTCCGCATCAACACGTTACCGAGCCGAAGAGACTCATGTCCGAGCCCAAGAACGACGCCGAGAAGGAACTCGCCGAGATCAAGCGCGAGGTGATCGAGAGCAGGAACCTGGTCATCAAGACCGACAACCTGCTCAAGAACCTGCATGCCGAACTGAAGGCGGTGGGCAAGAAGCAGGAGGAGTTCGAGAGGCGCAAGCTCTTCTCCTCCGGCGTGGCATACGCGCTGTTCGCCGCGCTGTGCGTGGCGGGCGCCATTGGCATCTCCTCCGCGCGCGGCGCCAGCATCTCCGGCGAGCGTGAGCGCTTCGAGGCGACCGTGAAGGAGCTGGGCGACAAGCTCGACGTCGAGAAGAAGGCCGCGCAGGCGCGCCAGGCCAACGCCGCCCAGGCCTTCGAGGTCTACCGGTTGATGACCGAGCGCGCCGGCGACGAGCGGCTCGCCGGCGTCGAGGCCTGGGCGAAGATGGACGCGAACGCGCTGACCCCGCTGGAGCGGGCCGCCTTGAAGGATCGCGCGGAGTCCTTGCGCACCGAGATTGGCCAGGCGGCGTTCGAGCGCGGGAAGATCGCGTTCCGGCGCAACGACATGGGCGAGACCGCGAAGGAGATGACGCGCTTTCTGGCCATGAACCCGTCGCCGCAGGACACCCAGGAGGCGTCCTTCTTCGTGGGCATCGCCTTCAACCAGCTCCGCCAGCACGAAGAGGCGGTTCAGCACCTGTCGCAGTACGTGAACAACGACCGCAAGGCGCGCAACCGCGACTATGCGATGTTGATGCTCGCCCAGTCCTACGAGCAGACCGGCGCCTTGGAGAAGGCGGCGAAGACCGTCCAGGACGCGCTCGCGCAGCACCCTTCCACCGAGTTCGCGTCGCAGCTGCGCGGACGGCTGGCCACGGTGAAGCGTGCCATGTCCGGCAACACCGCGGCGCCCGGCCCCGCCCCTGCGCCCGCCGCCGCCGCACCCTCGCCGTAACTCCCTCTCCCCCTGGGAGAGCGGGGGCAGCGAGTTGCCCTGTTGCCATCGTGGGGAGGGGGAAGTAGACCCCCTCGCGCGTGGCGACCGAGAAGAAGACCCCACCGAAGGACCCGCGCTTCCGCCCGTTCCGCTTCGCGGCGTACGCGCTCTATCTGGTGGTGGTGTCCGTCTTCAGCGTGGGCATCATCGTCAGCGTCTTCAAGTCGGTCATCGCCATGAGCCCTGCGCGCGTGGCGGACGCCACCAGCGTCCTCACCCCGCGCGAGTGCGTGGAGGGGCTGGACAAGCTCTGGGCGCGGCTGGAGGACGAGCGGCGGGACTTCACCCGCACCCAGCCTGCGAAGGGCGTGGACGAGGAGTTCACCCGGTTCCGCGTGGATTGGATGCGGGACTTCCGCGAGCTCGAAGGGCAGTGCGCGGTGGAGGCGCGGGCCCGGCGGCCCTTGCGCACCGCCTTCAAGCGTCTGGAGCAGGTGGCAGACGGCTACACCATCCACGCCACCCAGTACGCAGGAGAGGTCGGCCCCCTGGTGGACCGCTTCATCCGGTCGCTGGATGCGGCGAGGCGCAACGACGACTCGGAGTCGTAGCGTCGCCTCAGGCGCTGCCGGGACCCTCACCCCAACCCTCTCCCAGGCGGAGAGGGGACAGGGCACCTTCACCCGAAGCCGACGGCCCGCCTACTTCGCCGGCTTCGACCTCGGGATGCCCAGCTCCTTCAGGAGCTCACCCGCGTCCGCGACCACGTCCAGGTGCCAGAGCATGTAGCGCAGGTCCGCGCTGATGTTCCGAGCGATGTCCGGGTTGTAGCCAAAGTCATTGGCCACGTTCTCCCAGACCCGGTCGAAGTTCACGCCCACCAGCCGCCCGCGCGCGTCCACCACGGGGCTGCCCGAGTTGCCGCCGGTGGTGTCCGCGTCCGCGAGGAAGTTCACCGTCACATCCCCCAGCCGCGCGTCCTTCCAGCGCCCATGCCGCCCTTCGGTCGCAGGCGTGAGGATGGAGGAGGGCACGTCGAACGGCTCCTCCCCGGTGTGCTTCGCCGCCATTCCCAGGAGCGTGGACTGCGGCGTGTAGAAGATCCCGTCCTTCGGCGCGTAGCCCTTCACCCGGGCGAAGGAGACCCTCAAGGTCCCGTTGGCGTCCGGGTCCACCGGCCGTCCCGCCTGGGCGATCACCGCGCGCCGCCAGGGTGGCCGCAGCCGGGTGATGGCGCCGTCCAGCCGGTCCTTGCGCTCCTGCCGCGCGACCACCTCCGCAGCCAGCGCGAAGCCGAGCTCCAGCAGCGGATCCTTCCGCGCGCGCAGCTGCGCCTCCGACTCCTCGAACATCTTCAGCCGCTCGCCGAGGTCGAACACCTTCGACCCGGCGTACAGCCGCTCCACCACCTTCGGAAGCTCCGCCTCCGCCACGTTGCCGAACGCCTTGTCCAGAGCGCCGATGCGCGCGTCCCCGGGGAGCGCGAGCGCGCGGCGGATGAAGTCCACGGTCACCGCCCGGTCCGAAGCCAGGTGCAGCCGCTTCTGCTCGCGCTCGAGCACATCCCGGAGCCTCGGCAGGTTCCGCTCCATGTAGGGCAGTTCGCGCTCGAGGTCCGGCTTCACCCGCTCCTGGGCCACGCGCGCCAGCAGCGTCGGCAGCCCGAGCGCCTTGGTGACCAGGACGCTCTGCGAGGCCAGGTGGTCCACGAGGAAGTCCCGCTCGAAGGTGCGGCGGGCCTCGTTGACCAGAGACTCCAGCTCGGAGCGCGCGGCCAGCGCGTCCCCGTGCGCCTTCCTGGCCTTCGCGAAGGCCATCACCTCCGCTTCGTGCGCCTTCTTCTTCTCGAAGAGCTTGCCGCGCGCGAAGCCCGCGAGCTGCCCTTCGGCGTTCTTGCGCCGGTTGGACAGCGACTTGGCGTCCGCGGCGATGGCGATCTTCGCCGCCGCGTCCTGGCCCGCGGCCCCCTCCATCAGGCGGATCCACTGCGCATACCCGGTGTTGATGGCGGGGAAGAACTGCTCCACCCGCTCGGCGACCTCCGCGGCGATGAGCGCGCGGTAGGTGCGGCCGGGGTAGCCCATCAGCATCACGAAGTCGTCTGGCTTCACCCCGTCCGGCGAGATGGGGAAGTAGAACGCCGGCTTGTAGGGCTTCCCGTCCGGGCCGTACGCGCGGGCCACCGCGAAGTCCCCCGAGTGGCGCGGCCAGCTCCAGTTGTCCACCTCGCCGCCGTA
>CAZQVZ010000007.1:0-37006 GCA_964596895.1 uncultured Myxococcaceae bacterium
ACGAGCAGTGCGTCAAGCGCGGGCTCACCGCCGGCGAGTTGGAGGCGCGGGTGGCCGCGCTCGCCGGGGTGAGCCTGGACCTCGCGCAGGACCGGGTGACCCTCTCGCTCGACGCGGCCTAGGCGCCGGGTCGAAGAGGGCCCATGACGGCCCCCTTCGGTCCCGGGGGCCCCGCCAACGCTACCGCTGCCGCCGCCGCGAACTTCGCCGCAGCGCCGGGACCCCGAGCCCCAACAGCAGCCACCCCAAAGGCAGGCCACCCGCCGCCGCGCAGCCGCCGCCGCCCTCCTCTTCCGCGGGCGCGGTGGCGCTGCCGGTCACGGGCAGGGTCAACTCTGCGGCGCTCTCCCCCGCCAGGGACAGCGAGATGGCGCCGGCGTGGCTGCCGGCCTCGGTGGGCCGGTAGACCACGTTCACCGTCGCGGAGGCGCCGGGCTGGATTTCGGTGGGTGCGCCTTCGGCAATGACGAACGCCGGGTGCGAGCTGACGAGCTCCCCGAGCTGCAGGGGCTGGCCGGTGCGGTTGAGTACCGAGAAGCCCTGCTGAGCCTCTTCACCCACGCGCAGGCTCGCGAAGTCATGCGAGGTCGGAGAGGCCTCCAGCGCCCGGACCACGCCTGCGCCCTGGAGCGTCACCACCACCGCGGGCAGCCGGGTGTCGGTGGACGCGAGCCGCAACTGCGCCTGATGCACCCCGCTGGTGCGCGGCACGAAGGTGACCTGCACCTGCACCTCTCCCTGTCCGTCCACCTGGGACGGGTCGAACGTCACCCGGAAGGCGCCGGCGTGGGTGCCGGTGACCTGCGCCGGCGCGAGCGGCAGCGCGTCCGCGCCGAGGTTCTGGAGGGTCACGGTGCGAGGCGTGCTGGACATCCCCACCTTCCACAGCCCGAAGTCGAGCGAGGTCCCGCTCGCCTGCAGCGTGTCGGAGATGCCCAGGCCCACCAGATCCACCTGCGCCGCGGCGCCGCCCGGGGCGTCGGACTGGATGTTCAGCCGCGCGGAGATCTCACCGGCCACCCCTGCGGTCATCGTCACCGACACGGTGCGGCTCGCGCCGGGGGCGACCTGGAAGGGTCCAGACGGGCTCACCACCGCGAACGCCCCGGAGTGGGTGCCGGTGATGGCCAGGGAGAAGACCTGCAAAGGCGCGGTCCCGGTGTTCTGGACCTCGAAGGTCCGCGGCGAAGACGCCCGCCCCACCGCCTGCGCGCCAAAGGCCAGGCCGGTCTCGGAGACGGCGATGCCCGGCGCGATGCCCTCCCCGCCGATCGCAATCTGCGCGGAGGGGGCCTGCGGATCATCCGAGGCGATGTTCAAGGTCGCCAGGGCCGCCCCCACCGCCGTCGGTGCGAAGGTGAAGGGGATGATGGCCCCCGGTGCCCCCGGCTGCAGCACCATCGGGACGAGCCCCGCGGGGTGGGTGAAGCGCGCGGCGTCCGGGCCCACCACGGAGAGGTCCGTCACCGTCAGAGGGCCGGTGCCGGTGTTCTGCAAGGTCACCTGGCGCACCTGCGTCCTGCCCACGCGCACCTGGCCGAAGGCCACGTTCATGGGGTTGAACGCGAGCGTGGCGCTCTGGCCCACGCCGGTCACCGCCACCTGCACCGTGGGCGAGCCCGGCGCGTCCGAGGTCACCGTCAGGGTGGCGCTCCGGGTGCCGGCCATGGACGGGCTGAACGCCACCTCCACGGTGCTGCTCTGACCGGGGTTCACGGTCACGGGCAGGGCCTGCGCCACGTTGAAGTCAGAGGCCGCCGCGCCGGAGAAGACCAGCCCGGTGACCTGCAGCGGCAGGTTCCCGCTGTTGGAGACGGTGAGGGTCCGGAACGCGGTGGCGCCCATGTTCACGGGGCCGTATTCCAACGCGTTCGCGCTCAGCGTCTGCAGCGCCCCCATGCCGATGCCCGACACCGCCACCGTCAGGGCCCCTGCCGGGTAGCGGTTGCTCTGCAGGGTCAGGGTGGCGCTGCGCGGGCCGACCCCGGCGGGCTCGAATTGCACCTGCACCTGCGTGCTGCCCCCGGCAGGGACGGTCAAGGGCAGGCTGGGCGCGGGCGAAAGCGTGAACTCCCCCGCCGCGCCGCCGGCGAGCGACAGGTCCGTCACCGTCAGGGGTGCATCTCCCGGATTGTTCAGGGTGAGGGGCTGGGTGTCAGAGGCGCCCAGCGCCACCGGCCCATGCGCCACCTGCAGCGGCGAGAAGACCGCCAGGGGCGCCAGCGCGGTACCGGTGAGCGTCAGGATGTGCGGCGAGCCCTGGGAGTCGCTGTGGATGATCACCGAGCCCGAGACGGGTCCGGGCGCAGCGGGGCTGAACTGCGCGGTGAAGGTGGACACGCCCCCCTGCGCCACCTGCCCGGGGGCCAGCGTGGTGGTGAAGGGCCCGTTCACCACCGGCGTCAGGAGGTTCAAGTCACCGGTGCCGGTGTTGCCCACCTCGAAGCTCACAGCCGCGCTCTGCGCGCCGACCACCACGTTGCCAAAGGAAAGCGACGAGGGGTTCAAGGTGAGCTGCGGGGTGGTGCCGGTGCCCGTCAGCGAGACGGCGTGCGGCGAGCCCGGCGCGTCGCTGTGGATGTTCAGGGTGGCGGCGTGGGCCCCGGACGTCGTCGGCGCGAAGGTGACGGTGAACTGCGCGCTGCCGCCGGCGGGGACCTGCAGGCCCGCAAGTCCGGTGGTGCCAAAGGGCGCGGCCACAGCGCCGGAGGTGACGGTCAGGGGCGCGTTGCCGGTGTTCTGGACGGTCACCTGCCGCGTGGACGGGGCGCCGTTGATGCCCCAGCTTCCGAAGGCCACGGAGGTCTGCGGCAGGGTCACCTGGGGATCTGCGCCCGTCACCGTCAGCGCCACCGTGTGTGGGCTGGTGGGGGCGTTGGTGGCCACGCTGAGCGTGCCTGCGTGGCTGCCGATGGACGGCGGCGTGGCCACCACCCCGAAGACGAGCTGGCTGCCCGGCGCGAGCACCGTGGGGAGGCTCGGGCCGCTCACCAGCGCGAAGGGGCCGGTGAAGCTGGTGGACGTGACCGTCACCGGGTCGTTGCTGAGGTTCTCCAGCGCCACGGGCAACGGGGCGCTCTGCACCCCCACCTTCCTGCCCCCGAACGCGAGCTGGCTGGGGTTCATCTGCACCGAGACCACGGTGAAGGCGGCGTTGCCGGCGTTGAACTGCTGCCAGGCGCCCGGCAACCCGAGGGCGATCTCCCGCGCCTGCCACTTGTAGGTGCCCGAAGGCAGGCTGGTGAGCGCCGTCAGCGGGTACTCCAGGTCCACGCAGCTCGGCTTGGCCATCATCGGTGAGGTGTGGGTGGCCGTGTTGCTGAAGGACTGGCCAACGGGCCGCACCTCCACCTGGAGCTGGTAGTTGAGGGTGGCGGTGTCACAGGTGGCGGAGTCCGAGGTGGCGGTGACGCTCACCGTGGCCTCGGAGGTGGTGGCGCCCGCGGTCAGGGGCGAGCCGCTGCCCGTCTGCTGCCGCAGGTTCTTCACGTTGGTGGGATGGATGGCGAAGGCCGGGAACGAAAGCCCCAGCCCCACCGCCAGGGCCAGCGCCCACGGCGCCGCCCGCGAAAGCCTCGAGGCCCCGGCTGCGAAGGCCCCACGGCGGCGCCGCAGCGCCGGCAACGCGCCCAACAGCAGCCACGCGAGGCTCGGCCCGCCCGCCGCCGCACAGCCGCCCTCCTCCTCCGCCGGCGTCCCGGTGCCGCTGACCGACACCGTCAGCTCCTCCTGGCTGCCGGTCTGCCCCTCCAGGGACACCCCGATGGTCGCGAAGTGCGCCCCGGGCGCCGTGGGCACGTAGCTCACCGTGAGGGGCGCGCCCACGCCGGGCATCACCGTGGACGGCGCGCCCGGCTCCACCACGAAGGACGGATCCGAGCTGCTCACCGAGGCCAGGGCCAAAGGCGCATCCGTCTTGTTGGTGAGGGTGAGGGTCTGGCTGACCCGCTGCCCCACCCGCACCTGCCCGAAGTCATGGAGCGAAGGCTGGGCCTCGAGGACCTGGGAGAGCGCGCCGCCGGTGAGGGTGACGCTGGCGTGCGGCACGGCGGGGTCACTGGAGAGGAGCCGGAGCTCTGCCGCGTGCTCGCCGGCGACCTGGGGCCTGTAGGTGACCCTCGCCACCACCTGGCCGGCCGGCGGCACCTGCGCGGCGGTGAAGACCACCTGGAACTGCTCCGGCGCGACGCCCGCGAGCTGCGCCGGGGCCATGGTGAGGGTCTCGGCGGAGTGGTTGGTCAGCGTCACCTCATACGGCGCGCTGGAGGTGCCCGCCTTGACGATGCCGAAGTTGGCGACGGTGGGGCTGGCCCCGAAGACCTCGGAGATGCCGAGTCCGAGCAGCTCCACGTGCGCGGCGCCGCCGCCCGGACGGTCCGACTGGATGTTCAGCCGCGCGACCTGCTCGGCCACGGCGTTGGCGGTCAGGGTGACGGACACCATCCGGCTCTCGCCCGCGTTCACGGTGAAGCCGCCGGTGGGCGAGGTCACCGCGAACGCCGAGCCGCCGGCGCCGGTGATGGCCAGGGAGAAGACCTGCAGCGCTGCGTTGCCGGAGTTGGTGATCTGGAAGGTCCGCGGCGACGACGGCCGCCCCACCACCTGCGCGCCGAAGGCGAGGTTCGTGGTCGACAGCTGCAGGTCGGGGGCGATGCCCTCCCCGGTGATGGGGATCTGCATGGACGGGGTCGCCGGGTCATCCGTCACCACGTGCAAGGTGGCGCTGGCGGCCCCCACCGCGTTGGGCTGGAAGGTCACCGTGATGTTCACCGCCGGCTGGCCAGGCGGCAGCACGAAGGGCACGCCCACGCCGCCCAGCGTGAACCGCGGTGAGTCGTTCCCGATGAAGGTGAGCGCGTTCACCGCCAGAGGGCCGTTGCCGGTGTTCGTCAAGGTCAGGGTCCGCTGCTGGCTCTGGCCCACGCGCGTCGGGGCGAAGGTCAGGCTGGACGGCTCGAGCGACATCATCGGGCTCTGCGCGGTGCCGCTCACCGGCACCCCGACGCTGGGCTTGAGCGGATCGCTGGAGACGACCTGCAGGGTCGAAGACCGCGTGCCGCCCACGGTGGGCTGGAACCTCACCGAGAGCTGGTGCGTGCCGCCGGGCGCGAGCGTGAGGGGCAGCGGCTGCGTGGTGGTGAAGTCCACCGCGGCGCCGGTGCTGAAGACCAGCCCCGAGATCTGAAGGGACGAGGTGCCGCCGTTGGAGAGGGTCAACGTCTGCACCGACTGGCTGCCGACGTTGGTGTTGGGGAAGGCGAGGCTCGCGGGCGCCACCGAGAGCTGCGGCCCCAGCCCTTCGCCGCCCACCGGGATCACCAGGGGACCTGCAGGATACCGGTTGCTGGTGACCGTGACCTGCCCTGAGCGCTGGCCCACCGTGGAGGGAGCAAAGCGCACCGCGAAGAGGCGGGCGTCCCCCGGCGGGAGCGTGAACGGCAGCGGCGGCGTGCCGGAGAGCGTGAACTCCCCGGTGGCCCCGCCGGAGATGGAGATGTTGGTGACGGTGAGCGGAGAGTCCCCGGTGTTGGTCAGGGTCACCGGGTTCATCTGCGCGGCGCCCAGCGCCACAGGCCCTGCGGACACCTGGGCGGGCGAAGCCTCTGCGATCGCGGCGATGGCGGTGCCAGAGAGCGCCAGCGTGTGCGGCTGGCCCGTGGAGTCACTGCCGATGACGACGCTCCCGCTGAAGGGCCCGGGGGTCTGCGGCGCGAAGGTCACCGCCCAGGACTTCGAGTCCCCCTGCGGCACCGTCCCGGAGACGAGCGTGGTGGTGAAGGGCCCGTTCACCGTGGGGCTGAGCAGGTTCAAGGTCCCCACGCCGGTGTTGCCCACGCTGAAGGTCAAGGGCGCGCTCTGGGCGCCCACCACCACGTTGGGGAACGACAATGACGAGGGCGAAAGCACGAGCTGCGGCTGGGTGCCGGTGCCCACCAGCGCCACGGTGTGCGGGCCGTTGGGGTCATCGCTCTGCAGGGTGAGGGTGCCCGCCTGGGCTCCGACCGCGGTGGGCAGGAAGCTCACGGTGACGGCCACGCTGGCGCCCGGGGCCAGCGGCGCCTGCGGCATCCCTGTGACGCTGAAGGGGCCGGTGACGGAGTGGCCGGTCACCGTCAGGGGCGCGTTGCCCGTGTTCTGCACGGTGAGCTGCCTCGTCGCCGCGGCGCCGTTGATGCCCCACTCGCCGAAGGCCACGGTGGCCGGGGCCGCGGTCAGCTGCGGGTCCGCGCCGGTGACGCTCAAGGTGGCGGTGTGCGGGCTGTTGGGCGCGGAGGTCTGCACGGTGAAGGTGCCGGTGTGATTGCCGATGGCGGGCGGCGTGGCGGTGACGTCGAAGGTGACGGTGGCGTTGTTGGCGAGGTTGACCGGCAGCGAGGGGCCGTTCACGAGCGAGAACGGGCCAGTCACCGAGGCCGTGCTGATGGTCACCGGGGCGCCGCTCTGGTTCTCGAGCGTGAGCTGCTGCGCGGCGCTGGCGCTGCCGACCTTCTGGCCACCGAAGGAGACCGACGTCGGCGTGAGCTGAACTGACAGGATGGTGAAGGCGTGGTTGCCGGCGTTGAAGAGGGCCCAGGTGCTCTGGGTTCCCGGGCAGCTGGACCCGCTGCTCATCCGCGCCTGCCACTTCCAGTCACCCGCCGGCGGCTGGAACGTCAGCCCCACCGCCTCCACGTCGGTGGCGGACTTGTTCCCGTTGAAGATGCCGGCCGAATGCGTGGGCACGCCGGTGAACGGCTGGGACACCTCGCGGATCTCGAGCTGAACGTCGTAGCAGCCGGTGCCATTGGTCGCGCCCGGCATGGTGGCCGTCAGGTACACGTCGGTGCCGGGCGGGACCGCGCCACCGGGGGCGATGGCGGGACCTGTCGGGCCTCCCAGATTCTGACGAAGGTTCGTCGGCGTGATCGGGTGGGCGGCGTGGGCGGCGGTGCCGAGCAGGCAAGAGACGACCAGGGACAGGCGAGCGACGTTCATCTGCGGCCTCATGATGGAAATAAGCGCCGCTGTTATAACCGTCCGCCCAGTCGGAAAGGAAACAGGCCGCTACATCCCCAGGACCGCCAGCAGGTGGGACAGCAGCGGCGTCCTGTCGCAGTGGATCTCCGCGGCGCCGGACGTCGGCAGCGCGATGCGGCCGTCTTCGTTCTCCAATTCGAGCTCGGCGTACCAGAGTCCGCCTGCGCCCGGCGCATCCGCCATGCGGGTCACGGTGGTGGCCACGGGGCCCAGGCCTTCTTGCGACAGACGCAAGGTCAAGGGCTGCCCCGCGGTCACCCGCGCTGCCTGGCCGGGAGACACCGCTACCGTCCCGTGCAGGCGCCGCGCGTCCACCATCTCGCCCAGAGGCGAGCCCGCCTCCACCAGATCTCCCACGCCCTGGGACGGCGTGAACCGTCCCGCCGCCGAAGCGCGGGCGATGCCCTCTTCCTGCGCCGCCTCCCACTCCGCGAGCCTGCCTGCGACCGCCTCCTGGCGCTTCTCGAGCGCTTCGCGATTGGCGATCCCGGCGGAGGATTCCCAGGCGCGCTCGGCCTTGATGACCTCTGCGCTCTTCTTCGCGAGGGAGCGGATGACGCCCTGAAGCCGCCGCCGGTTGCGGGGATCTCTGGCGAGCCGGTCCCGCTGTGCCTGCAGCCGCGCGCGCTCGGACTGCAGCTTCTCGAGCGCGGCCTTCTGGCGGCGCGCCTGCGGAGAGTCCGCCTTGCGAAGCGCGCTCTGCCGGCGCTGCTCGAGCGCGGTCAGCTCCTCGCGCGCGGCGGTGACGTTCGCGGTGAGGTCCAATGGCTCGATGCGGGCGACCGGCGCGCCCTTCTCCAACCAGGCGCCCGGCTCGGCCAGAAGCTCCACCACGTGCCCTTCGATGGGGCTGGTGACGGGCGCGCGGGCCGCAGCGTCGAGCTCCACCGCGCCGCTGACCGAGAAGGGGACGGGGACCCCGAGGACGGCGAGCAGCGCGGCGATCACCGTGCCCGCCGCGAACGCCGGCCACCGGGGTCTGGGGCTGGGGCGGCGGATGTCGGGGAGAGGTTCCTCGGGCGGCGGAAGGAGGATTGCGGCGGTGATGCGGCGCGGCGGGAGGGACGGGGTGTCGGTGGACCTGAAGGAGGGCGACGGCTCGACGGCGGGGCTGCCACCGGATGGAGGGGGCGGCGAAGCCGCTGCAGCGCCGGAGAGCTGCGGCCCGGCGGAGAGGTCTGCGGGGGCCCGGCCCGCTTCGTCGTTCGGGGATGTCGTGTTCGGGGTGAGGGGCGCGGTGGCGGCGGCGGCCGCCGCTTCGGGAGGCGGCAGCCGCTGCAGCATCTGCACGGCCGACTCGACCGCTGCAGAGGCGTGCGGAACGTCCGGGGCGGCTTTGGGCTTCGGCCAGGCCGGCGCGTCCGCAGCGATGGGCGCGGGGCTGTCCAGAGGGCTCTGTGCCGCCGCGGGCTTCGGCGCGTCCGCTGCGACCGGCGCGAAGGTGCCGAGCGAGTCCTCCGCTGCTGGCAGCCCCCGCCAGGTCAGCGCAGCCGGCTCGGGCGGGGCGTTGGGCGGTGGGATCTCGAACGGCTCCTCGTCTGCCGCGGCGAGGCCGGGCGGCACGAAGGCCACGACGGAGGCCTCGGGCGTGTGCAGCTCGGTGAAGGTGGGCGCTGGCAGCTCCGGGGTCTCTCCCGCGAGCCGCTCTTCGATTCGGGTGAGCAGCGCGATGGCCTCGGGGACCTCCGGCTCTATCTGGAGGAGCGCCTCGAGGTACTCGCGGGCCTCGGCGGCCCTGTCCATCCGGAAGGTCCGCAGCGCGCTCTGGAAGAGCTCGCGCACCTCGGGCTTCCACTCCGAGCGTGGGGTCCACGGCCCCTCCTCCTCGCCCGGGGGCGCGCCGGGCGGCGCCACGAAGCCGTACGCGTGGAGCTGGCGGATGAACTTGCCCAGGCTGTCCAAAGACACCGGGATGCCGATCCGGCCCGCCGCCTCGATGAGCTCGGAGGCCGTCCGCCGCCCGTTGAGCATCCGGGCAATGGAGACCTCGAAGTCGTACAGCTTGAAGGTCCGGTCCGAGCCGCGAACGCACGCGTCGTAGAGACCTGCGCTCTGAAGGCTCGGCTGCAGCTGCACCTGGGTGCGCAGCCCTGGGACCCGGTCCCCAAGCAGCCTTGGGATCAGGTCCTTCGGATCGACGTTCGCCGGGTCGGAGTCCATTCGGGGCTCCGAGCATCCCCTCTTGGGGGGCAAAGGCTCAACCCCGTCGGCGCTCGAGGGCCTCCAGGACGTCCGTGAGGATGGCGCCGAGCTCCTTCATCCGCGCCTTGCCCACGTCTTTGGCCAGGGCATCCTCGAGATCGCTGAGGACGGCCAGCCCGTGGGCCATGGCCACCTGGCCCTCCGAGGTGAAGCGCACCAGCCGGGCCCTGCCGTCCGCGGGGTCCGGCGAAAGCTCCAGGACCTTCAGCCCCACCAGGTCATCCACGAGCTGCCCCACCGCCTGCTTGGTGATGCCCAGCCTGCGCGCCAGCTCCGACGGCCGCGTCCCTTCGGGGTCGATATGGGGAAACAGCCGCGTGTGGGCGGGCCGCACCTGCGTCCGCAGCCCGCCTTCGGCGTTCACCTTCTCGACCGCCGCCTCATCCAGCAGGCGCGCGCACTTGAGGAGCAGCTGCCCCACATTGGCGCGCTTCATGGCCTCCAGCCGCTTCCAATCCATGGCACCCCTTCGACGAATTGAACAAGCATCCTTGACGAATTGGTCAGGGGCAATTAACCATCTAGTCAAGGATGCTTGACCATTTTCTTTCGCGCCCGCATCCCCGCGCACCAAGGGAGCCCCAGATGACCCCCACCGCCCTGCCCGCCTGGCTGGACCGCAGCGCCTATCCGTTCACGCCGCGCGCGCTGCAGGTGCCGCAAGGCCGCCTGAGCTACCTGGACGAAGGGAAGGGACCGCCGGTGCTCTTCGTCCACGGCACGCCGAGCTGGAGCTTCGAGTTCCGCCACCTCGTCCGGGCTCTGAGTGGCCGCTACCGCTGCATCGCGCCGGACCTGCTCGGCTTTGGCCTGTCCGAGCGGCCGACGAGCTTCGCGTACACCCCCGAGGCGCACGCCGACGTGCTGCGCGCCTTCGTCGAAGCGCTGGACCTGCAGGACCTCACCCTGGCGGTCCACGACTTCGGCGGCCCCATCGCCCTGCCGCTGGCGCTCGAGGCCCGCCGGGTGGAGCGGCTGGTGGTCCTGAACTCCTGGATGTGGTCCTTCGAGGACGACCCGGTGATGGCCCGCCGCGCGAAGCTGGCCGGCGGCGCCCTGGGCCGCTTCCTTTATAGGTGGCTCAACTTCTCGCTCCGGGTCATCGCGCCGGCGGCGTGGGGGGACCGCAAGAAGCTGACGCGGGCCATCCGCGGGCAGTACCTCGCCCCGTTTCAGGAGGACCGCCCCGCCCGGGTCCGGGTCCTATGGACGCTGGCCCACGCCCTCCTGGGCTCGAGCGCGCACTACCGCGCCCTCTGGGACCGGCGCGCCGCGCTGGCCACGCTGCCTGCGCTCGTCGTCTGGGGACAGAAGGACTCCGCGTTCCCCAGGGCGGTGCTGGCGCGGTGGCAACAGGCCCTGCCGCAGGCGGAGGTCCTGACGCTGGAGGGCGCAGGCCACTGGCCCCACGAAGAGGCGCCGGAGCAGGTGCAAGACGCCCTCTCGCGGTTTCTCGAGCGGACGGGCGCGGCCTAACCCAGCGGCGGCGCTTCGGCGGCGGCGGGCCGGGCCGGCCTGGGGGGCTTCTGCGGCCAGTAGTACTCACGGACCTCGGTGCCCCGGAGCGCCTCTTCGCACAGGGCCGCCACGTCCAGCTTCTCCTCCGCGCGGGCGCACTCCTCGTCCGTGGAAGCGACGGTGGGGCTCTTGGGAAGGAAGAGCTGGCAGCAGTCCTGGTCAGGGAGGATGGAGGTCTCGAAGGTGCCGATGATCAGGGACTGGTCGATGATCTCCTGCTTGTCCATCCCGCAGAGGGGCCGCAGCACCGGCAGGTTGGCCACCGCGTCCACCGCGGCGATGTTCTGCAGCGTCTGGGACGCCACCTGCCCCACGCTCTCCCCGGTGACCAGGGCGCGGCAGCCGCGGTGCTGCGCGAGCTTCTCCGCGAGCCGCACCATGAACCGCCGGTAGAGCAGGACCCGCAGCCGCTCCGGCGCGCCCAGCCGCACCGCGGTCTGGATTTCAATCAGCGGGACCAGGTGCAACCGCGAGCGGTATTGCCAGCGGGTGAGACTCTCCGCCAGCTCCTCCGTCTTCTCGATGCTGGCTCTGTCCACCCGGGGGTAGCTGTGGAAGTGCACGAAGTCCGCGCGGCAGCCGCGCTTCATCATCCGCCACGCCGCCACCGGCGAGTCGATGCCGCCGGAGAGGAGCACCATCACCTTGCCGGCGGTGCCCACCGGCAGCCCCCCCACGCCGCGGACCTTCCGGGTGCCCACCAGCATCTGGTCGCCGTAGACGAGGACGAAGGCTTCGAGCGCGGGCTGGTTGAGGCGGACCGGGATGCCGGTCTCGGTGTGGACGTACCCGCCGATGATGCGGTTCAGCTCGTCGGAGTTCTGCGGGAACTTCTTGTCGCGCCTGCGGGTGGTGGTGCGGAAGTTGACGGGCTTCAGGTCACCCAGCGCCTGGACGATGACGTCCGCCGCCGCGCGCGCGTCCGCGGCGCAGCGCACCACCGGCATCGCGTGGGCCACGCCACACACCTCGAGCGTGCGGCGCAGGGCCTCCGCTTCGTCGCCGTCGCCCTCCACCAGCATGCCGCCCGGGTAGCGGTCCACGCGCATCTGGCCCAGGGGGCCCAGCGCGGTGAGCACGTTCTGCTTCAGCTTCCGCTCGAACATCACGCGGTTGCCGCCCTTGAGGGCCACCTCGTGGAAGTGGATCGAGATGGGATTCATCGCGGTGGCCTTATCACCTTTCCAGTTCGGTTCAGGCGGGTACCATGCGCGACCCATTCATCCTCAAGGAGAAGACCTTGAAGCACCTCGCACTCTCAGCAGCGCTCCTGGCGCTCATTCCCCTGGCTGCTCTCGCGCAGTCCAACCCGGATCTCCCGGCCGCAAGCCCGAAGTCCCGCGTGGAGACCCGCGTCGGCGTGACCGACCTCGCGGTGGACTACTCCTCCCCCGGCGTGAAGGGCCGCAAGGTCTGGGGTGGGCTCGTTCCCCATGACCAGGTCTGGCGGACCGGCGCCAACGCCACCACCAAACTCACCGCCAGCCGTGACTTCACCTTTGGCGGCAAGGCCGTCCCCGCGGGCACCTACGCCATCTTCTCCATCCCCGGGAAGGCGCAGTGGACCCTCATCCTCAGCTCGCGCGCGGAGGGCTGGGGCTCCAACAACTACGACCAGAAGTTCGACGTGGCCCGGGTGCAGGTGAAGCCCATCCCGCTCGCCGGCAGCCGGGAGCGGATGACCTTCATCTTCTCGGACATGACGGATGACGCGGTGAACCTGGACCTCGAGTGGGAGAAGCTGCGCGTGCGCGTGCCGCTGAAGGTGGACACCAGGGCGCACGTGGCCGCCAACATCGACGGCGCGGTGAAGGAGGCCTGGCGTCCCCACTTCGCGTCCGCGCGTTACCTGCTGGAGTCCGGCGGGGACGTGGACAAGGCGCTGGAGTACGCGGAGAAGTCGGTGGCCATCCAGCCCACCTGGTGGAACCAGTGGATCCGGGCCCAGGCGCTGGCGAAGAAGAACCGCAAGCCCGAGGCGGTGGCCGCGGCGGAGGAGGCGATGAACCTCGGCAAGGGGGACAACGTCTTCGAAGGGTTCTTCCGCCCGCAGGTCACGAGTGCCATCAAGTCCTGGAAGTAGCCCAGGCCTCGTGAGCCAGGCGCTGGTCGCGCAGAACGCGCGGCTGGCGCCTTCGCCGCAAAGGGACCGTCACCTGCGCCTGCTGCGCGAAGGCGCCCCCGCGGTCATCACCGGACAACAGGTGGGCCTGTTCGGCGGGCCCTTGTACACGCTGTACAAGGCCGCCACCGCCATCCGCCGGGCGCAGGCCAAAGGCGCGGTGCCGGTCTTCTGGTTGCAGACCGAAGACCACGACCTGCCGGAGATCGCCCGGGTCCGGACGCTGCTGGAGGACGGGACGGCGCGGCCGCTCGAGGTCTCCGACGGCGGCGGACACAACCGCGTCCCGGTGGCGCACTGCGCGCTGCCTTCGGACGTGGCGCAGGCCCGCGCCTTCCTCGCGAGCGCGGTGGGGCCGCTGCCGCACGCGCCGGCGCACCTCGCGCGCCTCGAGCGGCACTACCGGCCCGGCGAAGGCTGGGCGGGTGCGTTTGCCGGGCTCCTGTCGGAGCTGTTCGCAGAAGAGGGGCTCGTCTTCGTGGACCCACGGGACGAAGCGCTGGCGCAGGCCGCGGTCCCCATCCACCGCCGCGCGCTGGAGGACGCAGCCGGCATCTCGCAGGCGCTGGGCGCGCGCGCGCAGGCGCTGGCGGATGAAGGCCGCGCGATCCCGGTGCACGTGCGCGAAGGCTCCCCGCTCTCCTTCTTCCACCCCGCCGGCCCCCAGGGCCCCCGTTACCGGTTGGAGCGGGTGGAGGATGGATACGTGCTGGTGGGCGCCGGAGGAGATGCGGGGCGCTTCACCACCGCTGCGCTGGTGGAGCTCCTCCAGCGGGAGCCATTGCGCTTCAGCACCAGCGCGCTGTTGCGCCCGGTCCTTCAGGACACGCTCTTTCGCACCGAGGCCTACGTCGGCGGCCCGGCCGAGGTCGCCTACTACGCGCAGCTTTCGCCTCTGTATGAGCGCTTCGGCCTGCCGCCGCCGAAGGTATTGCTGCGGGCGCGCTTCCGGCTGGTGGACGCGGCGGCGAGACGCCTCGCGGAGCGGCTGGGACTGCACGTCGACGACGCGCCCCTGGACGAAGAGGCGCTCCTACAGAGGGTGGCCGCACCCGCCAGCCCAGCCCCACGGGCGGCCGAAGAGCTCGAGCAGTCGCTGGTCGCGGCGTTCGAAGCGGCGCTGGCCGGGAAGAAAGCGGCGCTGGCGGCCGCGGGCGCGGTGCTGAACACGCCCCTTCGCAAGACGCGCAGCACGGTGCGGCGAGCGGCGGGCAGGCTCGCTCGGCACTACGCGCGGGCGGTGCAGCGCGGTGACGGCTCGGCGCTGGAGGAGGTGCGCAGGCTCCGGCGGATGCTGCAGCCGGACGGCGTGCCGCAGGAGCGGGTCTATGGGCTGTCCTACTTCGCCGCGCAGGTGGGGGACCGGGCGCTGGTGGAGAAGATCCTCGCGGCCGTGGACCCTTCGGAGGAAGCGCCGCCGCAGAGGGACCTGTCGCTGTGAGCGGCGAACGGCAGGCAGCCTTCGGCGTGGACGTGCTCGCCTTCGGGGCGCACCCGGACGACGTGGAGATCTTCTGCGGCGGCACCCTCATCCGGATGGCGCAGCTGGGTTACCGGACCGCGGTCATCGACCTGAGCCGAGGCGAGCGCGCGAGCAACGGCACGCCACAGGCGCGCGCGAAGGAGACCCTGGCGGCCAGCGCGGTGATGGGCCTTGCCTGGCGGGAGAACCTCGGCCTGCCGGACACCGGCCTGTCCCCGTATGACGACGCCCAAGTGCGCGCGGTGGTGGCTGCCATCCGGCGGGCGCGGCCGGAATTGCTGCTCATCCCCTGGACGCAGGAGCGCCACCCGGACCACGTGGCCGCAGGCGAGCTGCTCGCGCGCGCGGCGTTCTTCTGCCGGGTGGCGAAGTTCGGCGCCACCCCTGAGGCGCCCCGCTTCGCGCCGCGCGAGGTCCTCTCCTACGCAATGCGGCACCGGATGCCGCCCTCCTTCATCGTCGACACGTCCGAGGCTTCGCAGAAGAAGCGGGAGGCCATCGCCTGCTACCAAAGCCAGGTGGCGCCGGGCCCGGGCGGCGTGGCCACGCTGGTGGGCTCCGGCACCCTGCAGGATGCGGTGGAGGCGCGGGACCGCTACTACGGGTCGATGATTGGCACCTCGCACGGTGAGGCGCTCCGCAGCGCCCGCACCGTCGCGCTCAAAGACCCGCTGCAGCACCTGCGCGACAACCCCTTCCCCGAACCACACGCCTTCGAGTCGTCCGAGTGAACTCCCCCTTGTCGATGGGCATCGTCTGCTTCCCGGGCCTGGGCGGCAGCAGCGTGGTGGCGGCAGAGCTGGCGGAGGGGCTGGCCGCGCGCGGTCACGAGGTCCACCTCGTGGCCAAATCGCGCCCGTTCCGCAGCAGCGTCGCAGGACAGGGCCACGGCCGCGTCCAGTTCCACCAGGTCCCGCTGCCGGACTACCCGGTGCTCGACCATGCGCCGTACACGGTGGCGCTGGCGTCCACGCTCATCGAGCTTGGGCGCGCGCGCGGCCTGCAGCTCCTCCAGGTCCACTATGCGGTGCCGCACGCCGTCTCCGGCTATCTCGCGCGCCAGGCGCTGGGGCCCAGGGGCCCGAAGCTGGTGACCACGCTTCACGGCACGGATGTGACCCGGCTCGGCTCGGATCCGGCGTACCGCGCGGCCACCGCCTTCACGCTCACCGCGTCGGACGGCCTCACCGTCCCCTCTGCCTACCTCCGGGACGAGGCGCGCGCGCGGCTGGGGCTCGAAGCGGCCACGCACGTGGAGGTCATCCCCAACTTCGTGGACACCGAGCGCTTCTGTCCCCCGAAGATCCGCGAGCCCGCGCGGCTGCACGCGCTCTTCGGGGGCGGCGGCGGCCCGGTGCTCTTTCACGTCTCCAACTTCCGCGCGGTGAAGCGGCCCCATGACCTGGTGGAGGTGATTGCCCGGCTGCGGCGGCACGTCCCCGCGCGGCTGGTGCTGGTGGGAGATGGCCCCGAGCGCGCCGAGACCGAAGCGCGCGCGCGCGACTTCGGGGTGAGCGCACACCTGCGCTTTCTGGGCCGGCGCGACGACTTCGTGGAGCTCCTCCAGCACGCGGACGCGTTCTTGCTGCCGAGCGAGACGGAGAGCTTCGGTGTGGCGGCGCTGGAGTCCTTGAGCGCGGGGGTCCCGGTCATCGGCTACCGGGTGGGGGGATTGCCGGAGGTCATCTGCGAAGGCGTGGGCAGGCTGGTGCCCCCGTTCGACCTGGACGCGTTTGCGCTGGCCGCGCTGGAGGTGGTCACCCGGCCGGACCTGCGGGACACCCTGGCGCAGAGGGCGCGCGCGCACGCGGTGGCCCACTTTCAGCTCCAGCCCGCGCTCGACCGCTACGAGGCGTACTTCCGCCGGGTGCTCTCATGAACCGTTCCACACTGCTGCTCACCGCCCTCTGCGCTTCTTTGGCGCACGCACAGGAGCCCGCGATGAACGCCGCCCTGCTGGCGCACGCGCTGGACCGGCTCGCCGGCACCACGCGGGTGCTCTACGTGGCCGCGCACCCGGATGATGAGAACACGCGGCTGCTCGCGTATCTGGCCAACGGGCGGCACATCACCGCCGCCTACCTGTCCATGACCCGCGGCGGCGGCGGCCAGAACCTCATCGGCGCCGAACAGGGCGAGCTGTTGGACGTCATCCGCACCGAAGAGCTCCTCGCCGCGCGGAGCATCGACAACGCGCACCAGCGGTTCACGCGGATGCGGGACTTCGGCTACTCGAAGCGGGCCGAGGAGACCTTCGAGAACTGGGGCCGCGAAGAGGCCCTGGCGGACGTGGTGTGGGTGGTGCGGACGTTCCAGCCGGACGTCATCGTCACCCGCTTCAACGAACGGCCGCCCAACCACGGCCACCACACGGCGTCCGCGGTGCTGGCCAGAGAGGCGTTCGAGGCCGCGGCGGACCCCGCCCGCTTCCCAGAGCAGCTGGTGCGGGGGGTGACCCCGTGGAGGGCCACGCGGCTGGTCCACAACTTCCCCACCTGGCGTGGGGACACCCCGCCGGAAGGCTCGCTGACGCAGGACGTGGGCGGCTATGACCCGCGCTTCGGGCGCAGCTTCGGTGAGTTGGCGGCGCACTCCCGAAGCCAGCACAAGAGCCAGGGCTTCGGGGTGGCCGGCGAGCGCGGCGAACTGCTCGAGCACTTCGTCCACCTCGCCGGCACCAAGGCGGAAGGCGACCTGCTCTCGGGGGTCGCGCACGGCTGGGTCGAACGCCTGGGTGAGCCGGCGGCGCCCTTCGCGCAGGCGGTGCAGCAGGCGCGGCGGGTGCTGCACCGGGACCGCCCGGAGCAGGCGTTGCCGCACCTGTTGGAGGCGCGGCGCGCGCTCGCGGCGCTGCCGGCCTCTCCTCGCGTGGAGGACGCGCGGGCCGAGGTGACCCGGCTCATCGCCGCCTGTGCGGGGCTGTTCATCCGCGCCACCGCCGCCCGCCCTGCGGCCACGCCCGGCGAAGACGTGGAGCTTTCGGTGGAGGTGGTCGCGCGCAGGCCTTCCATGTGGCGCCTGATGAAGGTGGACCTGCCGGGCGGAGGGGCCGCCGGCACCGACGTGGCCCTGGAGGTTGGCAAGAAGCAGGTGGTGAAGGCGCGGTTCGCGGTGCCGGAGGACGCGGAGGTTTCGGTCCCCTACTGGCTCCGGGAGCCGCCGGACGGCGGGCGGTACACCGTGCGCGAACAAGCGCTGGTGGGCACGCCGCGCTCGTCGCCGGCGCTTCACGTCACGGTCGCCCTGCGGCAGGGAGACACGGGCGAAGTCCTGCAGTTTCCGACGCCGGTGGTCTTCGCCTGGACGGACCCGGTGCAAGGAGAGCGGGTGCGCGAGGTGAGCGTGCAGCCGCCGGCCACGGTGACCGCCACGCGCGACGCGGTGCTCTCCACCAACGGGAAGCCGGCGCCGCTGGTGCTCCGCGTCCGCGCCGCGCAGGACGAGGTGACGGGTCAGGTCTCCTTGACCTTGCCGGCGGGGTGGCGGGCCACGCCGGAGGCGGTGCCGGTGTCGCTCGCGCGCGCCGGAGACGAAGTGCAGGTCCGCTTCGCGCTGACCCACCAGAAGGGCGCGCCCGCGGGGGTGGTGCGGCCGGTCATCCGGGTGGGCGCCGCCTCCTGGTCCTTCCGGGAGGACGTCATCGACTATCCGCACATCCCCTACCGGGTGATCCTCCAGCCTTCGACGGTGCGGGCGGTGCCCCTGCAGATCACCCTGCCGAAGGGCCCGGTGGCGTACGTGCGCGGCTCGGGCGACACGGTGGCCGAAGACCTCTCGCACATCGGCCTGAAGGTGGACGTGCTCGACGACGCGGCGCTGCTGACCTCGGACCTCTCGCGCTACCCCACGGTGGTGCTCGGCGTCCGCGCGTACAACACGCGTCCGGCGGTGACGGCGGCGCACCAACGCCTGATGCGCTACGTGGAGGGGGGCGGGACCCTGGTGGTGCAGTACAACACCCACAACCACTTCGCCCCGCTGCGGGCGCCCATTGGGCCCTTCCCGCTGGAGGTGGGCCGGGACCGGGTGACGGACGAGGCCGCCACGGTGACGGCGGTGAGCCCGCGGCACCCCGCGCTGCGGACGCCCAACCTCCTGGGAGAAGCGGACTGGGAGGGCTGGGTGCAGGAGCGCGGCATCTACTTCGGCGCGAAGTGGGACGAGCGGTACGCGCCGCTCTTCGAGATGGCAGACGCGGGCGAGTCGCCTTTGCGCGGGAGCACGCTGTACGCGCGGCACGGCAAGGGGCGCTATGTGTACACGGGGCTCGCGTTCTTCCGGCAGCTGCCGGCCGGGGTGCCCGGCGCCTACCGCGTGTTCGCCAACCTGATGGGAGCGAAGTAGTGCGGCCAGAAGACGAAGCGCCCGCCAAGGCGCCGGCCGACGCGCCGGAGGACCCACCGCCGTTCCTCGGCACCTGGCGGAACGTGTACCTGCTCGTGCTCGGTGAATTGGCCGCGCTGACGCTGATCTTCCATGCCCTGACGAGGTACGCCTCTTGAGCGCGCTGGACTGGGTGGTGCTCGTGGGCACCATCGCCTTCATCGTGGGCTGGGGCGCGTGGAAGAGCCGCGGCGTGCAGGACATGGACGCGTACCTGCGCGGCGGGAACACGCTGAAGTGGCCCACCATCGGCCTGTCGATCATGGCCACGCAGGCCAGCGCCATCACGTTCCTCTCCACGCCGGGGCAGGCGTACGAGGACGGGATGCGGTTCGTGCAGTTCTACTTCGGCCTGCCGCTGGCGATGATCGTCATCAGCGCGGTCTTCGTGCCCATCTACTACCGGCTGAAGGTCTACACCGCGTACGAATACCTCGAGCACCGCTTCGACCAGCGGGTGCGGTACCTGGGCGCTCTGCTCTTCCTCATCCAGCGGGGCCTCGCGGCGGGCATCACCATCTACGCGCCGTCCATCATCCTCAGCACCCTCCTCGGCTGGTCCCTGGACGGGACCATCCTGGTGATTGGGGTGCTGGTCATCGCCTACACCGTCTCCGGTGGCACCCGCGCGGTGAGCCAGACCCAGAAGGGGCAGATGGTGGTGATGCTCTCCGGCATGGTGGTGGCCGGGGTGATCGTCATCCTGCGCCTGCCGGAGGACGTCTCCTTCCCCGCGGCGGTGGACGTGGCCGGCGCCCTGGGGCGGATGAACGTGGTCAGCTTCGACCTGGACCTGGACAACCGCTACAACTTCTGGAGCGGCATCACCGGCGGGTTCTTCCTCGCGCTCTCCTACTTCGGCACCGACCAGTCGCAGGTGCAGCGCTACCTCTCCGGCAAGTCCGTCACCGAGAGCCGGCTGGGGCTGGTCTTCAACGGCCTGTTCAAGATCCCGATGCAGTTCGGCATCCTCTTCATCGGGGTGATGGTCTTCGTCTTCTTCCTCTTCACCCGCCCGCCGGTGTTCTTCAATACGCCCACGCTGGAGCGGGTGGCCGCCACCGAACACGCAGGGGAGCTGCAGGCGCTGCAGGCCCAGTACGACGCCGCCTTCGACGTGCAGCGCGAAGCGGCCACCGCCTACGTCCACGCCCGCGGCACCGAAGGGGAGGAGGCGGCGAAGGCCGCGCTCCAGGAGGCCGCCCGGGGCCCTCGGGAGGCCCGCGCCGAGGTGCGGGAGCTGGTCAAGCGCGCCTTACCAAAAGCCGAGACCAAGGACGCGGACTACGTGTTCATCACCTTCGTGCTCCGCTTCATCCCGGCGGGGCTGGTGGGCCTGCTCATCGCCGTCATCCTCTGCGCAGCGATGAGCTCCACCGCGAGCGAGCTGTCGGCCCTGGGCTCCACCACCACCGTGGACCTCTACAAGCGGCTCTTCGCGCACAAGAAGACGAGCCCCTCACCGCGCCGCGACCTGTGGGTGTCCAAGGGGTTCACCGTGATGTGGGGGCTGGTGGCGCTGGGCTTTGCGACGTTCGCCTCGCTGGTGGACAACCTCATCGAGGCGGTGAACATCCTCGGGTCCATCTTCTACGGGACGGTGCTGGGGCTGTTCGTGGTGGCCTTCTTCCTCAAGAAGGTGACGTCCACACCGGTGCTCATCGCCGCGCTGATCGCCCAGGCGGTGGTCATCTTCCTCTACTTCGCCTCCAGCCTCGGCTTCCTGTGGTTCAACGTGGTGGGCTGCACCATCGTGGTGGTGCTCGGGCTGCTGTTCGAGGCTCTCCGCGGAATGATGGGCGGCGCGCGCACGGCGCCCTGACGCGCACCTACGGAGCGACGCGCGCGCGCGTGTTTGTCAGCTCCCCTGACAATCAGGGGACAAATCCCCATTTCTCGAAGCGAGGGCATCCAGGAGGCGGTGGATCCGGGCTTTGGATTCCGCGGGGCCGAATACGACGGGTCCCGCTTCGAAGACCGCTGGCCGGCGATCCTCGACGCGTTCCGCTTCACCTTCGAGAAGCCCGACACCGCGTGGCGGTTCCCCGACCCGCGCGTGCGTTAGACGGCGGGGCGCGCGCTACCCGCAGCACGCCAGCGGCCGCGGGATCTGGCAGCCGCCGTTGCCGGCGGCCACGAAGGAGCTCGTGGGAACGCCCCAGGTGTTGATGTACGTGCCGCGCACGCTGTTGCCGCTGTACGTCGCGTTCTGCTGCGCGGTGGTCCACAGGGTGCAGGTGCTGAGCTCTGCGCTGTAGCTGCGCGTCATCCGGTCCGAAGTCGACGAGACGCCGATGTCCACCCAGGCGCCGGAGGCCGGAACCGGGACGGGCGTGGCGGCCTGGTCATACTCCCAGGTGGTGCACAGGTGGCTGCCGGAGAACGCCGCGTTGCAGAGCGCATTCGCCCCTGCGCGGCCTCCGAGATCGCCTGTGTGGCTCTGCGGGGTGAAGCCGCGGAACCGGACGTGGGTGCCGCCGTAGCAACAGGTGATGGGCCGGGCGATCTGGCAGCCGCCGTTGCCGGCGCCGACGAAGGTGGAGGCGAAGTCGCCCTGGGGGTCCACCACGCTCCCGCGGACGCTGTTGCCGCTGTGGGTCGCGTTGGGGGTGTCCACCGTCCACAGGGTGCAGGTGGAGGTTTCGGCGCTGGTGCTCCGGTAGAAGCGCGAACCCGGATCCGTGATGCCGATGTCGATCCACGCGCCGTCCGTGGGCACCGGCCCCGGCGCAGCGGCGTTGTCCCACTCCCAGTTGGTGCACATGTGGCTGCCGGGGAACGCCGCGTCACACTTCTGGTGCGCGCCCGCGCGGCCGCCCAGGTTGCCCGTGTAGGGGGTAGGGCTGAAGCCGGCGAAGGTGATGGCGGGCATGCCGGCGGGGCTGGTGCCCGAGCCCGGCGTGCCGGCGCCGCCGCCCGTCCCCGGCGGGCCCGCGGGCCCGGGCGCGCCGTTGCAGGCGTGGGTGACCGTGGCGCCCACCGTGAGCTCCGCGCCCCCATGCGGACACGCCGTGCTCCCCCAGCCCAGCAGCGTCACCCCCACCGAGAGCCCGGTGGGGCCCGTGGCGCCGGTGAGGCCGGCAGGGCCCACCGCGCCGGGTGAGCCTGTCGCGCCCGTGGGGCCAACGGCCCCCGTGGCTCCCGCCGCGCCGGTGGGTCCGACAGCCCCTGTCGCGCCGGTGGGTCCGGTCGCCCCCGTGGCGCCTGTGGCGCCTGTCGCTCCCGAAGGACCTGCGGGGCCCTGAGGGCCCGTCGGCCCCATCAGCCCCTGAGGGCCCTGCGGCCCCGGGAGACCTTGTGGCCCCTGGGGCCCGGGCATGCCCATCCCGCCGGGTGCGCCCACGTCGCCGTGGCAGACGACGGTCTCCCCGTTGGCGCCCGAAAGCCGCACGCCGCCGGAGGGACAGTCCGCGTCTCCTGGCGGAAGGGGGATGACCTCGACGGAGACGCCCGGCGGTCCCGGTGGTCCTTCGACGACGCCGCCATCCACCCGCACCGCAACGCCCGGCTCGCCCTGCGGCCCCGTGGGACCCGGGGGGCCCTGGGGACCGGGAGGTCCTTCGGTGACGCCGGGCTCGGGACAGGCGGCGAGGGTGGCGGAGACCAGGACCAGAAGTGCGAGGCGAAGACCCATGCCTGCATGACGCCCGACATGGCCTCCCTGTGCAACGGTGCACCCCGGGGGCGTCACACGCGCACAGGCGGTTCGGCTACCGGCCCTCGGAGCACGGGTCGCTGAGGGCCCGGGGGAGCGAGTCGTCAGGCCCTTCGCTCACCTGGAGCGCTGCGTCGAGCCGGGCGCGCTGCGCTGCCACCGCCGCGTCCGCGAGCACCTGCGCCTTCGGCGTGAGCGGCGGGCCGACGAGCGCCACCCGTCCCTCCCTCACCACCGCGCGGTGGCCCAGGAACCCCGCCCGCCACAAGGCGTGGCCCAGCTCGAGCAGGGCTTCGCGAACCACGTCCTCCCGCAGCCGGGCGACGATTCGTATTTGCGGATACACCTTCTTCGCCCTGCCCGCGGCGAGCGCCTCGTCGATGGACGTCATCGTCCCGGCGACGAACACCTCTGCGCCGCTCTGGCGGACGTCTGCGCCGTAGCCTGCGGGCAGCATCCGGCACAGCTCGCAGACCCGACCGTCGAGCCCGCCCCGGCGCACCCGGACCCGCTGCTCGCGCGGCGGCGCCCCGTCCGTGAAGAGCAGCAGCTTCGCCTCCCCCACCGTCTCCCCGATCAACAGGAGTTGCTCCTCCCCGGCCGGACGCACCGTGATTGTCCCGCAACCGGGGTTCAACGCCGCGTGCGCGAAGGCGCGGAGGCCAGGGACCGTCAACACCCGCTGCGTTCCCACTGCCACTGAGACCTTTGCCGGGAGCCCGTCGGGGGGCTCGTCGGCCGCCTGCGCCGCCGCGGCCCCCGCGAAGGCGAAGGCGAAGGCGAAGGTGCGGGCGCACAGCAGGCTCATCCGATGGAGGGCGTGTCGATGCAAAGCCGGAAGACCAGAGCCGAGCCTGCGGGAGGAGGCAAGGTTCTGGTTCGCGCGGTTCGGCCCCATCCATTGCGTAGGTGCACGAGGGGGCCGGCTGGGACATTCTCGTCGCGCCAGGAGGAGCCCGTCATGTCCATTGAAGGTCCTGAAGATCTCGAAGGTCTGCGCCGCGCCGGAAGGGCGGTGGCCGAAGCGCGGGACGCGGCGCTTGCGGCCGTCCGCGCCGGGGTCACCACCGCGGAGCTGGACGAAGTCGCCCGCGAGGTGCTCGTGCGCCACGGGGCGAGGTCCGCGCCGAAGCTGGCGTACAACTTCCCCGGCTGGACCTGCATCAGCGTCAACGACGAGGTCGCCCACGGCATCCCTTCGGCCACCCGGTCCTTGCGCGGAGGAGACCTGGTGAACGTGGACGTCTCCGCAGAGCTCGACGGCTACTGGGCAGACACCGGCGCCAGCGTGGCGGTGGGCGCCGTGGCCCCCAGGCTCCAGGCGCTCCTGGACGCGACGAGGCTGGCGCAGGCCGAAGGGATGGCGGCCGCGCGCGCGGGGCAGAAGCTCAACGCCATCGGCTACGCGGTGGAGCGGCGGGCGAAGCGCCACGGCTTCAAGGTGGTGGAGAACATCTGCGGCCACGGCGTGGGCCGGTTCATCCACGAAGCGCCCAGCGTCTCCAACACCTACGAGCGCCACGACCGGACGGTGCTGCACGAGGGCCTGGTGCTCACCATCGAGCCGTTCCTCACCACGCGCGCAAAGGTGGTGGAGACGGCCCCGGACGGCTGGACCCTGCGGACGCCGGACGGCAGCGTGGGGGCCCAGTTCGAGCACACCTTCGTGGTGACGAACGGCGCGCCGCTCGTGTTGACCTGAGGTCGGAGGCCCCGCGGGAAGCAGGCGGGCGTTCGGGACGTTCAGGGGTTGCTCTGGGACAACGACACGCACGCGCCCCCGTGCGCAAGGTGAGGACATGACGCAGAACAACTCGATGGTGTGGTGGCTCCTGCCCGCGGCGGCGCTCCTCGCAGGCTGCCCCTCGGAGAAGGGCGCCTCACAGGAGCGGGCCTCGCCCCAGCGGTCCCTGGCGGACGCCACCGAGCGCGCGGAGGGCGCGGCCTTCGAGGTCGCGCTGCAGGCGCCTTCGGCCGAGGTCCCGGTGGGCGAGCAGACGGCGTTGACCGTCGCCATCACTGCACGGCCCGGGTTCAAGGTGAACGAGGAGTACCCTCACAACTTCAAGCCGGAGGGCGGCGCTGCGGCGCTGAAGTTCGAAGGCCAGCGGATCCCGCTCGGGACCGCGGACGCGACGAAGGAGCCCTGCGAGAAGAACGAGAAGGAGGCCTGCGCGCTGCACGCCCCGCTGCCGTTCACCGCCACCGAGGCCGGGTCGCACAAGGTCAGCGGCACCCTCTCCTTCAGCGTCTGCAACGAGACCAAATGCCTGATCGAGAAGGTCCCGCTCGCGCTGCAGGTCACCGCGACGGCCGCGGCGCCGGGCGAGCCCGCCCCGAACTAGCCCCCCGTGACGCAGGTCTTCCTCCTCTCCCCTGCGAACTCGGGCGGGGTGCGGATGCGGATCCTCACCCGCCCCCAGGCGGCCTTCCCTTTGGCGCTGCAGCTTCGGAGTGCCGAAGGCGCGTCTTTGGGAGAGGTCTTCACCTTCGCCAGCGGGCTCTACTTCCGCGGCAAGCGGCTCTACGCCCAGGCCTTTTCGGCCCCGCCCCGCGGCGTCCACGGGGGGCTGGTCATCACGCCGGGCCGAGGCCTCCTCCCGCTCACGCACCGCGTGCGCCCCGACGACCTCGCCGCCTTCGCCCGGGTGCCGGTGGACGAAGGCGATCCGCGCTTTCGAGACCCTCTGCTGCGCGCTGCCAGGGCGCTCTCCCGGAAGCTCGGGCCGGACGGCCGCGCGGTGCTGCTGGGGAGCGTGGCCACCGCGAAGTACACCGCCCTCCTGCGCGCCTGTCTCGGGGACCGGCTGTGGTTCCCTGAGGACTTCGTGGGGCGGGGGGACATGAGCCGCGGGGCGCTGATGCTCCGGGCCGTACGCGCAGGGCGGGAAATGTCCTACGCCCGCGTGGGCGATGCGCCCCTCAAGGGCAAACGCCCGGCGAAGCTGCCGCCCCGGCCGAAGGGCAGGCGGGCGTGAGTGCGCGCCCGGCTCCCGGTTTGCCGCCCGCGGGGGCCGTCGCCACCTCTGGGGACATGGACGCTTTGACCTTGCTGCAGCAGGACCACCGCGAGGTGGAGACACTCTTCAAGCGCTTCGAGAAGACCACCGCTCCGGCAGAGCGGAAGAGGCTGGTGGACCAGATGATCCGCGCCCTCTCGGTGCACGCGGTCATCGAAGAGCAGTTCCTCTATCCGGCGGTGCGCGAGCGCGGCGGCAAGAAGTCGGACCTCGCGCTCGAGGCGCTCGAGGAGCACCACGTGGTGAAGTGGCTGCTCAATGAGCTCGACGGCCGCTCTCCGAAGGACGAGCGCTTCGCCGCCAAGGTCACGGTGATGATGGAGAACGTCCGCCACCACGTGAAGGAGGAGGAGACCTCCCTCTTTCCGCTGATGCGGAAGTCCTTCACCAGGCAGGAGCTGGAGGACCTGGGGACGCTGCTGGAGGAGGCGAAGCGGTTCGCGCCCACCCATCCCCACCCGCGCGCCCCGGACAGCCCGCCCGGAAACCTCATCGCCGGCGCCCTCTCCGCGGTGCTGGACCGCGGCATGGACCTCATCAAGGGTGAGCGCCGCGCGCCCCGCGCCGTCGCCGCCCGAAAGACGCAGGCGAAGAGGGGGACTCGCAAGAAGAAGTAGGCGTTGCTAGCGTTGCTGTCCAAAGGGACGGCAGGGAAGCAGTGACGTGATGAGACAGCACTTTCAGGTCCTGGCCGCGGTGGCCCTCCTCTTCGCGGGCCCCGCGTCCTTCGCCAACAGCGGCAGGCAGGCCCAGACGCTCGAGGTCCGTCACGCGCACGGCTTCAGCCGCGCCGAAGCGCGCGTCCGCGTGGACCAGCTTCTGGACTACTGGGCGCAGCGGTTCGGCGTGGAGCGCACCTGGCAGGGAGACCGCGTCTTCGTGAAGGGCCGCTTCTGGGGCATGGCGTTCGACGGCGTGCTCGTCATCCGGGACTCGGAGGTCCGGGCCGTGGCCAATGACCCGGGCACCATGCTCCGCGGGACCGCGCTCGGCTACGTGAGCGCCAAGCTCCGCAAGTACCTGCACCCGACGTACGAAGGTTAGGCCCGGCCCGCTCGCCCGCCCGGTGGGCCGCGGCGGCGCTCCTCCTCTGTCCATTTCCCTCTCGCGACCGCTCCTCCGCCCGCTCGGATGGCGCCTGGCGCACGTCCGCTGACAGAGGGGGAGTTGCATTTGGTGGCGCGTTCGTTGCACAACGCCCGGCTCCCATTGCTTGGTCGGCCAATGAAAAGCGCCAAACCCGTCGCACTCGCCAGTTTCCTCCTGACGGTCGCCAGTTTGCCGGCGGCAGCGCAGGAGTCGGATGCCCCCACCCCGCCGCCCTCCGTGGAGGCAGCGCCGGAGGCGCAGGCCCCTGCCGAAGGGGAGGTGAAGGAGACGCCGCCCGCGCCTGCAGAGGCGAAGGTGGAGGCGGAGGCGAAGCCCGAGGCGTCCGCTGCCGCCGAGGCCGGAGCGTCCGCCAGCCCGGTGGGGCCGCCGGCGAAGAAGGCGCCGTGGCGGGGGAGCACGCTCTCCTATTCGCACTCCCACAACGCCATCGGCCTGGACAAGGGCGCCCAGGGGCACTGGAACCCGTACTACCTGCACCGGCTCAACATCCGGCCGCAGTGGTCCTTCGGCAGCCAGCTCTACCTGCGCGGCAACTGGGACGTGGGCCAGGAGCTGACCACGCCGGATGACCTCAACCGGCGCTACGAGATCGTCGTGGGCGATCCTTCGGTGGACGTGGGCCTGGTGGGCGTGAAGGACCCGTACGCGGGCATCCACGTCTCAGGCGGCCTGCGCATGGCCGCCGGCCTCTCCAAGGTGTCGCAGGCCCAGACGCGGTTTCTCACCATTTCCCCCGGCGTGAGCGTGGCCCGCACCTTCCCGGTGATGAAGGGCCTGTCCCTGCGGTACGACGCGCGCTACTCGGAGCGGCTGCACCGCTACACCACCACCCAGTACGAAGAGGCCACGCTGGCCATCTGTGACTCGCGGGACCTGGTGGCCTGCGCCGAATACGCGCACTCCGGCGTCCGCAACACGAAGAACGACCTTCTGCAGAGCGCGTCGTTGGGCTTCTCCCCGCATGAGCGGGTGTCCCTGTCTGCCCAGTTCCTCATGCACCACGGGTTCCTCTACCCGCTCACCGAAGACGCCCAGCACGGGCTCTCCCCTGAGGAAGGCGTGAACACCCGCTACGCGTGGGGGTTCAACCTCGGCGCCTCCGTGAAGCTGACCCGCGAGCTCTCCTTGAGCCTGGGCGCCTCCACCCTGTCGGCGCAGCAGCAGCCGGACAGCACCCTGCGAAGCCCCTTCTTCAACCGCTACACCAACCTCTATGTCGACCTGGGCCTCGACCTCGAAGCCCTCCTGCAGCGCCTGTAACCCGAAGCCCCCACAGCCATGAGCGTCCCCATGAACCAACGTGTCCTCGTTGCCGCCGCCACGGCGGCCCTCCTCTGCGCCGCCTGCGCGGATGAGCAGCCGCCCATCGACCGGGTGCAGCCCGACTACTTCGACAAGAGCTTCTTCGTCGGACACGAGCTGCACGACGCGTCGGATGACCCCGAGTTCTATTCGCAGGGCACCCTGGTGGACGTGGGGTACGGCGCCGCGCAGAACGCGCTGTTCACCTCCACCTACGCGCAGCCGCTCACCCGGGTGAAGTGGACCATCCAGGAGGACCTGCTGGTGGCCCGGCTCGCCTACGAGCGCATCGACGGCTCGGACGGCAAGGGCGTAGGCGGCGCCACGCACGACGGGCAGGTGGTGGCGGCGTACCGGATCCTCCGGCACTTCGACGTCCAGCGCAGCTACAACCCCTCCACCGGCGAGCGCTACAACGTCGTCGAGGAGAATGCGGTGGACCGCCCCTGGTACGAGCGGCAGTTCATCCGGGTGGACTGGTCGCGGAACCTCTCCACCGACAACTACGACTTCGACACGCTCTCGCAGATCGGCGTGTACGGCGGCGTCACCTACGAGCCCCTGGCGTACTACGTGAACGACCCGGCGCACGAAGACGCGCCCCGCTTCGTCCCCGAGGAGGGCTACCTCGACCTGACCCACAAGGCGTTCGCGCGCCCGCAGCTCATCGACATCTCGCACTTCGGCTGGGGCCTGAAGACGGTGCCGGCCTGCTGGTTCGACGCGGACTTCATGGGCGGCCCTGGCCCCGCGGCCATGTGCAGCCCGGTGGAGTTGACCATCCGCCAGTCCTTCCGGAAGGTGCCGCAGTCCGACTACGAGCCCGCGCACTGGGACGGTGACCGCTTCAGCTCCTTCGGCGCCTTCACCACCGAGCGCAAGGGCTACGCGCGCAACTACGGGATGACCGACACCCAGTGGTACCGGTTCATCAACCGCTACGACATCTGGGAGCGGAACCACTACTACACGAACCCCGCGGCGATGAGCGGGCCCGTCGCCTGCTTCACGCCGGACACCACGCCGGCGGGCCTGAACCCCAACCGCGACGAAGACGGCAACGGCACCGCCGACGAGTGCGAGGCCGCGGGCGCAGGCTCCCGCTGCGACACCTTCAACCAGAAGTGCACCCTGCCCTACCAGCAGCGCGCCGAGGTGGTCACCCCCTGGTACTACGCCAACGGCTCCAACCCGGAGTTCTTCGAGCCGTCTTCGGACGCGGTGCACGAGTGGGACGTGGCGCTGCGTTCGTCCGTCATCACCGCCCGCTACGCGGAGTGCGTGCGCACCGGCGGCACCAACTGCGCAGCCGACCATCCCATCTATTACGGCCAGCAGGACGACAACCAGGACGCCATCGCGCTCGCCCGCGAGGTGGACGACTGCCGGAACTTCCGTGGCTACGCCGGCCGCAACTGCGATGCGCTGGCAAATGAGCTGGGCGCGGAGCGGGGCTACAGCCCGGGCGTCATCGCGCTGGCAAAGATGAAGGAGATGGTGGTGCTCTGCCACAGCCCCGTGGAGGCGGCGGACCACCCGGCGTGTGCGCCCGCGGACCTTCGGCTGCCGGCCGGCGTCACCGCGAAGATGTGCCACCTGGCCCGGAAGTCCGGCGAGCCGGCGGACCTCGTCGCCACCTGCAACGCGGCGCTCAACGCCCGCCGCGGCGACCTGCGCTACCACCTGATCAATGCCATGGAGGCCCCGCAGACCCCGTCTCCCTGGGGCATCATGGTGGACTCCAACGACCCGCTCACCGGCCGCACCGTGGCCGCGAGCATCAACGTCTGGACCCACGTCAACGACCTCTGGGCGCAGGGCGTGGTGGACACCGCCCGCTACATCAAGGGTGAGCTCCAGACCGAGGACGTGACCGAAGGCACCTATGTGGAGGACTGGGCGGTGGCGGCGGCCGCGGCCTCCCGCGGTGGCGCGGCCCCGAAGATGACCCGCAGCGAGGTCACCCACCGGATCCGCAGCTTCACGGGCGCCGAAGTGGTGCCCAACCAGGGGAACGAACTGCTGCTCCCGCTGGCGGAGGCCCAGACGCTGGGCCACCTCCCCCCGGTTCAGGGCACCCTCAAGCGCCAGCTCCGGCAGCTGCGGCGGCAGGCTTCCAGCATCAAGGCGGACGCGCTCGCGCCGTCCGTGGCCAAGCCCATGTACGAGGCCCGCCGGCAGCGCGCGCTGGGCACGCCCACCGAGGCGGCCCTCATCACCCCGATGATGCAGGAGCTCGCCGGCACCACGAAGCTGGGTGACGCCCAGAGCATCTACACCTTCGCCTCGCCCCTGCGCGGCGCCAACCCGGCCATCGCCCGGGACATCGAGCGGATGAAGGAGATGGCCCTGGCCGAGCGCGGCGCGTGCGTGATGCACCAGTCGCCGGCGCCCTTCGCCATCGCGGACCTCGCGGACGTGCTGGAGGCCAAGTTCGGCGCCTTCAATCCAGGAGAGTCCAAGGACCAGCAGCTCGCCCGCGCGAAGCGGATGCAGAAGTACCTCGCGCACAAGGCGCACTACGCGGTGACCACCCACGAGATTGGCCACTCCATCGGCCTGCGGCACAACTTCGTGTCGTCCTCGGACGCGTGGAACTACCGGCCTCAGTACTGGCAGCTGCGCACGAACAACGGCCAGACCCTCACCCAGTGCACCGACGTGACCCCGGACGGCAGCTGCGTGGGTCCGCGCTACCTGGACCCGGTGACCGAGGCCGAGAAGAAGAACCTCATCACCATGTTCATGCAGTCCTCCACCATGGACTACGCCGGTGAGGCGGCGCAGGACTTCCTCGGCCTGGGCGCGTACGACTTCGCGGCCACCCGGATGTTCTACGGAGATGTCGCCGCCATCTTCCTGGACAATGGCTACTCGGTGGGAACCCGGGCGGGCGTGGGCGTCCTCGAGAAGATGGACAGCTTCGGCGGCATCCTCGGCTTCAGCCCCACCATCGGTGACCCCTTCGGCGGGCCTACCGACACCATCGACATCCACTACTCGGCGCTGCAGGAGCACTACAACCTCATCTGGGGCTGCCGGGACGTGGACCCCCTGAGCTACCGGCCCTCGCGCTGGGATACGGCCACCATGGGTGAGTGGCACCCGCTGCTCGACGGCCTCATCGTCGAGGTGAACGGCACCGCGTCTCGCTGCCGCCAGCAGCCGGTGGACTACGTGCAGTGGGACACCCTGCGCAACGCGACGGCCACCGAGGTCGGCTTCACGCAGAGCACCCACGCCGTCTACACGGACGGGCGGGTCCGCTTCCCCTACGGCTTCGCCACCGACCGGTGGGCGGACCTCGGGAACCTCGCCGTGTACCGCCACGACAACGGCGCCGACCCGTACGAGCTGTTCGACTTCCTGATGACGCAGATGGAGGTCAACCACATCTTCGACAACTACCGGCGCAACCGGCACACCTTCACCGTCCGCGGCGCCGCCGGCCGCACCCTGGGCCGCTACAACGAGAAGCTGCGTGACGCCGCCAAGGGCCTGGGGCTGATGGCGAACATCTACAGGGACTTCGCCCTGCAGGTGGGATACGACTTCGACACCCTCTGGCCGGTCATCGGGGAGGCGTACTTCGGGCCGAACATCCTCGCCTCCGGCATCGGGTTCGACCACTTCACCCGGCAGATGAACCGCCCGCAGGCGGGGCCGCACTACCGGCAGCCCGCGGGGGCCGAAAACAGCACCCCCATCCTCCGCTCCGCTGAGGACACGGTGGCCACTCCCGGCACCACCCTGGTGAACGTGCCCAACGGCGCCACCGGGAAGTTCCTCAACGTGAACGCGGGCGGGCGGCCGCTGGAGAACCGGCTGGCCGAAGACCAGGGCGAGTACTCCTCCGAGTACACGGTCAACGCCGGCAGCTACTACGACAAGGCCTACATGGCGATGCTGATGACCGAGTCGGTGGACAACTTCATCTCCGACTCGCGCCGGGACTTCCTGGACTCGCGCTACCGCGCGGTGTCCATGGCGGACCTCTTCCCCGACGGCTACCGCCGCTGGCTGGCGAACAACCTCACCGGGGACGAGGTCATCAAGGGCCCGCGCGTGGAGACCACTGCGACCGGCACCCCGGTGGTGGACCCGCAGACCCGCTTCCCCATCCGCGGGCTGGGCTGGCCGTCGTGGTGGCGCAAGGACCCGGTGGTGTGCTTCCCGTCCGAGAACAACATCACCTGTGAGAACGACGCGGCGAACTCGGTTCCCCTCGAGTCGCAGGTGGGCTGGGAGCAGCAGAAGTTCCTCATCGCCTGGACGCTGATGTACCTGCCCGAGAACCAGATGCAGACCTGGCTCAACCAGATGAACATCTGGGAGATCGGCGCAGATACCGACCCTGCGTTCACCAACCGGATCGAGCTGCACCTGCCGTCGGGCAAGGTGTTCGTGGCCAAGACCTTCGGCAAGGAGACCCTGTTCGGGAAGACCGTGCAGAAGGGCATCTCGGCGCGGATCCTCGAATACGCCAACGACCTGATGCGCCGCGCCTACGTCACCACCGACGGCCCGGACCTCGACGGGGACGGGACGCCGGACTGGTACATCCCGGTGATGGGCGCCTCCGGCCAGCCGAGCGTCCGCTGGGATTCGTCCATCGCGTACATCGATGAGAATGGCCTCGTCCAGCCGGGCGGGCGCCCGGGCTGTGATGCCGCCAGCAACCATGCCTGCACCTGCAGCTCGAACAGCGCCTGCATCGCGCTGTCGAAGTACGACCAGGTCCCGAACTTCATGCGGCAGGCCATGCGCGACTTCGGCATGGCGGACCCGACCATGAAGGGCGTGTACTAGCCGCAGGTCAGAAGCCTCTGGCCATGCGCGGGCGCGGCTCCCCTCGGCGGGGTCGCGCCCGTCGCTTTTGCGGGGGGCATTGCGCCTACCGGCCAAAGAACGCGCGCAGCGCGGCCAGGGCCTGCAGCACCGGCTCGGCCTCGGCAGAGCGGGCCACCACCACCTCCTGTTCCCCCCGGCGCAGGACCAGCGCGTAGACACAGGGGTTTTGGAAGGTGGCCGCCAGCGCGGCCCCGCATAGGAGCGCGCCCAGGACGAGCGCCCCCACCCAGAGGAACGGGGGCGCATCGAGGCAGAAGGCCACCAGCGCCAGCGCCAGGTGCGCGTTCCCGCCCACGAACACCAAAGACGGGCCGGCGAGCGCGGACTCCTCGCGCAACTCCACCCCCTCCACGCCTTCGAGCAAGAACTCCTGGCCGTCCACCCTCAGGCGGTCTCCCTCCAGTTGGATGTGGGGCGTCTTCTGCCGCTGGGGCATGGGGGACGTCCCGAGCAAGGACGGGTCCAAGCCCCGCTCGCTGTGAGCCCTGGAAGGTCTGGCGCAGGGGGTGCGGCCGGGAGGGTGGCGGCGCAGCGACTGCGCATTCCCCAGGGCCCGCGCCAGAGGCTATCGCCCTGCGCCCGCGGTGGCCTGTGGCTTGCCTCACTGATGACGCGCAACGGCCAGAAGAGCCAACCGCGACAGGAGGTTCACATGCTCGGACGAATCATGGTGGCCATCGACGGCTCTGGCGGCTCCCTGAAGGCGGCCCGCCACGCGCTGGCGCTCGCCCGGTCCACCGGCGCCCACGTGACCCTCCTCACGGTCCTGGAGCAGCCGAGCGTCGTCCCCTTCGGGCCCCTGGAGGCGTGGGCCGCCGCGCGCCCCGAGAGCGACGCGCAGCTCACCCGGCTGCGAGCAGAGCTGGACACGCTGGCGACGGAGCTGCCACCGGGCCAGGTGGACAAGCGGGTGGAGTACGGCGTGCCCGCGGAGGCCATCTGCGCCGCCGCGGAGGACGCGCACGCAGATCTCCTGGTGGTGGGGAGCCGGGGGCACGGGCCGCTCGGCCGGTGGCTCCTGGGCTCGGTGTCGGACAGGGTGGTCCACCATGCGAAGGTGCCCGTCACGGTGGTCAGATGAAGGCAGGAGCCCGGCGCTGAACGTACCTTCCGTGGCGGCGGGTGTGTCACAATCCGCCCGGCTTTCTTCCAGAGGAAGGGGAATCCGGTGCGAGTGAAAGCACGCCATCCTGCACGCGTGCTCGTCATGGACGATGAGCGCAGCGTCCAGCTGCTGCTGGACCGCGTGCTCACGGGCGCGGGCCACACCGTGGTCGTCGTGGACTCCGGCGAGGCGGCGCTGCAGGCGCTGCAGCACGCCCCGTTCGACCTGCTGGTCGCGGACAAGAACCTCCCGGGGCTGGATGGGCTGGAGGTGCTGCGGCTCGCGCGGACGGAGTACCCCGCGCTCCGGGCCATCATGATCACCGGCTTCCCCACGCCAGAGACGCGGGACGAGGCGCGGTCCCTGGGCGTCCACGCCTTCGTCACCAAGCCCTTCGGAATCCTGGAGATGGTGGAGATCTGCGACGGGGCGCTGGAGGAGGCGAAGGCGGCCTCCCGCAGCGGCACGTAGAGGTCCCCATGTCCCTCGTAGCCCGCCGCGCGGACCCGGATCCGGTGCTGGCGCTCGCGGCGCTGGCGGTGGCGGTGACAGCCGCCTACGCCTTGTGGACGGGGGACGCGGTGCGGCCACCGGAGCGGGACGCGCCGCCTCTGGCCGAGGTGGCTCACGCCGTCTCCGACGTGAAGCGGAGACAGGCGGGCGAGCTGATGTGGCAGGAGGCCGAAAGGGGCGCGGCGCTCCGGGCAGGCGACGCGCTCTTCGTGGCGCCCGGCGGAAGCGCCCAGGTGGCGTTCCTGGATGGGACGAGGCTCGACCTGGAGGGGAACACCCTCATCGCGCTGGAGGCGCCCACCCAGGTGGGGCCCGGCAGGCTCCGGCTGGACCGGGGCGAAGGCATGCTCACCTCCGGGGAGCGCGGGCTCCAGGTGGACGCAGCGTTCGGAAAGGCCACCCTCGGCGCGAAGACCACCGCGCGGCTCGCCGGCGGTGAAGACGGGGCGGTGGTGGAGGTGCTCGAAGGCGAAGCGGAGCTCTCGGACGGCACGAAGCTCGGCGCGCGCGAGTCCGTCAGCGGGCATAGCGGCGCCTGGGTGCGCAACGCCGCGTGGACGGTGGCGCTCCTCTCCCCCGCGCCGGGGCAACGCCACTACTTCCAGGGCGACACGCCGAAGGAGGTGACGCTCCTTTGGCACCCCCCCCCATCTCCCGGCGCCAGGCTTCACATCTGGCGGGGCACGGCCCGGGACGCGCCGGTGATGCAAAGGGACGCGGGGGACGGCGAGGCCACCCTCACCCTCCCCGGCGGGGGCAGCTACCTCTGGCGCATCGTGGACGAAGAGGGGGTGCCGCTGAGCGAAGGCCGCAGGCTGCACCTGGTGAAGGATGCGCCGCCGGTGCCGGTGAGCCCGCTGCAAGCGGAGGTCATCCACGGCTATCTCGGGCGCAAGGTGCCCCTGGGTTGGTCCGGGGTCCAGGGCGTCCGCCGCTACCAGGTGGAGGTGGCCCCAGAGCCGGACTTTGCGCGGCCGGTGCTGCGCAGCGAGGTGGAGGGGACCGTGCTGCACCTGGGAGCGCTCCCCGAGGGGCGCTACCACTGGCGGGTGCGCGCGCTCGCGCCACAGGAGCGCGGTGACTCTCCGTGGTCTTCAACCGGCGCGTTCCGGTTTCTGACCCGGCCGGTTCCGGACGCGCCCGAGCTGCTCGACGCCCAGCTGGAGCTGGGTGGGGAGCCCTCGCCGTGACGGCCGCTGTCGCCCTGCTCACCCTGCTGGCGGTGCAGGCCGCACCCGCACCCGAGCACGGGGCCCCGCGGGTGGTCCTGCGGTGGGTGGCGGTCCCCGGCGCGGCGGCGTATGAGCTGCAGATCGCCCGGGACGCCGGGTTCCGGGATCTCGCCGTGCGCGAACAGGTCCCGCTGGCCGGCTACCGCTGGCAGGCGCTGCCGCACGCCCCGCATTACTGGCGGGTCCGCAGCGTGGACACCGAGGGCCGGGTGGGCGAGTGGTCCACGGCCGAGAAGATCGCCGCGCAGGTGGCCCCACCGGTCCCCACGGGAGGGCCGCGCGGGGAGCTGCTGCTGGGCCCCTCGGACGACGCGGGCGTGGAGGTGGCGCTGGCCGCCCAGCCCCACCCGCTCCTTCGCGCGCACGTCTTCGAGGTCTCGTCCGACGCTTCGTTCTCGAGAGACGTCCGAACCTTTCGAGCCGAAGGTCCCTCGGCGCAGGTCCTCCTGCCGCGGGAGGGGACGTGGTGGTGGCGGGTGCTGGCGGTGGACGCGCTCGGCAAGCGCACCGCGCCGTCGCCTGTGCAGACCCTGGAGGTGCGGCTCGCTTCGCCCGAGCCGCTCGCGCCGGCAGAGGGCGCGCAGGCGGTGACCCGGCAGCCCCTGCACGCGACGTGGCGGGTCCACCCCCGCGCGTCGCACTACCTGCTGGAGCTGCGGCCGGAGGCCGGACGACCCCGGACACAGCGGGTGGTGGAGGCCACCTCTGCGTTGCCCACCGAGCGGCCGGGGACGCGCGCCTGGCGGGTGGCCGCGGTGGACAGCGCGGGGCGCGCAGGGCCCTTCAGCGGCTGGCGCCGGGTCCTCGTGCTGCCGCCCGCGGCGCAGGTGTTGGCGCCTATGGACGGCGAAAGGGTACGGCTCGCGTCCGAGGCCCAGACGCTGGCGGTGTCGGTGAGGCTGCCGGAGGGCGCGGTGCGAACGCGGGTGCAGCTGGCCTCCTCGGCCGACTTCACGAAGCTGCTCCATGACGGGGTGCACGACGGCGCCGTCGCCGCCCTGCCCTTCCCCGGCGAAGGCGAGCGCTTCTTGCGGGTGTACGCGCTGGACGGCGAAGGGCGGTCTTCGGCGGCGTCGGCGCCGGTGCGCTTGTGGGTGCGGGTGCCGCGGCCGCTCGCTGCCCCCGCCTGGCAACGCCCCGAGCGCGACGTGGTGCTGCCCACGAATGCGGCCACCGAGCTCTCGTGGGCAGCGGTCGAAGGCGCGCACGCCTATGAAGTCGCGCCAGCGGGGGCAGCGGCCGTCCCCAGCGCCGCGGCGGTCCTGAAGACCCTCACGGCCCCCGAGGCGGCCGTCTCCCTCGGAGAGGGCGAGCACGAGCTGGTGGTGCGCGCGCTGGACGAAGACGGCGTGCCTGGCCCGTGGAGCGCGCCTGTGCGCTTCCAGGTGGGCAGGCCCGCGCCGGTGCGCGCGGAGTGGGCGGTGGCCAGCGCCGCGCTGGTCGCGGACGGCCGGGCGCGGACCGGGGTGCAGGTGCGCCTGTACGACGCGCGC